>JAPOST010000060.1 GCA_026709535.1 Rhodospirillaceae bacterium
CGGAAACGGCTGCCCCGGGTTCGTCAAGGGCGCCCGAGGATGACGCCGACTTTCGAACCCCTTGCCGGGTCTGTGCGCGAGATCCTGTGCCTTCGAGGGCATCGACATCGTCGATCCCCGGACGGCGGCATGAACGGAATGACGGAAGCCTTCGCTCGGGTCCGGATCGACGCCCTGCTGAAGGACGCGGGCTGGAGCCTGACCGACGGTTCGAGCGTACTGTTCGAACATGCGCTGCCGGACGGCACGCAGGCCGACTATGTGCTCTGCGACCGCCAGGGCCCCGGCCCATGGAGACGCTGGGCGCGCCTTGTCCAGCAAATCTTGTGGCGCGCTGTTCCTGTGTGCTGTTGTTTGTCGGTCCAGTGATGACATGGCGGGTCGGTGCTTGCCATGGCCTTTTTGAAAACTTGCAAATATTTGATTTTCAAGGTTTTTTGGTACGCCCACCAGGATTCGAACCTGGGACCTACTGATTAAAAGTCAGTTGCTCTGCCGACTGAGCTATGGGCGCCCGTGAGTTTGGCGGATCAAGAAGTATCGCGTTGAAAGGTTGCGGGACCAGAAAAATGGCAAAAGGAAACATATGAACGAGCGATTCTGGCGTCAAGCAAGTAGCGGCTATCATCTCTCTCGCGGTGGATTGTGACTGACGAAAATTATAGCGGGTTTCGACGAAGCAGAATGGGAAGCTGACCATTGGGCCCGAAAGGATAAAACTGCAATCGACCATGTCCCTCGAACCTAGATCCTTTGTGCTACGATGTTTGAGGATGAAGCGGTTGGTGACACGATCACTACTTGACAGGATTCCGGGGGCGCGCCACCAAGCCGGCACGTCAAACCGCTTCTGAAATACGATATGACCGGTTTTATTGATTTGCCTGACTATGCGTCGGCCATGATGTCGGACAACCTTTTGCCCACCCCCGAATTATACAATTTCGGCTTCGACCTGATCGACAAACGGGCAGTCGAAAGGGACAAGGCCGCATTTATCTATGTTGACGCCAACACCGGCGCCAAAGAGACCTATCAATTCTCGGATTTGTCCAGGGCATCCAATCGGTTTGCAAATGCCTTGCAGGAGATTGGAGCAAAAAAAGGCGATTTTGCGTTCCTGATGATACCGCGCATTCCTGCATGGTACGAAGTGATGATCGGCTGCATCAAGCTGGGCGTCATCGCCATGCCGGGCACAAACCTGCTGCAGCCCAAGGACGTCGAATACCGGATAAACAAGGCTCGGGCGCGATTCGCCATTGTCACGTCAGATCACGCCGAAAAGATCGAAGCGATTCGTGACAGGTGTCCGACCTTGGAAACAGTCGTCCTGATCGGTGCTGCCCGGGAGGGGTGGATCGAGTACGAAGCGGCCTGCGCCACCGCCAACGAAATTCTCGACAGGGCTGATTTGGAAGTCACGCGCAGTGACGAAACAATGCTGGCCTACTTCACCTCCGGCACCACGGGCTTTCCCAAGTTGGTTCCGCGTAACCACGACTACGCCATCGCTCATGCGCTGACCGCGCGATATTGGCAGGATTTGGGCGAGGGTGATGTGCACTGGACCCTTAGCGATACCGGCTGGGCGAAAGCAGCTTGGGGCAAGTTGTTCGGTCAGTGGCAGATGGGTGCCACGATCCTGCTCTACAATCCAGACCCCGGGTTTGATGCTGACGCACATCTCAAGCTGTTCGCCCAATATGGCGTTACCACCTTCTGCGCACCACCCACAATCTTTCGTATCTTTGCTCAGATGGACCTGTCGCCATATGACCTGTCGTCCCTTCGGCATACGGTGAGCGCCGGTGAGCCGCTCAATCCTGAAGCTATCCGCGCATGGAATGACGCCACCGGCACAACAATCCATGATGGTTACGGACAGACGGAAACCATCAATATTGTCGCCAACGTTCCGGGTATGGAAATACGACCCGGGTCGATGGGGAAACCGCTGCCCGGGCTCAACATTGACATTGTTGACGATGATGGTAGCAGGCTGGGGGTAGACGAGGTTGGGAACATCGCCATACGGACAGACGGCCCCGCTTGGCCCCCCGGTTTGTTCTCCGGCTACTACGAAGACATCGCTGCCAACTCCAGTTGCTTCCGCAACGGCTGGTACTTCACTGGCGACATCGCTGCCAAGGACGCAGACGGCTATATCTGGTTCGTGGGCCGCGCCGATGATTTGATCTCTTCTTCAGGCTATCGCATCAGTCCGTTTGAAGTAGAAAGCGCGTTGATTGAACATGAAGCGGTCGCCGAATCTGCTGTCGTCGGCAAGAAGGACGACATGCGCGGCGAAATCGTGAAGGCCTACGTTATTCTGGCCGAGGGGTTCCAAGGTGGCACTGTCATGGAGAAGGAACTCCAGGATTTCGTGAAGACGATAACGGCGCCTTACAAGTATCCGCGCGAAATTGTGTTCGTTACAGAACTGCCGAAGACCATCTCTGGCAAGATTCGCCGGGTCGAACTACGCGAGATGGCGAATGCACAGTAAGGTCGATGTCATGATTGCTGGACCCGCCGCATAACAAGGCGAGGGAGCGCCAAAATCGGACAGGATCAGCAAGCCGCCATGTTACTGGGCAGATACCTGATTTTATCTGTCCGGCAGGCGTAACCTCGCCTGACTGTACGAGTGACTGCGCCTGCGCCTGGACGTGTTACTTTGGCAGCAGCATTCCGCGCCCTATTCGGGCAACGGCCCGACTTTCGGCTCGCGCCCGAAAACGCGATGCACCATTGGCTCGAACACGCTGATCGGCGCAGTCTCCAGATTGGCGTTGACCGAGGCGAGGTCGTATTTCCTGACCCAGTTCGCTGCCCAGTCGAACCAGGGATGGCCGCGCCATTTCTCCCGCAAATTGCCGTCCACGCCCGGGCAGGTGGTGCAATGGATGGCTTGGAAATACATGTGCCGTTGCAAGGTCCAGACGTGTATCTCGTCAACATAGGGACGCAGCAGTTCGGCCGCAAACTCGCCGTGGGTTTCATTGCAGGCTACAAAGCCGATGTCGTGAAACAGGGTGACGACGATGGTTTCTTCATCCTGTCCGTCTTGCAGCGCCAGGGTTGCCGACTGAAGGCAGTGTTCGTAGTTGTTGATCTGATAGCCAAATCCCGGCGCGTCCTTCGAGACTGCCAGCATCTCAAGCGCCTGGGTCGCAACTTCCGTCTTGCGCCATTGCGCACGCTGGGCATTCATGTGGACCCATTCTTCAGCCGTGACGTCAGCCAGATCAGACGACGCAATAGAGGTCCATTCCGGATGGCCTATCGGACTGGCTTCGCCGGCCATCCTGGGTTCCATTCGGGCAGCGTTCAGTACGGCGGACGATCGCGGCAGCATCGGCGGGGCCGGGTTGGCGGAATCGTAAGTCATCAGGTCAAGGGCGCACTGTGGGTCACGCTGTATTTCTTGAGATCGCGCCTCACGATGGCGGCTTGAGACAGGGTTTCGCGAAACACCTTCATGTGCGGTGAGCCGAAATGAGCTTGCAAAGCGTCCATGCTTTCCCACTCCTCGAAGACCCTGAAGATGGCAGGGTTTTCGATGTCCTGATAGAAGGCATATTGGATACACCCCGTTTCCATTCGGGTTTCGAGGGCCATGGTGATGGCGGCGACCTTCATGGTATCGATGTCGGCCTCAGCCAGTTCGATCAAGCCGGAGATCAGAATCATGGTATTTTCATGCTGCAAGGTTGGAGTTTTCTTAGTCGATGAACAGAGCGATGAAAAGCGCCGCATCGCAGCAGTGGGCAAGGCGTTGTAGGGCCTGCCACTGATGACAGCGTGGATTGACATGCTCCCGATCGCTTCAGCGACGGGAAAATTGAAGAAGCTGTTCGAGAAGGTGAAGACGCCTCACGGGACTGTGGACAATGTCCTTCATGTCCACAGCCTGCGGCCCGCCACCATGGAGGGCCACATCGTGCTCTACCGCGGCGCGCTCCACAGCGATGACAACACTTTGCCGTTCTGGTTGCTTGAGGTTGTCGGTGTCTACACAAGCATGTTGAACAACTGCGACTACAGCCAGCAACACCACATAGTCAATGTGCGCCGCCTCATTGACGACAAGGTCCGTTCCGGGACAATAATAGACGCGCTTCTGGAGGACAGCCCGGAAAAAGTGTTTGCCGGCAGGGATCTGGCGATCCTGCGCTACGTCCGGGCTCTGACTCTGAATGTTCAGGGCATCGACAAGGCGCTGGTGGACGTGCTGCGGGCCGAAGGCTGCGACGACGGACAGATCCTTGAGGTCAATCAGGTCTGCAGCTATTTCAATTATGCCAACAGGCTTTTGAACGGGCTTGGCGTTTCCACCGAAGGCGATGTCATCGGCTACTATTCGGACGATGCAGCAGAGGAGGGCGTGTGATCGGCTACGCGACCGCAAACTCGATCAATGTCGACACCATTCCCGTTATCGACGTTTCTCCGATGCTTGATGGCAACGACACAGGCCTTGGAACAGTTGCCGGGCAGTTGCGCGCGGCTGCAGAAAGTACTGGATTCTTCTACATCGCCAACCATGGCGTTGAGCAGAGCTGGTTGGACGATCTCTATGCTACTGGAAGGCGTTTCTTCGATTTTCCGGCCGACCGAAAGGCGGAAGTCGCAATCAACCGGCATCATCGCGGTTTCATCAAGATGGGCGAAGCCAGGATGGACGATAACGCCCGACCGGACCTCAAGGAGAGCTTCGTCTGGGGTCGCGAGGTAACCGAAGACGATCCGGACTATGCAGCCGGCAAGCCGATGGCCGGACCCAACAACTGGCCTGCTTTCATGCCGGAACTTAAGCAGAAGTTGACCGGCTACATGGATCATTGCAACAGGCTCGGGAAACGGTTGTTGCAGGCTTTTGCCTGCAGCCTTCATGTCGATCAGGATACTTTTGTCCAGACCTTTGAAAGGCCTGCCAGCCGGGGAGCGCTGGTCTGGTATCCGCCGCAGGATACCGCCATGGGTCCGAAACAGTTTGGCGTGGCGCCTCACACGGATTACGGGTGTCTCACCTTTGTGTATCAGGACCAGATCGGCGGCTTGCAAGTCATGACCAAGGCGGGCGAGTGGGTGGTTGCCGAGCCTGTCCCCGGCGCCTTCGTGGTGAATGTCGGCGACCTCCTCGCGCGATGGACCAATGATTGCTTTGCCTCTACGCCGCACCGCGTCGTCAATGCGACGGGCAAGGAAAGGCTTTCCATTGCGGTTTTCGTCGACCCGAATGAAGATACGGTAATTGATCCGATCTGCATTGGCGACGAACTGGCGAAATACCCCCCCGTTACTGTCGCCGGGCACATTGTTGGGCGCTTCGACAAGTCCTTTGAATACCGTCAGAAGAATGTCGTCGAGGAACACAGGCTGGCTCCGAGACGCTGCATCAGAGACCATGGCGATTGAAGGATTGAGGTAAGGAAACGAATGATGCCATTCGTCCTGCAGTGTCAGGAAAGCCCGACGAGTCAGCTTCCGGGAACGATCGTATATAGCACCCATCCGAAAGGCGCATGTGGTCGAAACCGAAACGGCAGGATTGTTTGATGTGGCGATCGAAGGGTGCTCGGCTGGAAGCAGATAGCGCAAGGGTCGGCACTCCGGGGAAAAACCGGGGTGCCGAGGACCTGCCCGCGGCTTGCAGACCTGCGCCATGGATCGGTTGATGATCGTCGACCAGGTCCGTTTATAGGCGAACGCAGTCCCATGTCGAACGATACCTACTGTCTGGAGGAGCAGGTCGGCTTTCTGCTGCGCCGGGCTCATCAGCGGGCCAGCGCCCTCTTTGCCGTCGAGTTCGCCGACCATGGCCTGACGCCTACTCAATTTACCGCGCTCGTCAAGATATTCGACGAAGGAGAGGTGTCTCAGAACAAGCTGGGGCGCCTGACCGCCATGGACCCGGCGACCATGAAGGGCGTAATCGGACGGCTGGCCGGTCGAGGACTGATTGCCGGTCGTGCCGATGAGATTGATCGGCGCCGGATGCAGTGGCGGCTGACCGAAACAGGACAGGCGCTGATGCATCGGGTCCAGTCTGCAGGGTTGACCGTAACAAGGGAAACGCTTGGCCCGTTAAGCGCCGGGGAACAGAAGATCTTGTTGCGCCTGCTTCAAAAAATTGTTTGATGCTTGCGTCGCTGCACACATTTTGATATGAACAACAGTCATTCGTATACAAATAAGTTTGGGCGTGGATCAAGAGATGCCCGTTTACCTGCGGCCGAACAATCTTGAAGAGGCTCTGGGTGCGCTGCAGCAGCAGCCGCTGACCGTGCTTGCAGGCGGCACAGACCACTATCCAGCCCGTGTCGGGCAGCCTTTGGACGACGATCTTCTGGACCTGACAAATATTTCCGCATTGCGCGGCATCGAAGATGTCGGAGAGACATGGCGAATCGGCGCCCTGACAACCTGGACGGATATCATCCGGACAGATCTGCCAGCCTGCTTTGATGGCCTCAAGGCGGCTGCGCGGGAAATTGGCGGCGTGCAGATACAAAATGCCGGAACCGTCGCCGGCAACATCTGCAACGCCTCGCCTGCCGCCGATGGCGTGCCAAATCTGATGGCTCTGGACGCGACGGTCGAGTTGGCAAGAACCGGTGCTGTGCGGCGTTTGCCGGTGGCGGATTTTGTAACCGGCAACCGAACCACGGTCTTGGCGAGAGACGAGGTTGTGACGGCGATTTACGTGCCGAAACTGACGGATGCAGCCGACAGTGCGTTCCTGAAGCTCGGCGCCCGCAAGTATCTGGTGATCTCCATTGTCATGATCGGGATCGTGCTGGTGCCGGTCGATGGCGTGGTTGGCGAAGCGCGCATTGCGGTCGGGGCCTGTGCGCCGGTCTCCAGGCGGCTTCGGGCTTTGGAGGAGGCGCTGACGGGTCGACGCCTTGATGCCGTTCTGGGTGAAGCGGTCGACATGACGCCATTGGCCGGGGTCCTTTCGCCGATCGATGATATGCGAGGGTCGGCCACGTATCGGTTGGATGCCGCCATCGCCATGCTGCGGCGCGGGCTCAACATCCTGGGCTCCCGGATGGGAGAGTTGCCGTGAACATCGCGACATCGCAGGTGACGCTGACCGTCAACGGCCTCACGACCGAATTGCGCAGTCCGCCGGCGACGCGCCTCGCTCATGCCTTGCGCGATGAGCATGGCCTGACCGGTACCAAGGTCGGCTGCGACGCCGGCGACTGCGGGGCTTGTACCGTCCTGATCGACGGTGAACAATTGTGCGCCTGCATGGTTTCTGTCGCTCAGGCCGCCGGTCGAAATGTCGTCACTGTCGAAGGTCTCGCGAAAAATGGTGATCTGTCAGATCTGCAGGCAGCCTTTCTGCGTCATGGCGCAGCTCAATGCGGTATCTGTACGCCCGGGATGCTGATGGCGGCGCACGACCTGTTGGGCAAGAGGGGTAGCCCGAGCGAACAGGAGGTGGCGGATGCCCTGGGCGGGGTCCTGTGCCGGTGTACCGGTTATCGCAAGATCATTGACGCCATCCTCGATGTTGGCGGGAGCCGCCGGGGGGATGAACCAGAGATCGGAAAAGCCGTTGGTTCCCGCGTTGGCCGGCTTGACGGCGCGCCGAAAGTGACGGGTGACGATGTGTTTGGCGCCGATTTCGCTCCACCGGGCGCACTGACCTTGCGCGTGATCCGCGCACCCGTTGCCAGCGGGCGGTTCCGCATCGGTGATCTGGGCGCGTTCAAGGCTGCGCATCCCGGTATCTCGGCGGTTTATACGGCAGACGATATCCCGGGTCACAATGCTTTTGGGGTTTACCCGACAGGCAAGGATCAGCCTGTGCTGGCAGACGGCCTGATCCGCTACCGGGGAGAGGCTCTGGTGGCAGTGGTGGGTCATCCGGGCGCGGTCGCAGCGCTGCGTGACGACGATCTTCCCTTGCACTTCGAACAGACAACGCCCGTCATCGGCATATCTCAAGCTGCAGCCAACGGGGCCACTCTGGTTCATGCTGACCGGCCAGGTAACATCTTGGCCGAAGGGCGTCTGGTGAAGGGGGACACCGCCGCCGGGTTTGCGATGGCGGACCATGTGGCGGAAGGCGCATGGCAGACCAGTTTTGTGGAGCATGCCTATATCGAACCTGAAGCCGGCTGGGCCGAGCGCGTTGGCGATCGCATCGAAATCCATGTGACCACCCAGTCGCCCTACATGGATCGTGACGAGGTCGCCCACGTGCTCGGCATGGAAAAGGAACAGATTCGCATTGTTCCAACCGCGTGTGGCGGCGGCTTCGGCGGAAAGCTCGACCTGTCCGTACAGCCGCTGATTGCCCTCGCAGCCAGGGATTTGGGTGTGCCGGTGCGCTGCGCCTACACCCGGCCCGAAAGCATGGCGTCATCGACCAAGCGGCATCCGGCGGCCATCAGGGCGAGAGCCGGCTGCTGCGCGGACGGCAAGTTGCTTGCCTTCGAATTTCATGGGGATTTCGATACCGGTGCGTATGCATCCTGGGGTCCGACCGTGGCAGATCGCGTGCCGGTGCACGCGACTGGACCCTACGTGGTTTCGAACGTCAAGAACACCAGTTGCGCTCTCCTGACAAATGCACCGCCATCGGGCGCCTTTCGGGGTTTCGGCGTGCCACAATCGGCGATCGCCAACGAGGCGCTGATGGACGACCTGGCCGAGATGTGCGGGATCGATCCGCTGGATTTCCGGCTGATCAATGCCCTTCGCAAGGGAGACGAGACATCGTCCGGTCAGCGCCTGGAATACAGCGCGGGCCTCGCCGAGTGCCTTGAAGCGTTGCGGTCGGCATGGGATACGGAACGAGAGGAAGCCGGCCGGTTCAATGCCGCGGCTGGCGATGTGCGCCGCGGCGTCGGCATCGCTGGCATGTGGTATGGATGTGGCAATACTTCCATGTCGAATCCGTCGACCATAACGATCGGGATTTCGGCGGAAGGTCAGGTCACGCTCTATAACGGCGCAATGGATATGGGGCAGGGCCCCAACACCATCATGCCCCAGATCGCGGCAGACGCTCTGGGCGTGCCGTTTGGTCGGTTCAATGTCGTTGCCGGTGATACGGACAGGACCGCCGATGCCGGCAAATCCTCGGCATCCCGCCAGACCTTCGTGTCCGGCAAGGCTGCGCAGCGCGCTGGCGAGAACTTGCGGACCAAAATTCTTCGTCTCGCGAATGTCGGGCCGAATGCCGTGCTGGAAATAGATCACGGCAAGATCGTCGTGCATGATGGCGAGGCGGAGCGGACGCTTGATCTGACCGCCATGGCCGCTGATGCAGAGGGCGATGTCCTGACCGGCAAGGGCACTTTCGACCCTCCGACCAAGCCACTGGACGACAATGGCCAAGGCGTGCCCTACGCGACCTATGGCTTTGGCGCCCATCTTGCCGTCGCCGATATCGATATGGTTCTGGGGAATGTGAAGATACGTCGGATCGTGGCGGCCCACGATGTCGGCCGCGCGATCAATCCGACATTTCTGGAAGGCCAAATCCATGGCGGTATCGCCCAGGGACTGGGTCTGGCGCTGATGGAAGAATATATTCCGGGTCGAACCGAGAATCTTCACGACTACCTGATCCCGACTTTCGGCGACGTGCCACCGATTGATGTGATCCTGGTCGAGGATCCGGAACCGCTTGGCCCCTACGGTGCCAAAGGCATTGGCGAGCAGGCCCTCATCCCGACTGCGCCGGCCATTTTCAACGCGGTTCGCCACGCGACCGGTGTGCGCCTGCATCATGCGCCCGCCACGCCATGTCGAGTTCGCGACGCCATTCTGGCCGCCCGGAAGTCAAATCATGTCTGATGGCGCCGCCAGATCCACCAAGGGCGCTCCAGGCATCGTCACCTGCGATGCCTGCCCGGTCCTGTGCCGCATTCGGGAGGGCCGGACAGGTGCCTGTGACCGCTACGGCAACATTGAAGGCGCGCTGACCCGTATGGACCCCTTCGTGGTTGCTCAGCGCGCCGGGAAGAACGGCGATCTGGTACCGTTTCAGGACAGGGAATGGGATGGGTCGTTAATCCAGGGAGCGGACACTTTCGTGACCGGTGTCGGGTCCGGTACGACTTACCCGGACTACAAGCCCGCGCCTTTCATCGTGGCAAGCCGCCACGACGGCATCGATATGGTGACCGTCGTGTCGGAAGGAATCTTCAGCTATTGCGGCCTGAAGGTGAAAATCGATACTGACCGATATATTGGTCCGGAAACCGCGCCGATCCGGGTCAAGGGCCAGCAGGTTGGTCACGTGACAACTGCCGAGTATGGCTCACAAATGATGTCTCTCGGCGGGGTTCGCCACCTGACAGGCGGCTCCAAGAAAGAGGGTGTTGTTACTTGCGATGTGATGCTGCGTCTATCGAATGGAGAAGCCATCGACTTCAGCATTGACGGCGGGGAGGAACTCACCCTTCAGCCGGGCAAGCCCCCGATCATCGGTGGTCATCATGAGGAACGAATGCGGGTAGGTTGTGGCTCGGCAACCATCGGCATCTTTGCGCAGCAATGGTTCGGCCATGCCGACGAGGTCATTGTGGTTGATGACCACATTACCGGCGTGTTGACTGAACACCAGGCTGGCCGATTTCTGGACATGGCTCCCGGCGGAATCCGGGTGCGCGGCCGCAAATCCACTCCCGGCCGCTATTTCCAGGTTGCCGAGCCGGGCAGCGGCTGGGGCGGTACCGATGTGACGGATCCACTCGCCATCATCGAAACCATCAACCCGGATATCGCCTGGCCCGGCGAGCGGCTGCTGATGGTCAGCACGACCGGTGAGGACTCGGAGTATTTCGTCCTCGACGACGATCTCAACCCTCAAAAGGCGTCAATGCCGGATTCCCTGTCGTTGGTGGTCGATCGCATCGGCGAAAACTGCGAGCCTGCCCTGACGACTGTCCTGTTCATGGCTGGCGCTGGCGGATCCTTGCGCGCCGGTGTGACGGAGAATCCGGTCCGGCTGACCCGCTCGGTCCGCAGTGCGTTGACCCGGGTCACGGCCGGCGGAGCGTCTGTCTACATCTGGCCAGGTGGTGGGATTACGATCATGGTAGACGTCACCACGATGCCGGACAACAGTTTCGGGCACGTTCCGACGCCGGCTATCGTGGCGCCCATCGAGTTTACTCTCCGTCTGGACGACTACAAGGCCTTGGGCGGCCACATGGACGCCGTGAAGCGGATCGAAGACGTGGCTGGCGATCACCGCCTGCGCGTCGAGAAATGGCATGACCGGGCTCCCTGGCCGGGAGCGCCCCTGCACGGCGTTGCAGCCGACGGATGAGCGGTACGACGACCATACCAGGCGCCGTTCGCGCTGTCCTGCCGAACAGTCGGCGGCAGCACTTCCAACACGGCCCGATCGATCTGGTGATCGAGTGCTTTGGCGAGTCGTCGGACGTTCGTCATGCCTACGATCAGGCTTGGGACCGGTTTGAAACCATCCTGGCCGAACTGGCTGGCGAACTGTCAGAATTGCGGACTGTCATCTCGGCGACGTCTGTCGTCACTGGCACGACGGCACGACGGATGATAGCGGCCTGCCGACCACACGCCCGGCAATTCGTTACCCCGATGGCGGCCGTCGCCGGGGCCGTCGCGGACGAGATCCTCGACGCGCTGTCGGCCGGAAGGATCCTGCAACGGGCTTATGTCAACAATGGCGGGGACATTGCCGTCCATCTCGCTCCCGGCGAGACTTTCACAACCGGTCTTGTAATCCTGGGCGAGGCGCCTGCGGTTGCCGGAACGCTCCGGTTGAGGTCTGATCAGGGCGTCCGAGGAATTGCCAGCAGCGGTTGGCGCGGTCGCAGCCTGTCCAGGGGTATCGCCGATTCGGTCACCGTCCTGGCGTCTTCGGCTGCGGTCGCCGATGCGGCGGCGACGCTGATTGCCAACGATGTCTACGTCGAAACCCCTACGGTCCGGCAGGTTCCGGCGCAAAGCCTGGATCCGGAAAGCGATCTGGGCGATCGTCTCGTCACGGTGGCTGTTGGCGACCTTGCCAGCGCGGAGATCAGCCAGGCCCTGGATGCCGGAAGCGCGACGGCTCAAGCCATGCTCTCGGCCGGATTGATCCACGCGACGTATCTGGCGCTCGCCGGCAAGAGCCGCGTTATTGGCGCCGCTCCCTCCTTGATTGACCTTGCCAGACAACAGGAAGCCGCATGAGTGACTTGATAGCCATCCGCAAGATCGTGACTGCAACGGAAGAAATCCGGCACGAGGGAGGCCCTGAGCCGGCAGTCCCACGTTGTCGCGGCGCCATCACAGTGGTGATGAAAAACCCCTATGCTGGCCGGTATGTCGAAGATATCGTTCCCATGATGGAGGCGCTGACACCGGTCGGGCTGGATATGGCCGGGCAGCTGATCAAGGCCCTGGGCGGCGATGCATCCAGGATTGACGGCTACGGAAAGGGTGCAATTGTCGGCGAAGCGGGCGAACTCGAGCATGGCGCGTTGTGGCACGTCCCGGGCGGTTATGCGATGCGAGAACTGTTGGGTGATGCCAGGGCCATTGTTCCATCGTCCAAGAAGGTGGGCGGTGTGGGCACGCGCCTTGATGTGCCGATTACGCATATCAACGCCTCCTACGTTCGGGGCCATTTCGATGCGATGGAGACCGGCGTCGCCGATGCTCCGAAGGCCGACGAGATAGCCTTCATTCTTGTGATGTCGATCGGATCGCGCATTCACGACCGGGTCGGCGGTCTCAAGGCGGCAGCCATCAAGGGGGAGGACGGCCTCCGATGACCGTCAGCGGCAGCCCGAACGGAAGGATGAGCCTGGACTGATGAGCAACTTCGTCCTCGATGCCTGGTACCCCATCGCGTGGGTCGACGAGTTGTCCGAAGGACCGCTGGGACGCGTGCTGCTGAATGAGCCGGTTGTCGTCTTCAAGACGGAGGAGGGCACCGTGGTGGCGTTGGAAGACCGCTGCTGCCACAAGTTTCTTCCGCTGTCCAGGGGGCGGGTCCGAGGCGAGTGCATTGAATGCGGATATCACGGGATGCAATACGATCATACTGGCGCATGCGTGAAAATTCCGGGACAGAAGCTCATTCCGGCAAACGCCAGGGTACGCTCCTATCCGGTTGCGCGGCGATTGGGGCTTGTGTGGCTGTGGACCGGTGAGTTCGAGGCCGCCAACGAGCAGCTGCTTTTCGATATGGCACCCTATCGTGACGCTGCGTGGGGCGTGAACCATGGCCCCTACACCCATGTGCGCTCGCACTATCAGCAACTGACCGACAATCTGCTCGACCCTGCCCATGTCAGCTTCGTTCACCTGTCGACCCTGGGCAGCAAGGACATGGAAGAAGTCCCGGTTGAGACCAAGCAGATCGGCGATATCGTCGAGGTCAAGCGATGGACGCTGGACAAGCCGCCCGTGCCCATATTCCAGGAGTTCATGCCGATCGACGGCAACGTCGACCGCTGGCAGTACTATCTGTTCTATCCGCCATCGATCAATATCGTCGACTTCGGCATTGGTCCCGTGGGCATGAGCCATTCCGATGCTGATCGTGACTCAGGCATCCGTATCTTCTCCTGCCATTTCCTGGCTCCGGAAACCGAACGCAGCACTCATTATTTCTGGATGCAGGTCCGAAATTTCGAACCGGAAAACCATCAGGTCTCGGAGCGTATGACAGAACTGCTGGTGATGGCCTTCGATGAGGACAAGGAAATACTGGAAGCTGTTCAGGCGGCGACCGAGGCGGCAGGAGACCAGCCTTCGGTTCGTCTGGCCATCGACAACGGCCCAAACCGAAGTCGCCGGATTGTCGACAAGATGATCCGCAACGAACAGGCTGTTCGGACCATGGCCGCCGAATGAACAGCAACAAGCCGTCGCCGGATGTCCGGCGATCCAACCATGGAGGCAACGAAACATGAAACTGAACCTGCTACTGGTGACTGGCGTGGCCTTGGGGGCCCTGTCGGCTGTTCATCCGGCTATCGCCGAGGGTGAAATCAAGATTGGCGACATCAACAGCTATACCCGTTTGCCAGCACACACGATTCCCTACAAGCGTGGCGCGCAACTGGCGATTGAAGAGATCAACAAGGCAGGCGGCGTTCTCGGCAAGAAACTGGTCCTGGTATCCCGAGATGATCAGGGCAAGCCAGGCGAGGCAGTAAAGATCGCTGAACAACTGCGGTCCCGGGACAAGGTGGCGCTCGTCTCCGGCTCCTTGTTTTCGCACATCGGGCTGGCACTCGCTTCCTGGGCCAAGCAGCGCAAAATGCTGTATCTCGCTGCCGAACCGCTGGCGGACGCTCTGGTTTGGGCCAAGGGCAACAAATACACTTTCCGCCTCCGGCCCTCGACGTACATGCAGGCGGCCATGCTGGCCTCGGAAGCGGCGAAGAAAGAGAATGTAAAGCGCTGGGCGACTATCGCGCCCAACTATGCCTATGGAAAAGACGCGGTCGCAGCCTTCAAGAAGGTTTTGAAAAGGCTGCGTCCGGACGTGATGTTCGTCGGCTCCCAATGGCCGGGTCTGTTCAAGATCGATGCTGGCGCGGAAGTCCAGGCGCTCGCCAAGATGAAGCCGGACGGCATATACAATGTGACTTTCGGGTCCGATCTCGCCAAGTTCGTGCGGGAGGGCAGGACGCGCGGGCTCTTCAAGGACAAACTGGTGGTCGGCCTGCTGACTGGCGAGCCGGAATATCTCGATCCGTTGAAGGGCGAAGCTCCGGTCGGCTGGTTGGTGACGGGTTATCCATGGGCGGACATCCAGACGGCCGCCCACAAGAAGTTCCTGGCCGCCTATCAAGCGCGCTGGAAGGACTACCCACGGATTGGTTCCATTGTCGGTTACAACACGATGCTCGCGATCAACGCCATGCTGAAAAAGGCCGGATCCGTTGATACCGAGAAGATGGTCACGGCCATGAAGGGACTGAAGTTCGACTCTCCGTCCGGTCCGATCATGTTCCGTGCCGTCGATCATCAATCCACGATGGGCGCCTGGGTTGGCTGGACTGTCCTGAAAGACGGCATGGGCGCCATGGCGAACTGGCAGTATCTTGATGGTGCCAATTTCCTGCCTTCCGTCGAAGAAACCAAAAAGCTCCGCAAACAGTAGCGGCCTCGACTTCGAGTGATCGGGGCCATCAAGGCGTCGGTGATTCTCGTGACAGGTCGATTTACCTGACATTCTGAATGCCGATGGGTGATTTCATCGTCACATTGTTGACGGGGCTTTCCAGTGCGGCTGCGCTGTTTCTGGTAGCGTCCGGTCTGTCCATCATTTTCGGCGTGACCCGGATTGTGAATTTTGCCCATGGCTCGTTCTACATGTTGGGTTCCTATATCGGCGTCACGATGGTCACTGCGCTGGGCAGCGGCGGTATCGCGTACTGGCTTGCTCTGCTGATCGCTGCTGTTGCCGTGGGAGTGATTGGCGTTGCCATGGAAGTCCTGTTGTTGCGCCGGGTCTACCAGGCGCCGGAACTGTTCCAACTCATCGCCACTTTCGGCGTGATCCTGGTCATACAGGACGTCACGTTGTGGATCTGGGGCCCGGAAGACATTGTCGGACCACGCGCGCCGGGGTTGTCCGGCGCCGTGACCATCTTTGGGGAAAAGCTGCCGGAATACGATCTGGTGCTGATTGCAGTCTCGCCGGTCGTCCTGATCGGTCTGTGGCTGCTCTTCAATCGCACCCGGTGGGGAACACTGGTCCGCGCCGCAACGCTGGACCGACAGATGGTGGCCGCTCTCGGCGTCAACCAGCGCTGGTTGTTTACCGGCGTTCTCTTTCTGGGGTCTGCTCTGGCCGGGCTTGGCGGCGCCATTCAACTGCCCAAGGGCGGCGCTGATCTCTTGATGGATTTCAACATCATCGCCGCCGCCTTCGTCGTCGTGGTTGTTGGCGGCATGGGCAGCATCGGGGGTGCTTTCCTGGCGGCCATGCTTATTGGCCTCCTGCAGACCTTTGGCATCCAGATCTTTCCGAACAGCACGCTGATCCTGATGTTCCTGGTGATGGCAGTCGTGCTGATCTTCCGGCCCTGGGGGTTGCTCGGCAAACCCGAGAGCCCGGGCCATGGCCCGGTCGAAGCACCGGAGGCGCCGTTGCGGCCAGCGAACCGCAAGCTGCGAATCATCGGCTCGGGCGTCTTGGCCTTTCTCCTGATGCTGCCGGTCGCGCATCTGCTGCTGCCCTCGATCATTGGCGATTTCACGCTGGTCTTGGTGGTCGAGATCATGATCTACGTGCTGTTCGCTGCCGCTTTGCATTTCATCATGGGACCCGGAGGCCTGGTTTCCTTCGGGCATGCCGCGTTTTTCGGCGGGGGTGCCTACGCTGCCGCCTTGATGGTGAAGTTCACCGATGCCCCGATGGAGATTGCCTTCTGGGTTGCTCCGATCGGCGCGGCCCTGCTTGCCATTCTCTTTGGCTGGTTCTGCGTCAGGCTGACTGGCGTCTACTTTGCCATGTTGACGCTGGCTTTCGCGCAGATCGCGTGGGCGATCATGTTTCAAGATGCGCCCGCAAGCGTTGCCAAGGCGCTGGGCGAATGGTTTGGCTGGACGGCGGTCGAGCAGATTACGGCTGGCGACGACGGCATCCTGGGAATCTGGCCGGCCGAATGGGCCAGCAGCCGCGTGACCTACTACTATCTTACGGTTGGCCTTGTTGTTGCCGGTCTGCTGGTGCTGCGTCGGATCCTCTTCGCGCCGTTCGGTTATACGCTTCGGGCTGGACGGGATTCTCCCTTGCGAGCTGCGGCCATCGGGATTGACCTGAAGCAGCATCAATGGATCGCCTTTACCATATCCGGCGCATTTGCCGGTCTTGCAGGGGCCCTGTTTGTCTATTCCAAAGGCAGCGTATTTCCGACGTCGATGGAAATTGCCCGCTCATTCGATGCGCTCTTGATGGTGCTGCTGGGTGGCGTGCATTCCCTGGTTGGGCCCATCGTCGGCGCTGCAACCTTTACCTGGCTGAATGATATCTTCAACGAGCTCAGCTATTGGCGTTTCCTCTTGGGCGCTACCATCATCGCGCTGGTGCTGCTGCTGCCGAACGGGTTGGTCAGTCTGGGGGATACCTCGGTCGGTCGTCGTCTGGGTCTGGGACCGGGGCGGGAGGCGCTGGCATGAGCACCCCCATTCTTGAAGTGAGCAACCTGTCAAAGGCTTACGGTGGCGTTCAAGCCGTACAGGATGTGTCTTTCGTTCTGAATGCAGGAGAACTCCTAGCATTGATTGGCCCCAACGGTGCAGGCAAGACAACCTGCTTCAACATGCTGATGGGTCAGATCAAGCCGGATAGCGGCGTAATTCGCCTGAAGGGCAACGATATCACGGGTCGACCGCCGCAACGGATCTGGCGCATGGGTGTCGGACGAACCTTTCAGATCACGGCGACATTTACTTCCATGACGGTGCGCGAAAACGTTCAGATGGCGCTGATCAACCACCAGCATGCGTCCCGACGGTGGTGGAAGCCCGCAGCGGCGACAGACGTCGCGCATGCCGATGCGCTGTTGGGGCGCGTTGGCATGGCGGAACAGGGGGACAGGGCATGCTCCGTGCTGGCCTATGGCGATCTCAAACGGGTCGAACTGGCTGTCGCGCTCGCCAACGATCCGGATTTGCTCCTGATGGACGAACCCACGGCCGGCATGGCGCCGAAGGAACGGATCGAATTGATGCAACTGGCCGCGGACATCGTGTCGGAGCGGGGCATCGGCGTCCTGTTCACCGAACACGATATGGACGTGGTGTTTGCCCACGCGCATAGAATCATGGTGCTGAACCGGGGATGCCTCCTCGCCGAAGGCGCGCCGAAGTCGGTTCGCGCCAACGCGCAGGTTCGCGAGATCTATCTGGGCAGCACGGTCAGGGCAGAGGTCGAATGAGCGTTGCTGTCCTTGAAGCCGAGGGTCTTCACACCTATTACGGCGGAGCCCATATCCTGTCTGACCTGTCGCTCAGTCTGCGGGACGGCGAGGTCGTGGTGCTTCTCGGGCGCAATGGCGCCGGCAAGACGACAACCATGAAATCCATCATGGGCCTGGTGCGAGTGCGTGCAGGATCGGTGACCATGCACGGCCGGAATATTACCGGATGGGAGCCGCACGTGATAGCGTGCGCCGGCGTGGGGTATGTCCCGGAAGATCGGCGAATATTTTCGGACCTGACCATAATGGAGAATCTGGAAGTCGGGCGTCAGCCGGCACGGGAGGGCGCGCCGACCTGGACGCCGGAACGGCTCTTTGAACTGTTTCCAAATCTGGCCGAGATGCGATCCCGCCCGGGTGGCCGCATCAGCGGCGGTGAGCAGCAGATGCTCACCCTGGCTCGTACGCTGATGGGTAACCCCAGGGTCTTGTTGCTGGATGAGCCATCCGAAGGGCTTGCTCCGGTTATCATCGATCAGATGGCAGCGACCATACAGGCCCTCAAAGAACAGGGTCTTTCCATCCTGTTGTCTGAGCAGAACCTGCATTTTGCAACATCGGTCAGCGACCGCGCCTATATCATCGAAAAGGGTCGGATCCGTTACGATGGCACGATGGAGGAACTGGCGGCGAATGCGGAAGTGCGCAACACCTATTTGACAGTCTAGACAAGCCTGAGGTCCCGACATGAAAGCCGATATTCGCAAGACGATGGTCCTGGTTGAAGATACTCACAAGGAGATGCGGCAGGTCATTGATCCACCAACCCGTCGAGCGGTGGCCATCGCCGTGATCGCCAATCCCTTCGCTGGCACCTATGTCGAGGATCTGGAACCCTTGATGGAGATCGGCACCGAGATGGGTGGCTATCTCGGCGACAAGGCGGTGGCGGCCTTGGGAATCAAACCCTCGGCGGCCGAGAGCTACGGCAAGGCTGCGCTCGTTGGCGAGAATGGCGAACTGGAGCATGCTGCCGCCATCCTGCATCCTCGGCTGGGAGCGCCATTGCGCAGGGCAGTCGAGAAGGGGGCGGCCTTGGTGGCATCATCAAAGAAACGCGGCGGACCGGGTACCTCGCTGGACGTACCGCTGGGCCACAAGGATGCCGCTTATGTCCGCAGCCATTTTGACGGGATCGAGGTCCGGATCCCGGATGCGCCGGCGGCCAACGAAATACTGGTCGCGGTCGCGGTAACTGACAGTGGTCGACCGTTGCCCCGGGTTGGCGGCCTGACCGTTGGAGAAATCACAGGCGAAGACGGACTGCGCTAGAGGCGATGACGAGGTAAAGAACCATGGTTTTGAGTGTTTCCACCGAAAAGCCGAAGGGCAAGACCGTCATCAGGAATGTCGGCCTCATGCTTTCCGGCGATCTGAAGAATCCGATTCTGGATGCCGACAGTGTCGTCAGCATCGACGGCCGTATCGACAGTATCGGAAAGGAAGCAGATTTGAATACTGCTGCTGCCGATACGATGATCGACGCCAAGGGCACCACGCTGGCGCCGGGTCTGATCGACAGTCATGTTCACCCGGTTTTCGGCGACTGGACGCCTCGACAGAACCAGACCAACTGGATCGACAGCTTTCTGAACGGCGGCGTGACCACCATGATCTCGGCCGGCGAGGTCCATTTGCCGGGTCGGCCAAAGGATATCGTCGGCGTCAAGGCGCTGGCCGTGACTGCACAGCGCGCCTTCGATATCGCGCGTCCGGCCGGGGTGAAAGTCCATGCTGGCGCGCCGGTGATCGAAAAAGGCATGGAAGAGGAAGATTTCGCGGAGATGGCGCGTAACGGCGTCAAGCTGTTGGGCGAGGTCGGTCTTGGCGGCGTGAAGCAGGGAGAAGAAGCCAAGAAGATGGTCGCCTGGGCCCGGAAGTATGGAATACAAAGCACGATTCATACCGGTGGGCCATCCGTCCCCGGTTCCGGCCTTATCGACAAGGATGTGGTGCTGGAGGCCGACGCTGACGTGATCGGCCATATCAATGGCGGCCATACCGCCTTGCCGCTCGAACAGATCCGCTGTTTGTGCGAGGAGTGCAGCCGCGCTGTCGAGATTGTTCATAACGGCAATGAACTTGCGGCCCTGTATGCCATGCGTACGACCATGGAGTTGGGCCAGCCGGAGCGAATTATCCTCGGCACCGATTCACCGGCCGGGTCGGGAGTCCAGCCGCTCGGCATCCTGCGGATGATTGCCCTGCTGTCCAGTATTGGCGAGGTCCCTGCCGAGATCGTGATCTGCTTCGCAACCGGGAACACCGCGCGCATGCGGGATCTGGATGTCGGCCTGATCGAAGAGGGCCGCGCGGCGGACTTCGTCCTGATAGACCGCGCGCAACATACAGCCGGCAGTACGGTTCTTGAATCAATTCAGATGGGTGACGTCCCCGGAGTCGGCATGGTGATAGTCGACGGCGAGGTGAAATGCGGCAAGAGCCGTTGTACGCCTCCGGCGGAAACACTGCCGGAAGTGGTGAGGTAGTGGGAAGCGAGTGTTTCTGGAGTACTCCCCTGCCGGTTCTTCTCGGCGCCTGCCAACTTCAGCCTGCGTTGCGGCTGATGGTGGAAGCGCCAGGACACGCGTGTCATCCGCAATCCCTTGACCCACTGATGCCATCGGCTACTATATCTGGCTGATCAGGAGGGCGGTATGGCTGATGCCGGCATCGCTGTGGAAGTCCGTGATACGCCGCTGGCGGATGCCTTGGGCGAACGATATCTCGCCTATGCGCTATCGACCATCATGTCGCGATCCCTGCCGGACGTGCGGGATGGTCTGAAGCCGGTCCATCGTCGGCTGCTTCACGCGATGCGTGAACTGAAACTGGATCCAGTCTCCGGCTTCAAGAAATGCGCCCGGATTGTCGGCGACGTGATGGGCAAGTATCACCCACATGGCGATCAGGCGATTTATGATGCCATGGTCCGTCTGGCGCAGGATTTTGCCGTCCGCTATCCATTGGTCGACGGGCAGGGCAATTTTGGCAATATCGATGGCGATAACCCGGCGGCCATGCGCTATACGGAAGCGCGACTCACGAAAGTCGCCGAGCTCCTGCTGGAAGGAATCGACCAGGATGCCGTTGATTTCCGAGAAACTTATGATGGTGAGGGCAAAGAACCGGTCGTCCTGCCCGCCAACTTTCCGAATCTCCTGGCCAATGGAGCGAGCGGCATCGCCGTTGGAATGGCGACAAACATTCCACCGCACAATGTAGCGGAAATCTGTGACGCTCTGAAACTGATCCTGCGGCGCACACCCGCAAATCGGCACAAGGTGTCGATTGCCGATCTGGTCGACCGCATGTCGGGCCCCGATTTTCCGACCGGCGGGGTGCTGGTCGAGACCCGCGATGCAATGACGGCTGTCTACGAAACAGGCCGCGGCAGCCTTCGTGTTCGCGCCCGGTGGGAAGTTGAGAAACACAAGGGCGGCAGCAGGAACGTCGTCGTTACCGAAATTCCCTTTGGCGTTCAGAAGGGACGCCTCATGGAAAAACTGGACGAGTTGCTGACGGCGAAAAGACTGCCACTGGTTGCGGATATCGAGGACGAATCTGCCGAAGATGTCCGGATTGTCATCGAACCGCGCAGTCGGAATGTCGATCCTGTCGTGCTGATGGAATCCCTGTTCCGGCTGACGGATCTGGAAAGCCGGTTCGGATTGAACCTTAACGTGCTCGACGCCAATCAGACTCCCCGGGTCATGAATCTGCGCGAAGCTCTGTGCGCTTTCCTCGATCATCGGCAGATCGTGTTGATGCGGCGCACGGAGTTTCGGTTGGAGAAGGTCGCCCGGCGCATCGAGATATTAAGGGGCTACATCGTCGCCTACCTCAATATCGACGAGGTGATCCGGATCATCCGGTTTGCGGATCACCCCAAACCGGAGTTGATGTCCCACTTTGATCTGTCAGATGTCCAGGTTGAGGCTATCCTGAACATGAGGCTGCGGACTCTGCACAAGCTTGAAGAGATCGAGATCAGCAAGGAACTGGGCGAACTTGAAGCCGAACAGGAAGACCTGATGCAACTTCTCGGTGATGACACCCGGCAATGGAAATGCATTGCCTACGAAGTGGATCAGCTACGGCAAATGTTCGGGCCGGAAACAGAACTCGGCCGTCGCCGAACCAAACTGGGCAGTGCACCAAGTGCGGGAATCGTCGATTTCGGTGCGCTGGTCGAGAAGGAAGCAGTGACAGTCTTGTGTTCGGAAAAGGGCTGGATCCGGACTGTCGGTGGTCACGTTGCCGATACGGCTTCTCACAAATACAAGGAAGGCGATCGCCAACGTTTCATCTTGCACGCGATGACGACAGACAAATTGGTTGTATTCGGGACCGATGGCCGATTCTATACAATCCCGGTCGACAAGCTGCCGCGTGGGCGCGGCTATGGCGAACCGATCCGCCTGTCCATCGATCTCGGCAATGATAGCGATATCGTGTCATTGATGGTGCACGATCCCGCCCGCAAGCTGCTGGTTGCGAGTAGTGACGGGCGCGGCTTCATTGTACCGGAACGAGATGTTGTGGCTCAAACACGGGCTGGCAAACAGGTGCTCAACGTGTCAGGCGGCACGGAAGCTGCCGTCTGCACCGATGGCGCTGGTGACCACGTGGCCGTTTTGGCCGAAAATCGAAAACTCTTGATATTCGCAATTGAGGATGTGCCGGAAATGACTCGCGGCAAAGGTGTGATCTTGCAGCGCTACAAGGATAGTGGATTGTCCGACGCCAAGACATTCTGGATGGAACGGGGTCTGGATTGCCGAACCGGGTCGCGGGCTCGAACGTTTACGGCCGAAGAACTTGCTGACTGGGTTGGCAAACGCAGTCAGATCGGGCGACTTTCGCCCAGCGGTTTCCCCAAGAGCGGCCGATTCTAGGCCTATCAAACGCACAAACCAGCTGCCATGAGGCATTGCTTCCTTGTAAATCCGACAGGGATTGAACCTTGGTAAACAAGGCTAGAAGTTGAGCGACACATCCCGGTGATTGGAGAGGCAGGAGGCAACGTCCGCGGCCTGATCACTGTTC
Organism: Rhodospirillaceae bacterium; assembly: GCA_026709535.1. Classification (GTDB taxonomy): domain Bacteria; phylum Pseudomonadota; class Alphaproteobacteria; order Bin65; family Bin65; genus Bin65. Next base: position 23,001 of record JAPOST010000060.1, read on the forward strand.
AGCCGGGCTTGCAGGCGCAAACCGATGGTCTGGGCGATAGCCCTGTCATATTCGGCGATCGGTTCTGAAAGCCTGGATTTGGCCTCGTTCCGCCAAGCTAACTCGGTTTGGAATCGTATCACCGCGTCGTTATAGTTCTTCATTGCCCTGTTGCGGTCCAGACTCCGTGCGCGCATGTGGCGTCGGGCACGGCTTAGTCGTGACTGAATGTTGCTCGTGCCGGCTACCTTGCGCATGTCCCGCTCCAAAGTGCGGATCATCTGCTCTGCCTGTTTCGGTTCTGCGCTTTCAATCAGAGATTTGAGTCCGTCGAGCTTTGGTTTCAGCGCAGCCAGCGCCGATGCTGTATCGATCAGGCTTCGGGTTTCCTGAACGGGTCCATATGCTCTATCTGCCGTCCGGCGATATTGCAGGCGGGCATCTCGTTCCTTCTTGGTCAGCGCCGTAAACGCTTTGCGTTGCGCTTCCCACCCGGAGGGAATGCTGGCCTGCAAAGCCTTTTTTTCCGCCTCCAGATCGGCGGTACGCTCTCGGTTCGCCGCTATTGCCGACCGGTCAGGCGTTTCAGCATTTTCCAGTCGGCGCAGGGTATCGGCCTGTCTCTGGATCTTGCTGTTCAGGACCAGGATTTGCCGGTTGATTGATCTTACCTTGAGATGGGCAGGTCGATAATCCTGAATCGCAGCCATGACGGCTTTATCGGCGGCCTCGACATCGGCCACCCGGACAAAGACATTGCGTGCACTCTGGAAAGCGTCTGTCAGGGCGGTCTGGCGGTTCTTCGGCAGATAGGAAAGTCCGGTCCCGGAAACCTTGTCGATCGACGCTACCAGTGACTGCCTGTTTTCCATCAGCAACTTGAAGTTCCGCTCCTCGATACAGCGTTGAAGTCGCGGATTTCGGGGCGGTGGCGCGTTTTCACCACTCAACGATACCCTGTTCGGCAGATAGTTCACCAGCGACGGGTACATGGCGACAATGATCAAGGCCAGCAGTTGCAAGGTTATAAAGGGTACGACGCCCTTGTACATCTGGGTCGTCTTGACCGAGGCTGGTGCAACGCCACGCAAATAGAAGAGTGCGAAGCCGAAAGGCGGGGTCAGGAACGAGGTCTGGATGTTGACGCCGATCATGACGCCCAACCAGACGGCCGTGACGTTCGCCGAAGGGTCAGCCAGAAGGATCGGTGCGATGATCGGCACCACCACCACTGCGATTTCGATAAAATCCAGAAAGAAGCCCAGGAGAAAGATCACGGCCATGACGAGAGCGAACTTCGCCAGAAAGCCTCCAGGCAGGCCAAACAGGAATTCACGCACCAGTTCTTCGCCACCGAAGGCGCGGAAGGCGGATGTCAGCATGGCCGCGCCAATCAGAATGATGAAGACCAGCGAAGTTGTTTTCGCCGTCTCGACCATGACGTAACGCAGCGTGTCGTTGGTGTTGAAAACACGCCAGCCGCTCCACACCAACGAGATGACCAGCAAGCTTACGGCTAGCGACGCCAGGATGACAGCCGTTATGTCGTCAGACGTCACGATATTCTTGACGTTGATGTTGTAGATGGACAGCAGCACCAGGATCGCGATGATCGACAGGATTGCCAGAATTGACGGGTAGAATGCCGATCGTTCGCCTTCCCGAAGCCTGTAGCCTGCCATGATCATGGCGCCGGCCGCGCCAATGGCGCCGGCCTGGTTCACGGTGGCGATACCGGTCAGGATCGACCCCAGAACGGCAAAAATCAGCGTCAACGGCGGCACCAGGACGATCAGGACCCGTTTTGCAAAAGCGAAGTCGAAGCTGCCCTCACGGGCGACTGGCGGCGCCATCTTCGGCCGGATGATTGCGGTGACCAGTATGAAGCCGATGTAGAGGCCTACCAGGACCATGCCAGGCAGGAACGCGCCGAGGAACATGTCGCCGGCGCTGGCTGAAGTCAGCCCATACTCGCTCGGCATGGCGCTGGCTCCGGTGACGGCCTTGTATTCAGCCTGCCGCAACGTCAGCGCCTGGTCCGTGGCATTCGACAACTGATCGGCAAGGATGATCAGCACGATGGAGGGAGGAATGATCTGCCCCAGGGTGCCGGAGGCGCTGATCGTTCCGGTGGCAAGCGCAGGGCTGTATCTGTTGCGCAGCATGACTGGAAGAGAAATCAGACCCATCGCCACGACTGTAGCGCCGACAATACCCGTCGTGGCTGCAAGGAGTGCGCCGACTAAAACCACTGAAATACCGAGGCCACCCGGAATTCGTCCGAACAACTGAGCCATTGTTACAAGGAGGTCTTCGGCAATCTTCGACCGCTCCAGCATGATCCCCATGAATACGAAGAGCGGGATTGCAATCAGTGTGTCTCGTTCAGCGTCCCAGTAAATGCCTCTGAAGTTGGATACGCCAGCGTTCAGCCACTCGATCGGTCCTCCGGTGTGGAAGAAACTCGATTCGTCTCCAGTGAAGATGACTCCAGTGATTGTCGCGATCAGGATTGTCAGGATCGCTGAGCCAGGGAGCGCAAAGGCCACCGGATAGCCGGAGGCCAGCGCACCGGCCATCAGAATCACGAGAAGCAGGAGGAAGAGAATTTCCATCACGCGGCCCCTCGTCGTACCGGCGCTCGGTCAGCCTCAGGAGTGCGCATCTTCTTCTGCAGTACTAGCGGGCGCATCTTTCTCTTGCAGCAGGACACCGGCGTTGGACAGAAGAGACGCCATGAACTCAATCAGCATCGTTACGGCAAAGACCAGCAGGTAGCCGGCCAACATGTATTTGACATAGAGGCCAAAACCGCTTTGAGAGACTTCAAAGCTCTGAAGAGGGCCGCTGATCACACTGAACTTGTTGGCCAAGCCCATCGTGAGTACGACCCAGCACATGATCCCACCGAGAAAGACGGACCCCAGCGCATTGACCCAAGCCCTTTTCCGCGGCCCGAATCCCGAATACAGAACGTCTACCCGCACATGTCCTTCGTGCAACAAGGTATAGGCGCTCGCAAACAGGAACAGGCCAGCGTACCAGAAGCGGACAAGATCCGCCATAAAGGCTTGCTCATACGAAAAGATGAAGCGCAGAATGACGATCTGCAATTCAGCAACCACAACCAGCAATGCCAACCAGGTGAAACCGACGGTCCTGGAAAAAAGGGAGATTGCCATCCCGACAAGGATCAGCGGTATGTGGACAAACTGGCCTCGGAACGACGACCTTCCGAGATCCTGTGCAAGTTTCTTGCCGACAACATCAGGGAGCACGCCTTCCACACGAAGAAACGAAATCGCCGCATCGGTCAAGCCAACCAGCAGGACGGACCAGAAGGCCGCTCGCGCAATGTAGGCGCCGATTGCCGACAGCCATTGAGCATCAGTGTGCAGGGTCTTTGATCGCGTCCGCAACACATAAAATGCAATAATAGCGACTGTGCCGATATAGGCTGCCGCCTGGAGCCACGCCAAAATCAGGCTGTCGCCCAGAGACTTATTGGGCGCTTCGAAGCCAAACAGGCCTGCCGAGCCAAGCAACGCAGCAATTCCCGGCCAATCCTGCCAGAAGAGCAAATAAGCGTTGACGATATACACAAAGCTCAACAAAGCGGCCGAAAGCGCGAATATGCGCAGCGTTGGCTGCAGTTTGCCTGCGGCAGCGATCGCAGTTGCTCGCAGAGCGCCCGAATCGGCAGTCGGCGCTATTGTCATGAAAATCGGCTCAATAAACTGAACGCCATGATCAGTCGCCAAACCGGTGCGGCTTGGTCAAGACGAACGACAGGGAGCAGTTGACGCAACGGTCAACTGCTCCCTCGATCATTCGACCTGTCACCTGACTAGACGCCGATGACTCGGTTCCGTTGCGCCAAGTATGCCTGATCGGAAATCTTGGTCCAGGCTCCCAGCTCGACACGCGCCTTTCGGAAGCTGTCATCGACTTCCTTTGCGAGAGCGCTGTGCGAACGAGTTGCTTCGAAGACTTCTTCCGCACCCCTGCCGAACGCATCGTACACGTCGTCATTGAACTGTCGCAGATTGACGCCATGATCCTTGATCAGTTCCTGCAAGGCCTTACCGGACTTGGCATTGAACTCGGCCATCATGATATCGTTTTCGGCCGCAGCCAGCCCTTCGATGATGATCTGATCGTTCTTCGAGAGCTTGCCCCACCAGGATGCGTTCATGCCCAGCGCCAGCATTGCGCCCGGTTCGTGCATGCCCGGGTAGTAATAGTACTTGGCGGCTTCGTAGAACTTCATGAACTTGTCGTTCCAGGGGCCGACCCATTCGGTGGCGTCAATCGCGCCGGACACCAGGTTTTCATAGATTTGGCCACCCGGCAGGGATACTGGCGAGGCACCGAGTTTGGCCATGACGTCTCCGCCCAGCCCCGGAATACGCATCTTCAGCCCCTTCAGATCGTCGGCGCTGTTGATTTCCTTGCGGAACCAACCGCCCATCTGGCAACCGGTTGAACCGGCGCGAACACACTTGAGGCCAAAGTTGCCGGCAACCTTGTCCCAAAGCTGCTGTCCGCCACCCCACTGGATCCAGGCGTTTATTTCGGTGTAGGTCATGCCGAACGGCACGGATGTGAAGTAAGCCCAAGCCGGGTGTTTACCTTTCCAGTAGTAATCTGCGGCATGGTACATCTGGGCCTTGCCGGATGCGACTTCGTCGAACGAGGCAAACGCACCAACCTTTTCGCCAGCGGCGTAGTAGGTGACCGATATCCTGCCGTCCGTGGCGTCATTGATTCGCTTGGCCAACCGTTGGGCACCTGTACCCAAGCCGGGGAAATCCCTCGGCCAGGTTGTCACCATGACAGCGTTGATCTTTTTCTGGGCAAGTGCGGGCTTCGGCAAGGTGCTGGCGGCGACGGTTGCGCCTGCTGCTGCTGCTCCCGAAAGGAAAATACGACGTTTCATGAACAGTCCTCTTTGACTGGTTGAGTCTCCCTAATGCAATTGTACCCTCATGAATCAGGCTGGCTTGCCTGCCCGATTTCCCGGTACGCGATGTATCGCCAAAACCCTTTCAGCTTTGACAACTCATCGTAATGCGATCGGCATCATAGGCCGATCTCATGGATTGGCAATATCTATCTAAAGACCTGTCGAGAACATTCTGCATGGTCCGGTTCAGGTCCCATGCCGATTGTCGGCTTCGGTTGGGGGCTGTTGCGTTCGCGCGGCCTTCACGGTGGTGTTCGGATTGGTTCGCTATCGTCCCGGTCGCGGGCGTTCCGTCGGGACATTCGTGCCTCCGACCCCTGGCTCGGGCGGGATGTGCAGCACCGGGCCGGGCTCCTCTTGACGAACCCGGGACGAACCGAGCGTCGTGCTTGGGGATGCCCCCTTCGGGAACCGGTTGGCCTTGTCCACGGTGGCGATCCCCGTGAAGCGGCTCATGGTGCCTTCCTCCGGCACAAGGAAGGCCGGGGATATCCGGGTGTTGGCGTCACGACCAGATCCCGCCACTGAGGTGTGGACCCCTCTTGGTGCAGTGTCAGCCGCACTTGTGTGAAGCCGGGGTGAGCCACCGGCTTTTCGGGGAATGGCCCCGGGCGTACGGTCCCGGAACCGGCGATCGTGCAGACCTGCCACCCTCGCTGCCGCAGGGCGCCGCGAGCAAATATAGTCGAACGTCCTGCAGCACCGGAACCCGACAGATCGCATGTTACTCGAACCGGCCATATCGCATGTTAGCGACATTGCTGTCGAAGAGCGCTTGACTGTTATGTGTCTTTGGTTTAGGCTTGATGGCAATCTCTCAATGGGGCCTCTCAATGGGGCCTCTCAATGGGGCCTCTCAATGGGGCCTCTCAATGGGGCCTCTCAATGGGGCCTCTCAATGGGGCCTCTCAATGGGGCCTCTCAATAAGTACAGGAGGCCCTGTCCATGTCCTTTCACGACACCATCCGTCAATTCCCGTCCCGCCTGGATGCTCCGCGTCTTGGAATGGTCGTCGCAGCCCTTGCGGCCATCACAATCGGGGGTTGTACAGCACATCAAAACAACTCTGCCGCCGTTCCTGCGCCAGCCGCAACAGCAGCAGCTGCGACTGACTGGAAGCGAGTCAAAACCCTTGACGAATTCTCCGGCAGCATTGTCGGCAAGAAGCTCGTCACCTCGATCAGCGAGCAGATTTTCCACGCCGACGGTACCAGCACCGGTACTTACAAGGGTTACAAGGTCAAGGGAACGTGGTGGTGGCAGACGGATACCTACTGCCAGGAGATGGGTGTCGTGAACCGGGGCAGCAGGAGGGATTGCGGCAGAACCATCGCCGTTCAGGACAACAAAGCTCATGTCACGCGCGGCGACGGCTCGAAATACATCGCCACAATCATGCAGAAGTAGCAACTGTCTTTTAGCCATGACCTCTGCAGGAGGGCCTCTGATTTTCCGGTGGTTTGCCGGACCTAGGCATTCTGTCTGGCCCGCTGCCCTTTCAGCGGGCCCGGCGGGCTTGTCGGGTCTGGTTCATGTGATGGCCGGAGGCCCCATTGAGTGGCGATCCTGTCGGTGGCCTCGAGCAGGCTCTGCCCATGCTCTTCGATCCGGCTGACAGACCCCGGTCGGATGGGCGTCAGATACGCCGCCCTTCACCCCGGATGGCGAACAGGCAAGGGGTCGTCTCGTCCGCAACTGGTGCAGACAAGGCGCACCGGTTGCGGGTCGCTCAGCCCGTACCGCTGTCCGAATTGGCAGGCACCTCAACGGAACCGGGGGATCGTCACCCTGAGGCCCCGGATCCGAACGCCCTGGGCCACGCGAAACCATAACACGTCCTGGAAGCAGACGGAATCACGTCTTTCAATCATACAGATTCTAATTTGAGGTTATCTTAACTTGATGTTGAAGCAAATTGTAGAGGGCAATCGCCGCGCCATCCTGATCTTTGCAATTGGCATGAGTAGCTTTCTCGCTACAGTAACACCCGGTCAAGCATCGCCCTACGGAACTGTGTATGACTCAGCGTTCAAGGCGATGCTTCAGAACCCGACCGACCTCGATATCACATTCAAATTTGCCATGATTGCCCGGCGCGCGGGTGACCTCGAAGGCGCGATCGGTGCCCTAGAGCGTATGCTGATTTACAATCGCGATTTACCGATCATTTACTTCGAACTAGCTCGGCTCTACGCTGGCCTTGGTTCGACCGAAGCTGCAAAACGCTATTACCGTTCCGCTTTGCGTTACAAGCCGCCGCCAAGAATCCGGGCAACTATCGAGGCAGCGCTTACGCGTCTGGAAACAGACTCGAAACCAAGTTCGTTCTCCGGATCAATATTTTCTGGATTCCAGTATCAGACAAACGCAATTTTTGCTCCGGATGATCCTCAAGTCAAAGTCAGGGGCAATACTGCCAGATTGGCTGACGAATTTCTCGCGCAATCCGATGTCAACGGCATAATCTCAGCACAGCTTACTCACCGATATGATCTCGGCAGGGATCCGGCTGTATTCATTGTGAGTGAATTGCAGTTGTACGGCTCTCGACAGCGGAAATTTGATAGGAATGACATTGATCTTTTTTCGGCGACTTTCGGGCCAGCATTTTCGCTGACAGGAAATACGGTCGTTCGACCCTTTCTTCGCGGCGATTGGATTCTGCTGGACAGTGCAACTTTCTATCGGTCTTTCGGCGGCGGAATCCGGTTCAATGAGGCACGGCCCGGCAAGAGCTTGTCGAGCTATTTCGTGGAAGCTGTGCTGCTTCATCGTGATTTCAGGAACAGCGCGCGTTCGCCGCTGCTTGATCATCGCAACGGCCTGATTGTTTCTGTCCGGAGCGGGTTAAGGATTAAACTGACCTCGTCACTGACATTAAACGGTTTCGGCAAACTCGAGCACAAAGTCGGCAAAGCTGAATATGAATCGTTTACGGGAGGCAATCTCGGCACGACGATTGTGCATCGCTTGCCAGCGCCGATTGGCCGAAGGGCATGGAATGTTTCTGTCACAGGCGAAGCTGGTATTCGTCATTACGCCGCTCCTGATCCGACGGTCGATCCTGACAATAACCGTGAGGACACGAATATCGCTATCGCTTTCAGCCTCGGCATACCGTTGAACCATAGTTTCTCGTTTACGGTTCAGGTTCGTCAGTCGTGGCGGATGTCGAATCTGCCCAACTTCGAATTTGACAATACGTCCTTTCTCACCGGCTTTCTGATCCATCTCTAGGAGTTTGATCATGATCCTCGACAGCAAGTACTACCCGAAGATTTCATTTTCGTGTTTCAGGTCGCGCTTGCAGCTGTTCGGCGTGGCGAGCTTACTTGCATTGCCTGCGATTTCAACGGCGTCTGAGGCTATCGCCGCCAATGCTGGGCGGACAACCGCGGTCATCCAGCAGACACGCGGCACGCCACCGGGAGAGACAACGCGCGTCCTGCGGCCTAAACTCGACATATTCCAGAACGAACGCATCCAGACCGACGAACGGGGCGTGACGCAGATACTGTTCGTCGACGGTACCAATCTGACCGTAGGGCCGAAGAGCGACCTGCTGATCGACCGTTTCGTCTACGATCCGAAGACCTCCGTCGGCAAGATGGCGACCAGGCTAGGGCGCGGTGTCCTGCGCTTAGTGGGCGGCCAGATCAGCAAGAGCGGCAAGGTCTCGATTACAACGCCGGTTGCGGTGATCGGAGTGCGGGGTGGAATCGCTCTCATCCAACACAGCGAAGATAACGGGACCCAAGCCGTCTTCCTGTTCGGAGATAACATGACAGTGGCCCGCCTGGACCGGAGCGGCAAGATCGCAGATACAAGGCTCATTACCAGGCCGGGTTTCGCCGTGACGATCTCAAGCGACGGCAACTTCTCTGCTGCGCGACGGGCCGACCCGGCACAGATGAACGATCTGCTGAGCGCCCTTGAAACAAAGCAAGAACAGGGGAACGGATCGGAGCCGACGAATGAGCGGGCCGTATCCAAGTCCGGATCGATCTATATCGCTGATTCAGGTTTCGTAGCCTCTGAAGTCGCCGGTACGCGTTCACACGGAGACATCGGCCGGTATGGTTCCGACGAGGCCCAGAGCATTATACAAGACCGGAATGAACGACACCCACTTAATCTGTCGGTACCGGCACCATCATCTCCAGCACTTTGGATCTATAACGCTGGCACGAGCAACATCAATTACGACCTGCCGTTCATGCGCATCAACGGCAGCAGTGTCCATCCACTCACCATTGTCAAGCGCGCCGAAGATGACACCCGTTATCCTTATCGGGGTCTGCGGATTCGAAGCCGGTTTTCCGGCACCGGTGATGGGCAGGAGGCCCTCAGCGTGATCCAAACCGGCTGGATCCTGGAATCACCAGGCGAGGACGCTGGGTGGCAGGGTTGGGTAGCCGGCTCTGCACGTGGACCCGTTACCCTTGTCGATGGCGACCTCACCAGCGACGACATGTATCTGATCTGGTCGCATATTGTCGATGACCGTTCCAAAAACCCGTCACCCGTGTTTAACAGCCGGCAACCGACGGAAACACTCCATACGGTCGGTGTTGAATTCGAGGGAGCGACGTTACCTATCTATATTCGGGCGCATGACGATGTAAGGGATTCGGCGGGGACCGAGGTAGAATGGACGCTGGCGGAACCGCCTCGACCCGTGACTCATTACGGCCCACGGGGTGAAAGAAACTGGCGAGGCTATGCGGCCGGACTGTTTGAGCGGCATGATGGAGGCAGCCCCCTTCTCTACAGCCTCGTCAACAGGAACCGGTCGCCAGACGACGTCTATTTGGGAACGAATCCAAGGACTAGCGGACTGTATGCCTACTTCCAGCTCGGCCCTCCCGATCCGGATGGCCCAGGTCCGCTTGAGCCTTCGACTGGTCCCGGCGGGATCAATCGACTGACTGTTCATTTCGGTCGAGGACCTAGTGGCCAGTTGCGGAGCGCGCAGCGGAGTGATCCTGAAGTCGATGCAATATCGGGTTCCCGAAGTGCCTATGTCAGCGACCGGGTCTTCGCCGCGATCAGTTCGGTCGGTCTGGAACGAACGGACTCAGGAGGCTTCATCACAAGAACTCGTTTGATCTGGGTTAACGGCAACCTCGTTCCCAACCGCCTCGACAATCGCATGTGGCTTTACAGCAACGACGCAGCCCCGGCAGACGGCCTCCTGTCGGCAAGCGTAGAGTACTGCAAATGTCCGGCCGTCAAGTTTGGTTGGTGGGGCGGTCGGATCAGATCGGACGAGGGCGAGGACATATTCCGGGATGATGTCTTTCCAGGGACTTTTGTTGTCGGCGCATTGCCGGACATCGCGGACATTCCTGTGTCCGGCACTGCGTCCTACGCGGGACATGTCGCGGCTGCGATCCACAATAACGGTTCCACCTACGCTGCGGTAGGCCGCTTCACCATGAACTGGAATTTTGCGACCCGCACAGGCAGCGCTGCCGTCACCGGCCTCGACGGCAGGGACTATGCCGTCGGCGATCTTGCGGCGACGACCGCCAATCCGCGAGACTTCCACGGCACGCTTTTCCAGACGGCAGGAACTGGAGTCGACAGTCCCGCATCAGGACCGATCGACGGCTCGTTCTTTTCGGACGGCAATAACCCGGTTCGGGATACGGGCGGCCAGTTCAGCGTGACCTCCGGCGACGGCTACCATGCAACCGGATCCTTTGCTGCTACACAGTAAGGCTTGCTAGCCACCCCGCCCGAGATGGCTGTTGCGTAGGCGTTTATCAACAGCGGAAACGCGCTACCTCGGATATTTCACGAACAAGGTACCGCCGTGCTCCGTCTTGTGCGATGATTCAGTTGGTTGATCGGAATCCGACACGGGAGCGCGGCGGTGACGGATCGTCTCCCGGATCGTCTTCCATTTCCAGCCTGCCGGGTTGAGGCGGGTGGGGGATCCGCGCCGGCGGGTATTCGGTATGGCGCCGGGTCATGAGAACCTGAACGACCGTGCCGATCGGTACCACGATCTCGGCTTTCAGACGGCGACCGGTCGCGATCAAGCATGGGCGATCCACGCGGTTCCGATGGAGAGCTTGCCTGCGGTCTCGACAGGGCCACCTTCAAGGCTCCGCCGGAAGAGATCGTTCCGGACGTCGATGCAACCGACGATGCGGTGCGGTGCCCAACAATCGGCAGAGGCGCTTCTTCCACGGCTCCCATGACCGGTACGGCTTCATTTTGCCGTCCGTGTTCTGCGGCGACCCCCCGCTGGTGGCACGGCATACCGGGGCCATCCTGAAACATTCGGTGGCGCGCCTGCACCGGACCCGGCCGGAAGTGCGGGCCGCTTCGGGCTTCTGCCTCCATGGCTCAAGAGGCCAGCCGATGCGCCGGTGCGAACGCTACGGCGTGGTCACCATTCTCGGTCTGGCGTGCAACGCCCAGCTTGGCGACCCTGGCGGCGCCCGCGGCGGGGACCGTGAGCGCCGGGTGATCGCCCGCCTCAAGCACGACGGAACAATCCGCGCTTCGTGGTAACCAACCTAGCGGTGACGGCTGAGGACCGCCCCTTGGGCCTTTTCACGATGGACGCTGCCTTTCCGGGATGGGGGCGACAGCTGGCGGATTAAGAGCCCCGGTAGGCATGCGGATCGGCTTGTATACAATCGAAGCCGCGGATGTCGATGCGCTGCGGCGTTTGATCAAGCGGCATCGCATCGGGGCTGAACAGGTTTTCAAGAAAGGTGCGTTCTGCCCTGCTACGAGGCGGGCTGCTGCGGCGCGACAATCTGGGGGAGAGCTGCGCGACAAGGAGATGGTCCCGCATGGGTCCGGGCACAACGCGTCCAGATCGACTAACGCTAGTTGAGGTTGGGCTTCCACACTCCACCCAACCGAAGGAGTGCCACGATGACCGGAAAGCCTGTCATTTTGACGGCGAACGGAAGACCCCATCCCAATCTTTGCCGGGTGGATGAGTCCGCAGTAGTTCGAGACGTACAATGTAGGTGCTGTAGAGATCTTCCAATTTACCGCCTGAGAGCTTTCGGCATTCCTCAAAGCCCTCTGCGGCTTTGTCCCATTCTTGACGGCGATATGCGGTCAGCGCTGCATCATGCCGCGTTTGCAAGGCAACAAAGGCGGGATTAACTGCATTTCGTTCGTCTCCTGCCAGATAATAGATAGACAGAGCCTCTTTCCTACCCCGTACCTGGACTCGGTCAAGTTCAAGATAGGACAATTGCGTAGTAAGGCGTTGAGTGTCCTCTCCGACAATAATGTCGACGCCATAAATTCTTGTCTGCTGCTCAAGCCGGGAAGCTACATTGACGGCATCGCCAAGGGCGGAGTAGTCAAAGCGCTGTTCCGAGCCCAAATTTCCTACACAACACAACCCTGTGTTCAAGCCAATACCGATCTGAACGGGCAAAAATATCTTGCCCGCTCTTTCCGCTTCGGATTCCCATACAGGGTTCAACTCCTCCAAACGACTGGATATTCCGAGAGCTGCTCGACAGCCCATGAGAAAGTGTTCCGGTTCGCGGATTGGGGCATTCCAGAACGCCATGATGGCATCGCCCATATACTTGTCGATGGTGCCGCCACTTTCAAGAACGACCTTGGTCATCGGCGTCAAAAATCGATTGATGAATGCAGTGAGTTCTTCAGCTGTCATAGCTTCCGCGATGGAAGTGAAGCCCCGAATATCGCAGAACATAAGCGTCAAGTTCCGAGTCTCGCCGCCTAGCTTGAGACCCTCCGGATGTTGAGCAAGTTTCTCGACGACGGCGGGGGCTAGATAGCGGCTGAAGGCAATTCGCACGCGACGGCGGTCCCGTTCGCTGGCAAGATATCGCAGGCTGATGACAAGTAGGTAGGTCAAAGCGACCGACAGGGACGGATACAAAGGATCCAAGAGAAATCCAGTCCGGCTATATGCTACCCACGAGATAGTCCAAACAAGAATAGCGACGGTACTGCCGACGATCGCGCCAGCGATCGGGCCGACAAGAAAAGCAAGCAGAAATAGAAGAAGCCCGCCCAGTACCAGTGAGAGTATGGTTTCCGCGCCATCTGACCAGTCAGGACGCTGCAGAAAACGTTGCAGGAGCATTTGCTCCAGCGCCTGCGCATGAATCGTTGCACTTGTTTCTGCTGCATTCAGTGGCGTTGCATTGCTGTTTTGCAAACCCGCTGCGCTGGCTCCGATGATTACGATCCGACTTTCGAATTCTGACGCAAGAGCAGCGTAATTGGCTTCGAAAATTCGCCAAGCCGGGACTATGCGCGTCGGTACGGGCGGAGTGAAATGCAGCCACATGTCGCCGCGCGGTCCGGTCGGCACCGTGAAGCGGCCGATTTTCAACTCGAGGGGGATCGCTTCGGCATCGGAAGAAGCGCTGCCGATGGTGGAGCTTCGCGCTACTATTGTTGTTGCCCTCTGGGCCACTCGAAGGGCTTCGACGCTGAGGGCAGGGTAAACCTTGTGTCCGACCCGCGCCAGAAGCGGAATTCGGCGAACCAGACCATCAGGGTCAAGAGAGATAACGAGTGAGCCTATACCGCTCGCGCTCTTCTGGAGAGGCGCCAAGTTTGTGATTGAAGATTTATAGAAGTCGAGAGCTGGCATCGGATTGCCGCCAATGTAGGCGAAGCCGAACTTGACAGGTGGCGGGGGCGACTCTCCGATGTGGTCGGGAGCGAAACCAAGCACGACGGGATTCGACGAAAAGAGATTCGCTAGGATACGGTCATGATCCGGCAATAGTGACAGTGTTTCACTCAGCCGCTTTACTTCCGACGTTTGAGGCCAGTCCTTCATGGCTCGAAATGGCGAGGTTCGATCCGGTTCGGCGAAAACGATTGCAAAGGCGACTGCAGCAGCGCCGAATTCGGAAAGTCGTTCGACCAGCGTTGCAATCCGTGTACGCGGCCAAGGCCATTGACCTAAGCGCCGTAAAGACTCGTTATCGATATCGATCACGCGCACCGGTGCCTGCTCGTAGTATCGCGGTTTGATGCGCTGATACATATCGAAAACAGCCAAACGCAGCCTCAGTACGGGCAACGGATCGGCAGCACGCAAACTAACTACGCACCCTAATACGGCGAGGCCAATGAATAAAACCGGCAGCAATCGTGTTCTGGGCGGTTTCAAGGAGCCTAATTCTGAGGAGGTAGTCAAAAGGCTGATGTTGGGAGATTAATAGTGTTCGAAAATTTCCTGAACCGAACTGGTGTTTCGGACCGCTGGCAACTGAGTCGTCAACCTGCAGGCGAACACCCGATATCCGATGTCGTCACCAACAAATCTGCATAGCGAACTGATCTTGCGATCAGCTCCCAAAAACAGCGGCGGGCGCTCAACTATGGGGTAGCCCCGGCTACAGGAAGGCTGGATAGCGATAATAGCCAACTGATCGGCAAGTGTCCAATCAGGCGGCGATCCGCCCAGTTTCTTCCAACGGCCGCAAGTCTACAGGTTTCCACCCTTCTTTGGTCAGGCCTTCAAGAGGCCGGAAACGCCACTTGTAAGACATCTTCTTGCTACCTTCTATCCAGTATCCGAGATACAGATAGGGAAGGCTCAATTGCAAGGACTTGGCGATCATTCGAATGATCATGTAAGTACCCAAGCTGCGCTGATCCATGGCGGGATCGAAATAGCTGTAGACCGCGGATAGCCCGTCCTCAAGGCGATCAATCAGGGCACAGGCGCGTAACCGGCCGTCGAGGTCACGAAATTCCGTGATGAAAGTGCGCAGCGGGCTGTCCTGAACCATTGCTGCATAATCACCGAACCCCATGCCGGCCATTTCGCCGTCGCCGTGACGCGACGATACATAACGGATAAACAACTCGTACTGTTCGGCTGTCGCCCGACTCGGTAGATCCTGCTCCACGAGATCGAGATTTCGCCGACTGATTCGCCTGATACTGGATCCAGGTTCGAACGCACCCGCAATCACGCGAATCGGAACGCAAGCCTGACAGTCCGGGCAGGCCGGCCGATAAGCAACGTTGTGAGATCGCCTGAAGCCGGCCTGGGTCAGCGTATCATACAGTTCTATCGTACTTCGGCCTGTCAGCTCGGTGAAAATGTTCTGCTCGGTTCGCCCCTTCAGATAGGGACACGGTCGCGGCGGCATCCGATAAAAGAACCGCGGCATCTTTGTAGTCTGTGCTGTCATGAATGCCCGGCAGGTCCTTGTATTCGATTACCCAGTGGCCGGCTGCGAGTGGTCTGCTTCGCTTTGTGCCGGCCACCAGAGGGAAGCACGCAGATGCCTGCATCTACATGCTTCGCGCTGCTGCCGAGTTTCGATGATGAACAAGATGTTTGACTTTTGCAAGTCATGTTGATCGGCATGACCGAACTCCTTACGGGTTTTGGCTTCCCGGGAGCCCGTGTCGAAACCTTGCAGGGCAAATCATATTGTAAATATTGCAAATGCCCTTGCGATCTTGGCGGTTGGGCACTCTAGACGCCATGACGCTTTTCCCTGCGTTCAAACCAGCGCAAGCGCCTGATCGAGATCGTTAAGGATATCCTCACTGTCCTCAATACCCACTGAGATTCGCACAAGTCCGTCGGTCAGGCCGCGGGCGCGGCGTTCTTCTTCCGGGACGTCGACATGGGTCATCGTCGCCGGATGGGTGATCATGGTCTCGACCGCACCCAGGCTTTCCGCCAGTGCGCACAGCTTTACCGAATTCATGATTGTCTTCCCGGCCGAAATTCCGCCCTTCAACTCGAAGGAAATCATTCCGGAAAAGCCATCCATTTGCGCTGCGGCGATGTTGTGCTGTGGATGAGAGGGGAGGCCCGGATAGCGCACCTTGACGATCTTGTCATGCGCCTCAAGATACTGGGCAACCTTCATCCCGCTCTCCTCATGTCGGGCCATGCGGAGATGTAGCGTCTTGAGGCCCAACAGGACCAGCCAGCAATCCATCGGACTGGGTACTGCGCCGATAGTCTTTTGTATGAATTTCATTTCCTGAAATATGTCTTCACGGTTTGTCAGAACACAGCCGCCAATGATCTGATTGTGCCCGGAGAGATATTTCGTAGTTGAATGGACGACGATATCTGCGCCGAATTCCAGGGGCCGCAGGAAAACCGGTGTGGCGAAGGTCGAATCCACGCCCAGCAGAATGTCGTTCTCCCTGGCGATTTCAGCCATGGCTTCCATGTCGGTGACTTTGAGAAGTGGATTGGTAGGCGTCTCTATCCACAGCATCCTGGTTTCCGGCTTGATGGCCGCCCGCACCGCTGCTGCATCCGAGGAATCAACGAAGCTGAAGCTGAGTTGATAGCGCGCCAGAACGCGGTTGAAATGGCGGGAGACACCGCCATAAACGTCATCGGAACACACCACATGATCGCCGGCTGAAAGCAGCTTCATCACGCTGTCGACGCTGGCCATGCCACTGGCAAAACACACGCCGTACTGGGCACCCTCAATCGCTGCCAGGTTTTCTTCCAACACCTGTCGGGTAGGGTTTGACGACCGGGTGTAGTCGAAACCTTTGTCCTTGCCCACTTTCTCCAGTACGAACGTTGCCGTTTCATAGATGGGTGGCAGGATGGATCCTGTGGTGGGATCGGGCGTGATGCCGGCGCGAACGATACGGGTGTCGAGCTTCAAGGCGGATCTCCAGACCAGACGTTGGCAGATTAGGTTGGCTTATAGCGGTGAAGATATATCGGGTACAGCATTGCGCCATGATCGTCGGCGCAACGTGCTGCTTTGACGCCGTCGAACCTCGTCGCTATTTTGAGGGAGCGTCAGAAATCGAAGGAGAGGGTGCGTGGCGATTGCTGACGACCCCAAGAAATTCCGCACTGCGCTGGGGACATTCGCGACCGGGGTAACCATCGTGACGACCACGGCGCGATCGGGTGAACCAATTGGCCTGACAGCCAACTCATTCAGTTCCGTCTCTCTGGACCCCCCATTGTTGTTGTTCTGTCTTGACCGCGAGAGCTATTCATTTGGGCATTTTGAGAAGTCCAAGCATTTCGCCGTCAACGTCCTGCATGACGGGCAGAAAGAGATATCAGACCATTTCGCCCGATCCTCAGAGGACAAGTGGCGCCATGTGGATTACGACATGAGCGGTGTCGGCTGTCCGTCGTTCGGCGATGCGCTGGCCACCTTTGAATGCGCAACCCACGCCATTCATGACGGCGGTGACCATATTATCATCGTAGGCCAAGTGATCGACTTCACCCACAATCCGCTCGGCAATCCGCTCTTGTATTATCGAGGGCGTTACGCCCGCATAGGCGTGGACAAATAGGCATACAGGATACTTTGCGCCAAACGCGGCATGATTGATGCAGCCTGAAGCCGGCGCGCGGGAGTGGCAGTTCAGTGTTGTAAATTCAGATATCTGCCGCGTTCATCTGCTTCGCCGAACGAGGGAGCAGCGATCGTCGGGGCTGTTTGATCGCTCGGACATGGCTTGGATAGATGCATTCCCACCTTGGCAAACAACATTCTACAGGTCTTCCTGCCCGTTGCTGATCAGGGATTGCCAGTGGTCGCCCAGAGTAGATCGGGTTGTCAACCAGTGCGCTGTCGGAGGTAGTTCAGCAAGTCGATCCGGGTAATCAGCCCCAGGAAATTGTTACCGTCCATGACGATGGCGATTTTATCCTCGGCAAACAGGAAGGGAAGCACGTCGATTGGTTGGCTTGGATCTGTTGTTTCCAGTTTGGCTGTCATCGAATTCCTTACCGGATTCTCGAAGCGAGATTCGTCATCGAGGACTGTCAGCAGAATATCACTTTCGTCGATTATGCCGACGATCTTGTCGCCGTCAAAGACCGGTAATTGTGAGACGTCATGCAGTTTCATCCGGCCAAACGCGGCCATCAGAGTTTCGGACGGGTCCACGGTAACGACGGCGCGTTCGGAACGCTTGCGGCCGATCAGGTCGCGCAAGTCGCCAGCCGGTTCTGTTTCCAAGAAACCCTGATCGGCCATCCAGTAATCGTTGTAAGCTTTAGAGAGATACTTGTTCCCGCTGTCGCAAACCATGGCGACAACCCGCTTCGCTTTGGTCTGTTCCAGGCAATAACGCGACGCGGCGGCTATTATGGCGCCGGAGGATGGACCGGCCAAGATACCTTCTTTCTTCAGAAGTATTCTGATCGTGGCGAAGGCGTCGGCATCCGAAACGGTATAGGCTTTCTTTGCGAGCGACAGGTCGCTTACTGGTGGAATGAAATCCTCGCCAATGCCCTCGACCAGCCAGGACCCGACCTTGTTGCTCAGCGTTCCATGATTGACATACTGCGCCAAGAGCGAGCCTTCGGGATCCGCGAGAATCATCTCGGTTTTCGGTGAATGCCTGGCCATGTATCGGCCGATTCCGGTAATGGTGCCGCCAGAGCCGGCACCGCAAACGATTGCGTCGACGTCGCCATCCATCTGGCGCAGGATTTCAGGTCCGGTTCCGGCTTCATGCGTGGCCGGGTTGGCCGGATTTTCGAACTGGTTGGCCCACCATGCGCCGGGGATTTCCGCAACTAGCCGCGCCGCCATATCCTGATAGTATTCCGGGTGACCTTTGTTGACGTCCGATCGAGTCAGGCGAACATCCGCGCCCAGCGCCTTGAGGTGAAAAATCTTCTCCCGGCTCATCTTGTCGGGCACGACCACGACACACCGATAGCCATGGAGCGTCGCTACAAGAGCCAGTCCAAGACCGGTATTACCAGCCGTCGCCTCCACAATTGTGCCACCCGGCTTGAGGTCGCCGGATTCCTCCGCTGCCCTGATCATGCCCAAGGCGACACGGTCCTTGATCGAACCCCCGGGATTCTGGTTTTCCAGCTTCAGAAACAGGCGGCAGGACCCAGTGTCGAAACACGTCGCTTCGACAAGGGCCGTGTTACCGACCAGATCCAGAATGGACGCTACGGGCGCAGGCGGTACCGACATGAAAATCAAGGGGCAGGAGGAAGTCATCGTTCTTAGCAAGCTGATGTCACGAGGGAAAGTCAGGCCTGGCTGAGTTGGCGACGGTGTGAGGCCGTGTCGCAGCGGTTGACAGCTACCGCGATGCTAGTTCTTCGCAGAAAGCAGGGAATTTGTGGTCTGGAGACCGGCCTTGAGCGCCGACGACAAACGCATCTATCTTTTCGACACGACGCTGCGAGACGGTGCTCAGACCCGCGGCGTTGATTTTTCGGTCAACGACAAGACGACGATTGCGGAAGCACTGGACGCGCTGGGTGTCGACTATATCGAAGGTGGATGGCCTGGCGCAAACCCGACGGATGACGTCTTTTTCGACAATCCGCCATCCCTCACGACGTCACGCTTTACCGTTTTCGGAATGACGCGGCGTCCGGGCCGCAGCGCCGAAAATGATCCCGGCCTCGCCGCGATATTGTCGACGAAGGCACGAACCGTCTGCATGGTCGGCAAGACATGGGACTATCACGTCGATATCGCCTTGGAGACGACACTCGACGAAAACATTGCCATGATCGCTGACAGCGTCGCCTTGGCAAACCAGCGGCGTGACGAGGTGATTTTCGATGCCGAGCATTTCTTCGATGGCTACAAGGTAAATCCTGAATTTGCCTTGGATTGCCTGAAGGCGGCGTATGAAGCCGGCGCCCGCTGGATCGTGCTGTGCGATACGAATGGCGGCACGCTACCGGACGAGGTCTTCCGGATCGTTTCGGAAGTGGCGACACACATTCCGAACACATCACTTGGCATCCACACTCATAACGATACGGAAAATGCGGTCGCCAACTCCTTGGCAGCGGTGAAGGCTGGTGTCCGGCAGGTCCAGGGAACCATCAATGGGCTTGGAGAACGATGCGGCAACGCCAACATGATGGCCCTGATTCCCAATCTGGCGTTGAAGACGGAGTACGACATCGGCATTCGACCAGAGCAACTGGAAAGCCTTACCCCTGTCTCACGTATGCTGGACGAACTGTTAAATCGCAGTCCGGATCGCAGTCAGGCCTATGTTGGCGAACGCGCATTCAGCCACAAGGGTGGGCTCCACGTTTCGGCGGTACAAAAAGACCCTCGGACTTACGAGCATATAGACCCGGCATGTGTCGGCAATCGCCGTCACATCGTGGTCTCGAATCAAGCCGGTCGATCCAACATCCTGTCTCGTCTCGCTGATGCCGGGATTGAAGTGACGGCTGATGACCCCAAAATCGGTCGACTCGTCGAGGATGTGAAGTCTCGGGAACATGACGGCTACGCCTATGATGGCGCCGAGGCGAGTTTTGAGCTATTGGCGCGCAACCTGCTGGAGGGCCTGCCAAAATTCTTCACTATGGAGAGCTTCCGGGTTGAGACCGAACGTCGATACAATGCGCGCGGCGTCTTGACGACAGTGTCGACGGCGGTAACCAAGCTGATGGTGACTGGCGACACTTATCTCGAAGCAGGGGAGGGCAATGGCCCGGTCGATGCCCTGGATGACGCCATGCGGAAGGCGCTGTTGCGCGCTTATCCGAAGCTCGCCGATATGCGTCTCACAGATTACAAAGTCCGCATTCTGACCCCGCAGGAAGGCACTGCAGCCGTAACCCGCGTGATGATCGAATCGACGGATGACAGTGGCGCGCGCTGGGTGACCGTCGGGATTTCTCCCAACATCATCGAAGCCTCATACGAAGCCCTGCGCGACGCGATCTACTGGAAGCTGCTACACCACGCGGATGGCCGATAGCCCCACGCCCGTCATCATTCTTGTGGAGCCACAACTGGGCGAGAATATCGGCACAGCGGCGCGGGCCATGCTGAATTGCGGCCTGACCGATCTGCGCCTGGTTAATCCTCGCGATGGCTGGCCATCCGAAAAAGCGCTCGCCGCGTCGTCAGGTGCCGCCCGAGTAGTGGAAGCGGCGCAGATCTTCCCGACCACTGCAACGGCGCTGGAAGGCCTGCACCACGTTTACGCCACGACGGCCCGACCTCGGGATATGAACAAGACTGTCCTGGAGCCGCGGGAGGCGGCTGGCGTCATGCGCCGGGCCGAGGCTGCAGGTGAAAGAAACGGTATTCTTTTCGGAAAGGAGGCGAAGGGGCTGCATAATGACGATGTCGTATTGGCCAGCACCATCATTGAAGCAAGACTCAATCCGGAACATACGTCTCTCAACCTTGCCCAAGCTGTCCTGCTTGTCAGTTGGGAATGGTGGATGGCTGGCTCGAGCGGTTCTTTTCAAGAGACAGAGGACCGGGGAGATGACTTTAAGCAGTCAGCGCTACAGTCCGATATCCTGAACATGTTCGAGCATCTGGAGCGAGAGTTGGATGAAACCGAGTACTTCTATCCAGAAGAAAAGCGCGTCGTCATGGTGCGAAACCTGCGGAATATTTTTCACCGGGCTGACATGACGGCTTCAGAAGTGCGAGGAATGCGCGGCGTCATCAAGGCGCTGGCTACCGTCCGACGGCGGCGCCTGAAACATGGCCCGATCGATGACTGACCATGGCAAGGTCACAGATGGATTTCCAGCGCTTACCACCGGCCCCGATGCTTTGCCTGATGACCGATATGATCGCTGAAGTTGCAGATATCATAGTGGCCGGGTAGGCGGGGGCATTACTGCCCTGCTCCAATAGACCCCAGCGTACGCGACTGACGCACCCGGTTCATCACCAGACAGGTTTACTCACGACGGTTGCCAAGAACATACGATCTTGCCCGACGGCAGGAGGGTAGCGTCTGAGGATGTCGTTCATCCGGTCCCAGTTCAGGCACCTGCGGCGTGGGAACCATTTCCGCCAGGTGTGGGGGCGACCCGGTAGCGGAACCACTCCAAAAGTTTGGCGTTCCCCACCAGACCATGGTATGATGTAGTGGTCACAGATTGCCAGAGAAAGATGGTCTTACTCCGCCTTGATCGGCAGTACCGGTTTCTCTTGCACCAGTCATGCACCGATTTCAGCGCACGGGCAAAACGGCCTTTCGTAGTGATTTGGCGGCGGGCGTAGATACGGCTCTGACGGAATGGTTGGCGTATTTCGTGCGCACCATGACGCCCTTGGCATGATGTTTGGCTTCTTGGTGCGGTCCTCGCCGATCTTTACCAGCCTCAGGGGCAAGCGGCGCGTTGCGCCCAGGCCAGGGTCTCTCCAGGCGCCGCATCGTCCGACATGCCCCCGGCCTTCGCAAGCCTCCGCGACGCCTCATGAGCAACCGCCGGCGTTTCGCTCTTGTACTGCTTTCACTGCTTTGGCATGCAGTGCACCCCAATGTTCGATTCAATCGAGCACGTTCTCACTCCGCGGGTGCGTGGCCTCCCGCGTCCGATCGGTTTTCATCTTGTCGCGTGCAGCCCAGTTCCAGCATCCAGCGTCGGCAATCGGGCGATTGTCGTACCATGCTTTTGTTCTGCGAGGCGCAGTTCGTAGAGTTTCTGGAGGTTGAGCCAGAACTCACCCGACGTGCCAAAAAAGCGCCCCAGGCGCAGAGCCGTATCGCCGGTGACCGACCGCCGGCCGTTGAGAATCTCGGTGATGCGATTTACCGGCACTTCGATCCGCCGCGCCAATTCAGCCGCGCTCATGCCAAGCGCGTCGAGATCCTCGCGCAACGTCTCGCCAGGATGGATGGGATCGCGCATGTCAAGTCTCCTCTCAATGGTAATCGACGATTTCGACTTCGCTCGGTCCCGGATTGCCCTCGGGCCACTTGAAGCAGATTCGCCATTAATCGTTGATGCGAATGCTCCATTGACCCTTGCGTGTGCCCTTGAGCGCCTTCAGGCGGTTGCCGAGATGAGCCAAGTCGTCCAGGCGGGTGGCCGCGTCGAGCCTGGTCAAGCTTTCGCGAAGCGCTGCGGGTGAAGCCAGCGAAAGCCTGAACCCGACCGTCCCTGTAAAACGCTTCGGTTCGCTTGTCGGAAAAGCCGACGATCACGGCAGCACACGTTCTCGCTGCAATCGCATTACGTCAAGCATAACTCCATGGGCATTGCCACGCCTACCGTTCCAGCCGATCGACCGGCTTCCTTGCGTAGTCTTGGTGATCAATCGCGGTTCGCAGCGACGAATCGCATCACTTCGCGGAGAGGCAAAGCGGGGCAGTGGATGGCGCTTCGGAGGAGAGCGTTGCCTCCGTTGCGTTTCTTCACCCGACCCAAGGAGCGCGACACGATGCAGGCGGCACTATCATCGCGCGGAGTGCACGCACCTTTCTCATCCATTTCGTCGGCGGGGGTCTTGACGGCGGCGATATCGTTCCTGTCGATGCGGACGGCATTGAGCCGTAGGATCGGGGCAAGGCTCGCTCGACCGTCGCCTCGGTAAGGCGGCCGAAAAGCTGCGGCTAGCCCGACGCACCGCCGAATGCTGCGCCATCTGGTCTTCATCTACGAAACCGCGGCCAAGACCAAAAGGGTGCCTTTGCGCGGCCGGGCTCCCAAGGGCGGTTATTCGATCCAGACAAGTGGATGCTGCTCGTCCATACTGGCATCTCGGCGCAGTTTTCCCGCGAGGCCTTCTGCCATTCTAGTCTTTGTCTGGATAGAGTACCATCTGCGTCTGTGTGACAATAGCGGCCAGTTTGCCATCTTCGCGATAAAGGCTGGTTTGCCAGACCTGAGTAGACCGGCCTTTATGGAGGGGAACCGATTCGGCCGTGAGAGTGGTGCCGACCGGAACGGCGCGGAAGAAATTGGTTTTGCTTTCCAACGTTGTCGTCCAAGCGCCGCATTCCATGTTCACAACCGTTCCGATAGCACCCAGGTTGTCGGCTACCGCCATGATAGCCCCGCCATGCATCATCGTCGGCGATGTGCTCAGTTCTTCGCGGACGGGAACGTTGGCGACGACCTTGTCACGTTCGACGTCAACCAGTTGGACCCCAAGGGTACGCGCCATGGGGACGACCTGATCGGCGATCTTTTTCGTCAGTTCTGCGCTCATACGGCCAATTCCTGCTCAACCCAATCCAATCGATCCTGACCCCACCACATTTTTTCCCCGACAAAGAAGGTTGGAGCCCCAAAGACACCTTTCTCGACGGCAAGATTGGTGTTCAAGATCAAGGCGTCTTTCACTTCCTGCTGCTGAACGCCCTCGACATAAGCGGTCGCGTCCAGACCGGCCGTCGTTAGTGTCTGGGCAATCACTTCCGGGTCGCCGAGGTTTTTCTCCTGGCGCCAGATGCCGTTAAAGATGGTATCGTTATATAGTTCCAGTTCATGCCGCTGCTGGGCGATGATGGCACCTCGCATCAGCGGCATGGAATTGAAGATGAAGAAAGGATTCATTTTCAGCGGGATGCCATATTTTCGGGCGTAGTTCGCCATGTCAAAAAGCATCCACTTGCCCTTCGGCGCGATGTTGATCGGCGTCTGGTTGCCGGTGGCCTTGAACACGCCGCCCAACAGCATGGGCTGGTAGTCAACGATAGCATCCGTTCGTTGAACGATATTCTTGAGTTCCCAATACGCGAGATAAGCCGCGGGACTCATTACGTCGTACCAGAACTCGACGGTCTTGCTCATTCAACGGCTTCCTCCTGAAGGCTTACCAGCGCTCGGCCCACGGCCGCATGTCCATTTCGAACGTCCATGCGGAACGGGGCTGATTGTGAATCTGCCAGTACATCTCTGCAATGTGGTCCGGCGCCAACATGTTGTCGTTCCATTGCCGATCGGCAAGGAGGTGCTGCATTTGCTCTCTGGTCCAGGGCGTATCGATAGGACCGTCGATTATTGTGTGAGAGATGTGAATCCCTCGTGGTCCCAGTTCACGGGCCATCGACTGGGCGACTGCCCGTTTGGCGTGCATGGCACTGGAAAAGGCTGCAAAGCCGGGATTGCCTCGGACGCTCGCGGTAGCGCCGGTAAAGATAATGGTGCCGTGGCCTCGTGGGATCATTTTGTTGGCAACCTCTCGACCCACGAGGAATGCACTGAACGCTGCCATTTCCCAAACCTTGTAGAAGACCCGAGCTGTCGTTTTCGTCAGATCGAATTTCACGTTGGCGCCGATATTGTGCACGCACGCCGTGATAGGGCCAATCTCTGACTCAACCTTGTCGACGAGGTCAATGACAGCTTCCTCCTTGCGCGCGTCGGAAGGAAAAACGTGTGCCGTCCCACCCATCTTTGCAATTTGATCTGCAAGGGTATTGAGTTCTCCTGTCCGGTCGCGGCGACTCCCAACAATAGTGAAGCCTTCGCGCGCAAACCGTCTGGCGATGGCGCTGCCTGTCGCGACTCCGGCGCCAATGATCAGGACAACGCCACGATCGCCGTTTGACAAGACTGACATGATTTTCTCCACCACACCTGCAAGTGCATGGTAAAGATTAAGAGAGGCGGCAACCCCGATCAACTGCTCTGAGTGGGGTGTGGTCGAACGCGCTGAAGGGCATCCCTGACGTGCTTCCTGACCGCACAAGCTGTCGGGCGATGAAAGCCGTTTGCAATCGGCACTTGGTGTGAGCGGCAGTAGCTTCCGGGCAGCACTGCAGAAAGATGCGCGCAACTCACGGTATCGTTCATGCGGAGCCCAGTCGGCGACAAAATCATCGCGCGCGAGCATCGCCGTCGCGATCGCGAAGTCCGTCAGCATGAGCAGCCAGCAGCGGAATGGAGCGTCCCGGCGCGTCAGGTGCCGGGTCGACGCGGCATCATCTCAAATGCATCAGTCCGCGTCTTGAGTTGCGACCGGCCCGGTCCGATGATGTCCCGCGAACCGAGAGCACATTTCGGCTATCTGCAGACGCAGTTTCCCGGGTTTCTCGACGGTCACCGCGTCACCCCAGGTGAACAGGTGCCAGCACATCTCGCGGGTGCCCCCGGCCCGGAAGCGGACCGTCAGCGAACTGTCATCGTTTGTCTCCATTTCCTGCCCCGGATGGAACAGGAAGGAACGGGCATCCGCCGCGACCTCCGGCGCGAAGCGTAGCACGACGTCTACAGGCTCTTCCTGGAACACACCGAACGACCGGGTGGCGTATTCCACCAGATCGAAGCCTTCGTCGAACTCGAAGCTCTCCTCGGTGACGGCGGCCTCGCTCATGTTGGCGAGCACCCAGTAGCGCATATCCTCGGTCCAGTCGGGCCGGCCGACCAGATAGGCCGGCTTCCATAGAGGATGCCGTGAGGCTGGACGCACTGACGGCTCCGGCGTTCCGTCATGCGGCTGAGATACCGGAAAGAGACCATCCGGCCCGCCTTGATGGCCTCGCGCAGGGTCATCAGCAGACCGGGCTCTATCCGCGGGCGCGGTCCGGGCCGCATCGCGAGCCCCTCGGCCATGGTGAGCGCTTCCAGATCCGGCTCGATGCGCCGCCGATCCGCCTCCCTCGCGAGCGCGCGCAGCTTCACGGCGAGGTCCCGCAGAAGGATGGCGCGCTCGTGGAGGCCCGCTCGCCCGACTTCCGCGGCCGCGGTCTCCAGCTCGATCAGTTCGTCGGCGGAGATGCGGACCAGGTCGCGGAGCGCTTTCGAGCGCAGCCGCCAACACCGCCGTCCGTCGTCAGTCTCCTCGTATTCCAGAGCCCCGAAGGCGTGCTCCACCGCGTCGCGCATGCGCTCCGCGGTCCGTCGGCTGACCTCGAATTCGGCCTTGATGTCATCAAGCGTCAGCCCGCCTGCGCCCTGCAGGCGTATCGCGAGGCGAAGGATGTCGGCAACCCGCTCGTAGCGCATTCTTTCCGTCCTTCCCGTCGATTGATCTTCCACCATGGACGGTACCGAAGTCCCGGCGGAAGCGCCGCCGCCGACAGGGGCGGCAATCACGGACGGAACCCGATCGGCCTCCGGCGCTCTTCCTTGGCGTCGCATTCCTCGCGTAGCATGCCGGCAAGGGCCACCGGCTCTTCGAGGCATTGCAGGATTTCCGCCTTCTTGCGGACCAACGCGAAATCACCCGGGGTCAAGGTGGCGATCTTCGATATCTCCGGCGGTGCATCCAGACCGAAATACCTGCGGAACGCCGATGCCGCCTGTCCGGGAGCGAGGTAGTCGAGCGCGATCTTGAACACGAAGCGGCGCAAGGTAGCGGCATCAAGGCGATCCGCGAAATTGGTCGTGCAGGCGAACGGCAGGGGATGGTTCTCCATCCAGGTCAGCATCTCGTTGGTCTGGCTGACTTCCCAGTTCCGTACGGCATGGCGCCGGTCGGCCAGCAGGGAGTCGGCCTCGTCGAAGATCAGAAATGCCTCGCTGTCGCGGGCCTCGCGGAATGCCTCGGCGATGTTCCGCTCGGTTCCTCCGACCCAGGGAGACAGCAGATCGGATGCCCGCTTCTGCAACACCTCCAACCCGAGCCGATCGGCAAGATAGCGGATGCAGGCGCTCTTTCCCGTACCCGGAGGGCCTTGCAGGCAGAGCGAGAACCGCCGTTCTCCGCGAGCCAATCGGTCGGCGAGCACGACGAGATCCGTGTCCGACTGCATGAGCGCGAGATCGAACCGGTCCGCAATACCGTGGGCGGGCCTGTCGCAGCCAAGCGCGCGGGCGAGACCCTGAAGTCCGCGGCGCACGGAGTCGATATCGCCGCCGGTGAGGCGCGCGGCAGCGGTCACCTCCGCCGCGACGCCGGGCGGCGCCTCGAAAGCGGTAGCAAGCTCGATCGCGTCGCCGGATCCAGCCTCGATGCCGTTACGGGCGAGCTGGCGCGACCAGATCCGCGCCCTGATGCGTGGCGGCGGGAGGCGCAACTCAAGCGCATACTTCATGCGTCGGAGGATGACGTCGGGGATGCCATCGCCGCCGTTCGCAGTCCACAGCGTCGGCACCGCCGCGTTCTCCAGCAGCCGGTTCATGTACAGCTTCGATCCGTACTCCATGCCGGGCCAGCCGAACCTGCCGCGATACGGCAGCAGGTCTGCCATCTCGTCGAACAGGAGGACGGCATTCTGGTCACGGGCCAGAAGGGATTGGGCGAGCAAGAGTTCGCCGAACCGGTCCGAACGGCTCGGCTCGCCGCCACTGCCGTCCTGCTCGCCGATGCTGAACAGGGGTACGCCGAGCCGAGCCGCGACCGTTCGGCAGAACTCGGTCTTGCCGGTGCCCGGCGGGCCGTGGAGGAGAATGTTGACGCCAGTCTCCCCGGCTCGCAACGCCCCCCGGAGGAGATTCCCGACGTGATCCCGGCCCTCCGTGACGTGATCGAAGTCCTGCCATTCGAGCTCCGCCCGGTTCGGCTCGCCGAGCAGAATGTCCCTGATCCCGAGCTCCCGGCCGGGAAGATTGGCCAGTCGGGTGAGGCGGTTGACCAGCGACGAGCTGCCGTTATCGTCGACCGATACGAGGCCCGACCG
Organism: Rhodospirillaceae bacterium; assembly: GCA_026709535.1. Classification (GTDB taxonomy): domain Bacteria; phylum Pseudomonadota; class Alphaproteobacteria; order Bin65; family Bin65; genus Bin65. The sequence goes on from JAPOST010000060.1 coordinate 51,221, forward strand.
CACGAGCGGCGCCTCGGGTGAGAAGCGCGCTGTAACCGTACGATGCGACAGGTCGAGAACATAAGGGAGCGCCGAGTCCCGCATGTTGAATTCGCCCCTGTGATGGCGGAACTTGAACACATTGTCGACCAGCGATTCAAAGACCGGGTTTGTCTGGTAGAACAGTATGACCTCCAGAATGCGGGTGTCCGTCGCGGATATCCCGATGATCCCGGCAAGGCGCCGCAGGCGCCGTGACATCAGGTCGGGCCGCGGCCTATTCGCCGTCCGCACCTTGTCGGCGAGCTCCTCCTGAAACACGATCCAGCCGTCCGCGGTAAGCCGGGGATCGTCCGGGTCGCCCAACGGCCATCGCCGCCGTCTGGCGGGCCGGCGAACGACCTCGCCAGGTTTCTCGTCGTCGAGGACGGGGGCGTGGTCGGCGACCCAGGTCGCGAAATCATAGGCGGCAGGATCGCGCCAGTGCAGTCGCTTGGCGGCGTTCGCGAGGTAGGAGAACAGAAGAAGACGCTGGTAGGCGCGAAGCATCGAACATCTCAGGCTATGGGATCTCTCATATTATCACCATAGTCACTCTTGACGGTGACGAGACTATATTCGTATGCAGGTAAAAGTTGTTTAGTACGAAGGTTGTCCGGGCAACAAGGTCGCCTCGTATCCAGCTGATCAAGCGACACATTGGTATTGTCGATATAGTCATGGAAAGAGGCTTGCGGCGAACCGGGGGCTTGGGCTCGCCGGTCTTGTATATTACCCGTTGACGCGTCAGTTCCGGTCGTGCGGACGGAGAGCCGGCTGGCCACGAACCGCCTGTGCTGATTACATGCAGATACGGACGGAAGATGCCTTCGGCACCCATGGGAGGCCAGACGTGAGGATCTGCATCCACCGCGGAACCCGGGAAATCGGCGGCACCTGCATCGAGATCGAGGCGGAGGGCGCCCGCATCGCGCTCGACGTCGGTCTTCCCCTCGATGCCCCGGACGAAGGGCACGAGAGCCTGCTGCCGGCCGTTGCCGGCTTCCGGGAGCCGGATGACAGCCTTCTGGGCGTGGTGATTTCACATCCGCACCTGGACCATTACGGCCTTGCCCGCCACATCCGGCCCGGCGTTCCCGTCCATATCGGCGAGGACGCGCACAACATCATGAAGGCCGCGAGCGCCTGGGTCCCCAACGGCCATGCGTTCGACAACCCCCGCTTCATCGCCCACCGGAAACCAGTGGAGATCGGGCCGTTCCGCATCACGCCCCATCTCGTCGATCACAGCGCCTTCGACGCCTACTCCCTTCTGGTCGAAGCAGACGGGAAACGGGTGTTCTACTCGGGCGACTTCCGGGCCCACGGGCGCAAGGCCAGGCTGTACGAGGCGATGATCGAACGGCCGCCGAAGGACATCGACGTCCTGCTGATGGAGGGAACCACGATCGGGCGGACGGGAACGGACGAGGGGTTTGCCACCGAGGCCGATCTCGAAGAGGAATTCGTGCGGGCGTTCCGGCAAACGGAAGGTGTTCACCTGGTCTGGGCGTCGGCACAGAACATCGACCGCATGGTCACGATCTTCCGCGCGGTCAAGCGGACCCGCCGGGTCCTGCTGATCGACCTCTATACCGCCGTTGTGCTCGAAGCGACGGGAAGGGACACGATCCCTCAAGCGGACTGGCCCGACGTCAAGCTCTACATCCCGCACGCCCAGCGCGTGACGATCAAGGAGAAGGGCCTGTTCGCGGACCTCGACAGGCACAAGACCAATCGGATTTTTCCGGAGAGCCTTCCGGGGCTCAAGGCCCGCGCCGTCATGCTGTTCCGCCCCCTGATGACGGGGGATCGCGGCGTGAACGCCATGGTCGACGGCGCGCGACTCAGCTATTCGATGTGGCAGGGCTATCTTGAGGACGAGTCCACGGCCCGCACGAGACGGTGGCTCGACGAGCGGGGCATACCGCTGGAGATCATCCACACATCGGGCCATGCATCGGTGGCGGATCTGAAGCGGTTTGCGGCCGCGCTTTCACCGCGGCGGCTCGTCCCGATTCACTCCTTCGAGACGGCGCGGTTCGGCGAATTCTTCGGCAATGTCGTCCGGCAGGAGGACGGTGTCTGGTGGGATGCATGACATGGGCCGCGACTGGCTCGGAACGGATTTCAGCAACCCCTGGAAAAGGAGGGACGGCAATGACGAACTTCGACCGCGGGCTGGACAATGAATTCGTGAAAGCGCTGAACGACGAATACAACAAGGAGGGAAGCTGGTGGCGTAATCTCGTGGACGACAGGGAGTTGTTCATCGCGATACGCAACAATTACCTGAATGTATATTATCGCGGAGGCAGCGTTCTGAAACTGAACTGGTTGCCAAGTGAACGGAAAATGATCGGTGAAATTCATTACAAGTATCTTCTGAAGCCTAGCATGCCGCGTAAGGATCAGCTTATCAAAATTGAAGATGGCCGCCCAATTCTGCCCCCCGATCCAGAATGCCTGTTCTTGGACGGCCTGGACGATGTTGGCGGACTCAAGAATGCCGTACGCTGCTATACCGGGGCCGAAAAAGAAGGAATTCATGCCTTTGTGTTTCGCGACAAGAACCCCGATGTGGTGGACTTGGAAATTGCCATTGATGACGGAAAAGGAAGAAAACAGATCGACTTGGCGGCGATTCATGACATTGATCGTTCCGGATCGTTCAAACTGGTTTTCTATGAAGTCAAGCACTTCGGAAACAAGGAATTGCGTACCAAAACGGGCACAATTCCGGTTGTTGATCAGATGAGCAGGTATTCGGAGGCGATAGCGCAAAATCACGATGAGCTTGTCGACAGCTATCGCAAGGTCTGTGGGAATC
>JAPOST010000070.1 GCA_026709535.1 Rhodospirillaceae bacterium
AGGGCGGGCTGATCGTCGCCCTGGTGAAGTTGTTGTAGAGGCGCGGGTGACGGTTTGAAGCGTCGCCTGTCATCGCTTGTCCGTGAATTTGCAGACAGGAATGCGGTTCGGCCTTCGTGATGACATGATATTTATTTGCCCTTAATATTCCTGTAATTTTTTCTAACATGCTGTTATAAAAGATTAATTCGATATAATACCTGTCTTGCCTCTGAAATCGAATGACTGGCTGATCTGTCTCACGCTGCGACCCACGTCGCCGACGCCACCAAAGGCGGTAATCACAGTTGCGACAAAGGTGCCGAACAGGATCGGCGCCGCTTTACAAGTCCCCGCCAATACCCAACCAGAACACAAACAGCGGATGATAGAAGCAGAAACCGCAATGGCCGATGGGAATGATGGAGCGTGGGCATTCGACCTGTTCTCAGTCGCGACACCGGACCACTTGGCTGCCTCGAGAAATCCCTTGTAACCAAAAGGTTTCAACGCTCAGGCCATCGCAACGAGATGAAGCCAGCGATGAGCGATCATTCCTGAGAAAATTGTTGCCGACCAATTTCTCGCTTGCCTCCCGCACCGCGCCGCCTGAACATCTGATCATGAAGCAAGCTGGCATACTTCCTGCACAGGCACTCCGCCGCCTGATTGTCCACGAATATATCCGGGCTCCGCGATCGATTGACGATACCCAGATACAGCCTGCAAGCCTTGACCTCAGACTGGGTGCCACGGCAAATCGGGTCCGTGCCAGCTTTCTCCCCGGCCGCGACGAGACGGTTGAAGACAAGATCGCCCGCTACGGCCAATACACCCTCGACCTGACCGAGGGCGCAGTGCTGGAACGGGGTGCCGTGTACATCGTTCCCCTATTGGAATCTCTGGCTTTGCCTCCTGACATCCACGGTATCGCCAACCCGAAAAGTTCGACTGGCCGTCTGGATATCTTCACCCGGCTAATCGCCGATCATACCGGAGAATTTGATCAGGTCCGCGCCGGCTACGCCGGGCCACTTTATGCCGAGATATCGCCGAGGACATTCAGCATTCGGGTGAAGCTCGGAACGCGTCTTGGCCAACTGCGTTTGAGGCAGGGAGAAATGACGCCATCCGACGCTGCGTTGCGCAACCTTTACGAACGCGAAGAACTGATCATCGGGGCGAGAAATGATCCGCTGATGCCGGGCGGCAAGATCGGCATCAGCATCGACCTGGTCGGCGACCCGGAATCCGGCTTGGTCGGCTACAAGGCCAAGCGTGACGCTGGGGTGATCGATTACGATCGGCCCGGCGCTTATGACTGGATCGATTTCTGGGAACCGATTCCGACAAGAGCAGATAACGCCATCGTCCTCAACCTGGAAGACTTTTACATTCTTCGATCGAAGGAATCGGTGTCCGTGCCGCCCGACCACGCAGCGGAGATGATCCCCTACGACACGTTGGTCGGCGAATTCAGAGTTCACTACGCCGGCTTTTTTGACCCCGGTTTCGGTCATTCCGATCATGGCGGCCTGGGTAGCCGGGCGGTGCTGGAAGTCCGGCCTCACGAAGTGCCCTTCATGGTCGAGGACGGACAGATAGTCGGCAAGCTGGTTTACGAGCCGTTGATGGAAATCCCGGACCGCCTGTATGGCAAGGGTATGGGGTCAAGCTATCAGGCTCAAGGTCTGCGCCTCAGCAAGCACTTTCGTATCTAGGCTGTATGCCGTCGCCACGGTTTTCGACTGCTTCTGCAAACCGGGATGGATATTGGCAGTTCAGTCAGACGATGTTCATAGAGCGCTATCTGGCCGAGGACCAGCCACGCTCGGACACCATCGCAAGGGCATCTGATGCGAGGTGGCGACGGCGCGCCGCATTGGTCGGTTCGCGACTTGCATGCCGCTGCAGAGCAGACGACGATAGGTCTCCTAGAAGCTTGACGAGACAGATTGATGAATCCATCAGACAACGCGCCGCTGACTGCTGATTCCTCTGAAACAGCTACCGCTGTTCCAGGCCGTGTTGGAGGAGTCGCAGGCGATATCCTTAAAGCCTATATTGAGCGTATTGAGCGAATGGAAGAGGAAAAGAAAGCCCTTGCCGTCGATATTCGCGAGGTCTACTCCGAAGCCAAGGGCAACGGTTACGATCCCAAGATCATGCGCAAGCTGATCGCTCTTCGGAGAATGGATCATGGCGACCGCCAGGAAGAAGAGGAATTGCTGGATGTCTACCGTCGGGCCATTGGCATGCCATAGCCCTCGGCCGGGAGCGAGAATGCCTTGATGGCGCGCACCTGCCGCTATTTTCATGGCAGCCAATTTGCCCAAGGCAGCAGTCGAACAAACCGGGATGCCGTGCGCCGTCGGTCTACTGCATGGCGGCACCAAGTTGTCGGTGCGGCTCGCTTGCTGGAAGCCATGGACGTATCGGAATCCTTGCTGTCGATTACCCGCAGATCGAAGCACTCCGAGAAAGTAGCGGCGCTCTCAGGAATTTCGGTGAGTTCCAAGAGCGTGACCACAGACTTTTCTGATCGAACCGCATGGAATAGGTTGCCGTCTGCAGCAGGAGGACAAACGATGCCATCGTCGTCGGAAAGGCGCCAGCAGGAGACTTGGCTTCCATCTCCCGAACAGCAAGCCGTATGGCCGGATATCTCGGGCAACACAATCAACGGTCTGGACGATAAGGCCACCGGACCACCCAGACCGGTTTTCTGGCGGGATGACGGCGAATCGATCGAGCATACTGGGGTTCTGCGGTTCTTCTACGAACGTTATCGCGATAACGAACAGGTACGTGAAGCGCGAACGTACCGTGAGCGCATCAAGACGATGCAGGATTCAGACGTGGCGTCCGAAATATCGCAAGAACCTGCCGAGGGCTGGACCCAGGCCGTCAAGCAGGCCTCTCTGGAGGCTGGTGCCGATGATGTCGGTATTTCCGAATACCGGGACGAGTGGACTTATATGGATCGGCCACATCCAATGGGGCGCTGGAGCATCGTCATGGCGTTCAGTCACGATTACGACAAGCTCCGCGAGGCGCCGGATGCGGCTGCTTATCTGGAGGTGATGGCCCAATACGGTCGCGCCGGCATGGCGGCGAAGAAACTGGCCAACTGGATTCGTGAACGCGGCTTCGTGGCCGAGGCCAAAACTGGTCCGATGACCGAGGATGTCCTGATGATCCCCGCAGCCATTGAGGCGGGATTGGGCGAACTGGGCAAACACGGATCTCTCATCCACCGCAGGTTCGGGGCCAATTTTCGCCTGTCAATGGTGACGACAGATCTGCCGATCAAGCCCGATCAACCGGATGTGTTCGGCGCCGACCTCTTCTGCCTGAACTGCCAGCTATGCACCCGGGCTTGCCCGCCGGATGCCATCTTCTCGGAAAAGCAGACCGTACGCGGCGACCGGAAGTGGTATGTCGATTTCGACAAATGCCTGCCGTATTTCGTGGAGAATGAGACCTGTGGAATCTGCCTCGCCGTGTGTCCATGGAGTCGACCGGGTGTCGCAGACAACCTGGCCGCCAAAATGGCAGGGCGGTTGCAGGTGCAGTCTGCTTCTGCTAGATGAAGTTCCGGCTAAAATAAACCTGCTTAATGCTTTGGGAGGATTTGGAATGACTTCAATTGAGCGGATATTGTCCGTTAGCCTCGTTGGCGCTGTCACGGCGCTTGCCTTCGGCGTCGCACCTGCAAAAGCTGCTCAGGTTGACGGCCCGAAACTCACTTGGAATTTTTCGCTGTGGGGCAAGAAACGGGCCTTCACGGCCGGCATCGAAAAGCTGTCGGCACTAGTATCAGAAAAAACCGGCGGTAATTGGACGATCAAGATCCACTACGGATCGGCCCTGTCGAAATCGCGCGAGAACTTGGATGGCTTGAAGATCGGTGCGTTCGAAGGAGCGATGTTCTGTAATTTCTATCATCCCAAGAAGAATCCGGCGCTCATGGTTCTGACCATGCCGTTCCTGCCGATGTCCGGCTGGGAGAACAATCGTAAAATCCGCGAAGCCGTCTACAAGTACCCAGCGGTGATGAAGCAACTCGCCCGCTGGAATACGATGATCTACACTTCGTCGTTCCTGCCACAATATGAATTGCTCGGTAAAGGCAAGCCGCCGCAAACACTGGCGGACTGGAAAGGCATGACGGTTCGCGCTGGTGGCGGTGTTGGCAGAGCCATGAAGAAACTGGGCGCCACGCCCACAACGTCCACGGCAACGGAAGTCTACACCGGGATTCAGCAGGGTACGATGAATGCAGTGTCCTTCCCGTTCACCTATGCTCATGTAGCCTACAAGATCCACGAAGTGGCGGAATGGTACACCGCGAATCTGTCGCCTGGCACTGCCGATTGCCCGATGGCCTTTGCCATCAGCGCCTACGAGAAGCTGCCGCCGCAGTACAAGAAGTTGCTGGAAGACGTGAAAGAAGACGTGATCAACGCGCAGATCGCGGCCTATCAGAACATCGACAAGAAAAACCTGCCGATGCTCAAGGAGAAGCTTAAGGAAGTGCGCTATACGCCTGAGCAGATTGCCAGTTTCCGCAAGGCTGCGGGCCGTCCGGTCATCGAAGGCTGGATCAAGGAAAATCAAGACAAGTTCGACGCTCGCGGCTTGGTGAAGATGGTCTTTGCTACCGTCGGCCAGACGTACGAATAAGGCCCTGAGTCCGTGTGGCCCGCGGAATATGGTTCCGCGGGCCACGGTTTTTTCTGACAAGTCAATCCTTCTCTCTGGCCAATCTGATGGCGCAGACTGAGCCGGATTACGCCACGGAGCCACCCGCGGACGGGTTTGGCCACCTGATCTGGCGCGCCGACCGCCTGCTGGTGCCGTTGGAATATGTCTTGACTTTCATCGGGGGCGCGCTGGTCTTCGTGCTGATGATTCTGGGCATGATCCAGATTGTCATGCGCAATGTCTTCAACGCACCCATTTTCGGGTATATCGACATCGTCGAATTCGGCATGATCGGGTTCGCGATTTTCGGCATATCCTACGTCCAGCGCGCGGGTGGACACGTGCGTATGGAACTGATCGTTGGCCGCCTGAAGGGTCGGGCCATGTGGTTTGTCGAATTGCTGGGCGTTGCCGTTGGTATCTTCATCGTGACCATCCTGATCCCCTATTCGTACGAGCACTTTGCACGCGCCTGGGATCTGGGAGACAGTACCATCGATATCGAATTGGTGGTGTGGCCCGGCAAGTTGGCAGTGCCGGTCTTGCTGAGCATCCTGTTGCTCCGGTTTGTGCTTCAGTTTCTTGCCTACCTGCGCCTGTTTGTGAAGCCCGGGCTGAAGCCGGTTGGTGCACCGCACATCAAGACCGTTGAGCAGCAAGCGGCCGAAGAGATTGAGGGCACGACTTGATGTTGGGCCTCGACCCCTTCAACACCGGCATCGTTGCCGTGGTGTTCTTGATGATTCTGGTTGTGCTGGGGGTTCGCGTTTTCGTCGCCGCAGCAGTTACCGGTTTTCTCGGCCTTCTGGAATTGCGAGGCTGGAATGTGGCAGCGGCTTTGTCAGGGACGATACCCCATTCGAAGACCATCACCTATCCATTGTCAGTACTGCCACTGTTCATCCTGATCGGATTCCTGGCGTTCTATGCGGGTCTGACCGGCAAGCTGTTCGAAGCCGCCCGTCGGTGGGTTGGTTGGGTTCCCGGTGGTTTGGCCGTTTCAACCGTCTTCGCCACGGCAGGGTTCGCAGCGGTTTCCGGCGCATCCACGGCTACGGCCGCTGTCTTTTCGCGGGTCGCCATCCCCGACATGCTGAAGAATGGTTATGACCGGAAGTTGGCCGCCGGCGTGGTGGCGGCTGGCGGTACGCTTGCTTCCCTGATTCCACCGTCTGCGATTCTGGTGATTTACGCAATCATCGTGGAGGAGTCGGTCGGCAAGCTGTTACTCGGCGGTTTTCTCCCGGGAATCGTGTCGGCGATGATCTATGTCGCGCTCATCGTCGGGATGTGTATCTGGAGGCCGGATCTGGGTCGGCCAATCAAGGGGTTCAGTCTTCAGGAAAAATTGAAAACTCTGCCCGGCGTGCTGCCGGTTTTCGCCGTGGTGCTGGTCATTTTCGGTGCAATCTATACCGGCAAGGCAACTCCGACCGAAGCAGCCGCGCTGGGAGCCATGATCGTTTTCAGCATCTATGTCCTGGAGGCATGGCGTCAGAAGGCCGGCAGCGAAATGGGCGGACGCTTGAAGGAAGCCCTTATCGAGACAGCCAAGCTGACGGCGATGATCTTCACGCTGATCTGGGGCGTGTTCCTGTTTGTCCGCTTTCTGGGTTTTGCCGGCTTGCCCGGCGCTTTTGCCGGCTGGGTAACGACGCTGGATCTGCCGCCGATCGTGATCATGATCTGCATCCTGCTGGCGTACGCCATCCTCGGCATGTTCATGGATGCAATCGGCATGCTGATTCTGACACTGCCAGTGGTTTATCCGGCCGTGATCGCCTTGGGATACGATTCTGTCTGGTTCGGTATCATCGTGGTCAAGATGGCTGAAATCTGCCTGATAACGCCGCCTATTGGACTCAATTGTTTTGTTGTGGCTGGAGTTTCACGTGATCTGGTGGACGACCAGGGCCGTTCGCTGGAGGTGCCTCTGCAAGACGTTTTCCGGGGCATTGGCCCGTTTTTTGTCGCTGATGTCTTGACGGTCGGCGTACTGCTCGCTTTTCCCGGCATTGTCCTTTGGCTTCCTGGTCTGATGGGATGATGCGGTAGCCCCAGTCGTGTTGTGTTCAAGGTTCCCGGCCGTTCATCCTTGAGCCCGAGTACATTGCTACTACTGACCGGACCAAGAAATATCAGCTTCCGCGGCTTGTCTATCTTCCTTCCGAGACTAGCAGGTAGCCGCGGTTCTCGACGGTGTCGAAGGTGCGCATGGCTGCGATCAGGTCGTCAGTCGCGACCCATACCCAAGGCGCCCGGTTGGGGTTGACGTCCATGACGAGGAAGGAGTCGCTGGCCTCGTCATAAGCTCCTAGCGGAGAGATATGGCCGCCACCCCGCTGGCCAAGAGTCTTGCGCGCATAGTTGATCAGGACGAAGTCGTCCGCGACTGCAAGGTTTGTGGCGAGTTCGCGCCGGATCGCCGACGTATCTGCCGTCTCGTCCACGATTCGCATGACAACGTTGAGGTCGTGGCTGCGCAGGACCTGCGCGAGCTGACGCAGTTGCAGGCCGAAATCGCTCGTCAGCGTGCCTTTGATCAGGATAGGCTTGCCCAGCACTTCGAGCCTTGACTTGGTCCTCTCGTTGAGGACGTTGTTCGGCGTGTACTTGCCGTAGAACGGGTCAGCGCCCGCCGGCAGCCAATTCCTCTCTTCGGCGATGATGGACTGCCGGTCTATGGGTAGCCCGTCTCTCTTGCCCAAGCGCAGGGCGTTGAGCACGATGGCAGAGGAGACCGGGCCGCAGAAGATCGCGTTATCCTGGCTGATGAAATTGTTGCTGAGCGGGAAGAAGTCCTTCTTGTGGGACGCGCGTGCCAGGCGGGTCAGGCTTTCTCCGGACTTCCATGTCACCAGGTCGGCTGCGCAGCTTTGGACCGGAAAGGCCAGGAAGCCGAACAGCAGCGGCAGGAGTGAGAGGATGGCCGTTGGGTTCATGCTGCATTCTCTCGGCCGAAGCAGGCCGTGGCGAAGGATGTGGGGGAGGGATCAAACATTTCTTCACGAGGTGTAGCGACTGTCAAGCTTCTGAACCTTGTTGTGTTTGACCTCTGCTGTCGCGGAAGTCCAGAAAGCCCCACGCCAGTAGTGCCGTTCCATACGGGGACGGTGACCAGAATGGTAACCGCTTGATCGTCGAGTGAAGCGCAACATCTTTCCGGCGTTCCCGGGTCCGCCATATAGACCCGGACGTCGTCGTGAAGCATCTCCTGGTTTCCCTTCAGCCTCCGTGACCTGCTTCGCCGCGTTCCGCTGTGTGTGTATCGCGTCGGCCGTCACCGTCATGCCCTTGATGTCGAGAAGCTCCAGAAGCGCCGGCATCGCCGTGATCTCGTTCGACTTGCCGTCACGTCCGGCCCGAGCTGTCCGGCTCAGTCAGAGGCAAGACAGACGAGCGCCCGCTGCAGGCATTCGGGGTCGAGAACCCTGAACAGGCTCGAGAAGGCGTCGTGGCTCGGGATGCAGTGCGCGAGCTTCATGAAACGGCGGAGGAATACCTCCTTCGAGCGCACGAAAAGCTCCATGTCGGTGCACGTCTGGCTGCCGCAGATCATGCAGAGAAGCGCGATCATCAGCATTTCATGGAGGTCGTGACGGGTCGTATTGCTGGTGTGGGGATCCTCCACCCCGTCAAGGCTTCGTCCGAAGTTCTGCATCGTTCTGCCTCAGGCTGCTGTATTCCAACGGCGAATCACGCCGTCACGCAGAAGCCAAGGAAGACCCTTCACGGAATTCCTTCAAACGCGATTGCCCTGCGATTACGGGTGAGGTGCGAAATACCCCTCTTTGCGCAGGTCATCCAGCCACCCCCAAAAACAGCGCCAGCGACTGGCTCACGCTGACCATGGTAGCAGCACCGAGACGTCCGAAGGCGGGGCTGATCTTGTCGGCTCTCACGGTCATGGGCTTGTCCAGCATGATTTGCGATGACTCTCGCAATCCATTTTCGGGAGACGGCTCCAAGGTCAGGCGCAGCAATGGCGCATCGACCGTCGTGGACGTGATTGGCAGGATCACAACCGATCTCAGATTGGCAAACTGATCGGCCTGGATGACGAGCGCGGGCCGTGGTTTGCCGTAGTCACCCTGAATGGCCACCATCACCAGATCAACTCGCCTCACCGCCAGTCATCCAGATCGGCGAGCGCGGCAGTCATGAGGCCTGAAAGGTCGGGATCGTGACGATCTGCGGTGGCAACAAGAGCGGCCTGTCGACGGCACTCAACAGCAAAGCCAGGGCGACGGGTGTCTGGCACCCAGATTTGTACCGGGCGCAGCCCTGCGGCTCGCATGGCGTCCCTACGCTTCTGGACACGTTTGGAAGCAGGAACCGGCATGGTGACTTCTTTGCTTTCCAGTTATATGGAACACGGCGGAAGGCAGATTACAATCCCGCCGCAAATGACCCTTAGAGGTTGAATCACGAGTCATTGTTTTTGTTCCTTTGGGTTTTCAGGTACTTGCGCCGCGTGCCAGGCAGCGCATCAGGAACCGGGATGCCGCCAGTAGCACCCAGGCCAGAGAGCTTGCCGGTGTCCGCTCGAAGTCCTTGGCCAATAGCCGGCAGCGCGACATTCAGGCGAACGTCCAGCTCCACCACCCAGCACCGGTAGAGCACGGTGAAGCCCTCGCCATCCTTTGGCTTGTCCATAATCTCCAGCAGATCTGATGTCCTAGCTCCTGGAGCTTCGCCGCCAGTTTTGGTCCCTGACAGCCGCCATCCGCCCAGAACTTGGTGACCGCTGGCGCTTTCTCCCGCAACCCAACGATATCATTCCGCAATCGAAAGGCGGGAGCGATCATAGAGACAACCTGCAATTGCTGTGCGGCGCGTGCAACTCCATGAAGGGAACGAGATCGCAAGAGCAACTTGTCGCCAAGCTCAAAAGAGAGGGGATAAGGCCATGAATGGTCCAGACAGAGGCGATTGCCGATGTCGGGTCATGAGCAAGTAAATTCGGACGTTGATGTCGAGGACGGGCAGGGCCACCGGATGGGGAAGTGCAAGCGGTGGATGGCTCCAGCGCAACAACATCAATGCCCACTGATCGATCGCTCAAGACGCAAAACCGATGGTATGAAGCTGGTAAATGGGGTTTGGGAAAAAATCAATTCGCCAGTCAAAGGACTTGCCAATGTCTTGTCACATCTGAGCCAGACGGTCTAAATGGTACGATGAAAGAACATCAAGCGAGGATATCCACCATGGCCAAAGGATACTGGGTGTCGGTCTATCGCCAGATCAACGACCCCGACAAATTGGCTTCTTACGCCAAAGTGGCCGGTCCGGCTGTTACGAAACATGGAGGTCGCCCGTTGGCGCGGGGCGGGCGGGTCACCGGCTACGAAGACGGCAGCGACAACCGCGTCGTCGTGATCGAATTTGACAGCTACGAACAGGCGCTCGCTGCACATGAATCCGACGACTATAAAGCCGCGCTGGAAGTACTGAGGGGCGGCGTTGTCCGGGATTTTCGAGTGGTCGAAGGAGTCGATTAGCCGTCCGGCTTCGGCAAGGCCTACGACGTTTTCGTCGCCCCTGTCATACAACCGGTTTTGGCGCGCTCGTCTTGTGAATCCCGCGAGCCATGGAAACCCTGAAGCCAGATGGACACGACAAGACATGCGACTGTCGACGGATCGTGTTGCAACGAAAATTCGAAACGGCGTGGGACAATGACGATCTGATCTTGCCCTGCAACGATCGAGAAAGGATGCCTTGCTGAGCGCAACCATCGGCAATCCTGCAGCAGTATTCGAGGTTCGGACGTGTCTGATGTCAAAGGCCTGTCTGCAGACAACTCGGTTTGCATGCAGCACACTGTGGCTGGCTGAACTGCCATAGACCCTGTCTCTGCCGAAGGTCTTGGACACTTGTGAAAAATCTGGCCAGGCAAATCTCCAGAAGAGAAAAACCCCCTAAGTCCGTGGCAGTTCCTGCTCTACCAGAGTGGCCCAGTAGCTTGCACCGACCGGCAGGATATCGTCACTGAAGTCATAATGGGGGTTGTGTACCATGCAGCCTCCTTCCTCGCCGACGCCGTTTCCAATCCAGACATAGCTGCCCGGTTTGGCTTCCAGCATGAAGGCGAAGTCTTCCGAGCCCATTACCGGCGGCGGATCAAGCATCACCTGGTGGTCGCCAACGACCTTGGCCGCCGCCTTGGCTGCCCGCTGCGTCTCGTCGGCAGAATTTACCAGTACCGGGTAGTTGTGCCGGTAGTTGACCTCTACTCTGGCACCATGTGCTGCAGCGATACCTTCGGCCGTTTCCTTCATGCGCCATTCGATGATTTTTCGCCCCTCCGGCGATAGGGCCCGACAGGTACCCGACAGTTCCGCCGTATCGGGAATGACGTTGTGCGCCGTGCCGGAATGGAACTGGGTGACGCTGACCACGATACTGTCGAGCGGGTCGATGGTCCGGCTGGCGATGGTTTGCAGGGCGTTTACAATCTGGGCGCCGACCACAACGGGATCCACCGCGTGATGCGGCATTGCTCCGTGCCCGCCGCGACCCTGGATACGGATCGTGAACATATCCGCCGATGCCATCATTGCGCCGCTGCGCACGCCGATCATCCCGCGCGGCATGCCCGGCCAATTGTGCATGCCGTAAACCGCTTCGCACGGAAATTGCTGGAACAGGCCTTCATCGACCATCGCCTTGCCGCCTGCCTCGCCTTCTTCCGCCGGCTGGAAGATGAAATGAACGGCGCCGTCAAAGTTCCGTGTTTCCGCCAGATAGCGGGCAGCCCCAAGCAACATCGTCGTGTGCCCGTCATGACCGCAGGCATGCATTTTGCCTTCATGCTTCGACTTGTAGTCAAAGTCGTTTTTTTCCTGAAGGTTGAGGGCATCCAGATCAGCGCGCAAACCGATCGCCTTGGACGATCCGCCAACTTTCAAGGATCCAACCACGCCGGTCTTCGCCAAGCCTCGGTGTACCGGTACCCCGAAGCTCTCCAGTTTCTCTGCCACCACATTCGCCGTCCGGTTTTCCTCGAACGCGGTTTCCGGATGTGCATGAATGTCTCGCCGCCACGCGGTCATGTCGTCGTGAAAGTCGGCAATGCGGTTGATTACGGGCATGGCTGTTTCTCCGAACCAGATTTCCCTTTGTTTAGCCGGAATTTGCCAGCTTGGCCAACTTTCCTCGAAACAACGTCCGACAAGTCTCAACAGGCCCATATATTACTCGAATCCGTTAGTGAGAGGCGTACAACGGCTATCTGCATGGCCATAATGACAAGACATGTCTTTTTGATCACCTGGCGACACAGCCTTGCCCTGATCGCCGCGATGATGTTCCCTTATTTTGATCAGAATCGCAGTGCTGACGATGGCCGTTGGTTGTTTCAGGGACGTTGCTCACGCCGACTGTCCCTGCAACCGACCGGGTCGTAATCCGGCAGGTGGCGTATCACCAACAATTTTCCACACACGCGAAGCCGGAGGCGCTAATATTGGTCACTCGGTTTGCAGCAGTGGATTTGTCATGCGCAGTTATCTGGATATCAATCTCGCCACCCGCAACGTCACTTCGCGCGAACTGCAGGGCAGGGAATTTGCGCAGGCGGGACGCTATTTCATCGCCAGGACCCTGCTGGACATGGGTGTAGCCAAGGTCGACCCGATGTCGCCGGAAAACCCGCTCATCTTCTCTGCTGGTCCCTTTGCCGGCACAAACTTCTCGAACGCCAACCGCCTGTCCATCGGGTGCCGCAGTCCGCTCACTGGCGGCATCAAGGAAGCCAATGCCGGCGGGACTTTCGCGTTGGCCATGGGTCATCTGCAGATCGCTGGATTCACGCTTCATGGCGCCGCCGACGATTGGGTGGTCATCCACATCAACAAGGATCGGGAGTTAAGTTGGGATACTGCCGAACCCTACATGGGCCGGGGCAATATCGAGGCGGCAGCCCTTCTCCATGAACAATATGGCCAAAAGACCAGTATCGCCCTGTGCAGTCCGGTCGGGGAATATCTGGGGCTGCTCTCGGGCATCGCGGTCAGTGACGCCGAGAACCGGCCTGTACGGATCGCGGCGCGAGGAGGGGTCGGCGCCGTGATGGGTGTCAAGAAAGTCAAGGCTATCGTCATCGACAAGTCGAAGATGCCGCCGCTGCATGACCGCCCGAAGGTGATGGCCGGGATCAAGGAA
>JAPOST010000011.1 GCA_026709535.1 Rhodospirillaceae bacterium
TTGACCGGCTTCTATTGGCAACGGAACCGCATCTACAGCAACGTCGGTTGATCACTACGCTCCAATATTAGTTCTATCGCTATCCTGAAAGAGCAATATGAGCGGGGCGACTCCTGCTTTCACCAAAGTAAAGAGCCTTGAATCTGTCCATTTGTTTGATTTTGTCTATAAGCCCTCTCTCCTGTCTCGAATTTGAGACGTTCCTGACGAGGAATTTCGCGTCGGCATCCGTTGAACGGAGAACAAGATAGTTCGCGATGGCTGAAAATACTGAAACATCAAAGTCTCTTGCTTCTTGGGAGGCTAATACGAGAGATATTCCGAATTTTCGGCACTCTTTCGCCATGGTTGGAATGAGCTTGAGCTTGGCTGCACGGTGTGCTTCGTCGAAGACCAATGCATGAGTGATTCGGTCCTGTACTCCTCGACGGAACATATCCTTATAAAGCCCGTAAAATACAAGATACGCGAACGCCCGTTGCAGGTTATCATTCTGTGACGTGTGGATCCGAATGATGACCGGTTGTTCACTCTCCCACACATTACCCCTTGATTCGTCACCGACGTCGAAAAATCCGTAATCATCAAGCTCGCCCAATCGGGCAAGCATTGTCCGCAACCCGCGATCTGGGCTAGTATCGGCACGAAGAAGCTGTACGAAGCGCTTGAATGCCGGTTCCGGGGCACTCACCTCTCCAGAAGTCCAACCTGCCTCTTCGAAGCTCTCCTTGATAGCTTTGCGAATACGGTCTGCCTGGATATCCCCGAGTTCCGGGTATATCGCCGTGAATATATCCCGCATGGCCCCGGCAACGTCGAGATGGGCCATCCGCGCACCTCGGTCGATCACACGCAACGGGTTGAAGCCGAGGCCATCGAAGTCGATGAACCGAATACCTCCGATTGCCTCCTCAAGCCTCTCGTCAATGTCCTGATGATAGGAGAAGATAACGGGCGTAATATCTGCAGCCACCATTTGTGAACACAGACTGACGAGACAGGTGGTCTTTCCCATACCCGGCAGACCGGCAATCAAAAGGTGCGGATTGCCATTCACCTCCATTCGCCAGTCGACCTCCGCGTTAGTGCGCGTATCCGTACCCAGACGCAAAGACGGTGCAGGACCATCGGATGATATTATTTCCGCGGTATCGTTCGTTTCCCTATCCTCGTTCGTTCCGTGACACAGCGGTTCGCCCTCGGCACTTTGGCGATTCGCCGTCGAGTAGGCTGCGGTTCGTTGGCCCGATCGTTCCGAAGGGAAAGTCTCAAGCTCGAAGTCTGAGTCCGGCAGAAGTCCGGAGCCAAATAGGAATATCTGCGTATCCCAATGGTCGGGGGATATTTTCAAGGGTCGATGACCAGAATATTCCGGACAGAACACCCAACCGCGATCCCCGTCCGCGATAATTTCGAAGCTATAGTCCCCACCCTTCTCGACCATACGATTGATCTCGGCAATAAGTTCTTGATATCGCTCCGCTGATAAACAATGCCGGTGTGCCTTATCGGCGTAAAAACGCAATACTCGGGCCAGCTTGGCGCGGCGAACGGCTCTGAATGCGGAACACTGTTCTTCGGCGCTGTACCATTGATCCCACCGGTATCGGAGCGACTGGGTTTGCCATTCGATCTGCTCAAGGATATCCGGGGAACGGGCGGTGCGCAGATGACGTCGGTACTTCACCTCGACGAATCGAAAGATGAGACCTTTTCGGGGCTCCAAGGTCACGTAAATCAGATCAGGACGCGTCGCTCGCCCGTTCTCGCCCTTGTTTTCGGTCAGGGGTGGCAGCAAATCCCTTACGTCATCGACCGGGATGACAAATCCTTCGTTAAGAGAAACCCAGCAGTCGTCATTTCCTGAAGTATGTCGGCAATTGGCATGGGATACCGCCAAAGCGATCAGTTCCGACGTAGCCGGTTGATGGCCAGTTAGCCGAATGGCGAGTCGGCCGCTGAGCGACTTCAAATTTTCCAACAAGAATTCGGCGTTACGCAGGCTTCGACTCAACCCCATCTGATCAAGCGCGTTATCGAGTAGGTTGCGGACTTCCTCCAAATTGGCTGTCGATGTAATCATCTGGAGGCAACCGATATCTTCGCGCTCCGGCACGCAATCGATGACATATGCGTCGTAGATCTCACGATTGTCTTTCGGCGAGTCGAAATATTCGATACCCGCATTCCGGTCTAATGTAACGACCCAATCGCAGAGCCGGTGCAACTCCGCGAGGCCATCCGCCTTCTCTCGGGAAATTTCCGTCTTCAACACCGGTAATCCCTTCCCCGCATCAAGGTGGAGGACGACAGCATCTTGGACAGCGTTCTGAAGACGGATGAGCATTTCGGTGTGCGCCCGACGAGATGGGTGCTTTTCTCCCTCTACCGCCGTAGGAATGGCGCTGATCCATATCGGCAAAGGCAAGCTCACATAGTGTCGATCGTAGAACGACAACAATCCGAAGGCGTGATACGGCTTCGACCGACGCCCCACTTCGTCGTCATCAACAACAACGCGGGACTCGAACGTATCGAAGGCAATAGCCATATGCGCTGCCACGCTTGGATTTGCCCTATCCTTGCGTGCCCAGCGCAACCGGGGCATGTTGATACCTCCGGGAAGGCTCAAGGACTCCAGCATCCAGCGATCTTCTGCCGCCAGCACGCCCGCTCCACTTCGGCGTTTCTCTCGCGCCTCCGCGATGAACCGTCCCGCAACACCGCGCTGTTGGTCGGACGGATAAAGGTCCAGCGAAAATACCGGCGCATTGGCAGTGCTTTCATAGTCGGAATCCTCATCCGGGCTCTCTCTATCTTGACGAAACTGTTCGTGAACGCCGCCCAGCGATCGAGCGACGGTCAGACCGTCTCCAGCGCGGAGAGCATGGATATGCAGCAGTCGAGAAGTGTCGTGGCAATACAGGTACTTGACTATCTCTTTCGCCAGTACCGTGGCGCTTTGGCCACCCATCGTCGGCACGCTATCCGCCGTCTTGCCGCCTCCCAAGGCCCGCGCCAAGATGGCCACCGCTGCCTTGGGTTCCTTGTCGGTGTCAGGCACCATCCCTACCGCGTGGAAGCCGAGAGTATCGGCGAAGACGAAAGCTCCGCCGTTTGGATTCGGAAGGAATGCAGGAAACATGGCGCCGTCCAGACCTGCGAACTCCGTGCGAATGTCCTTGGCGCTCTGTTCCTGCTCGAAGGCAGTATGCAGGACGAGATTGTCGTATGCCGTGTGCCATGCCACCCGCAACGGATGGCCGGGCAGCACGATGAGACCGATGGTACGCCCGGACAATGATCGTACTTCCACGGTGTTGGCGAGAGCGAGCAACGGATCCCCGGTTTCAAGTAACGACGCCCAAGCCCGCAGATATTCCCTCGTAATATCGAATACCCCAGACGTCTCGTCATATACTTGGCCGACTCCGCCGGTTTTTACGAAGCGACCAGACAAACGGCGGCTGGCGACAGACACTCGATACCACTCGGTACTGCCGTCACTGTCGAATGGCTCAAATTCCACACTGTCTGCGTGATCCCCGGAACCTCGTACCTTGAGCACCCATCGGCCGATCTTTCCTTCTCTCTTCACCCACTGTCTTTCGACCTCGGCGATCAAGGATGGCCCAAAAACCCGAAAACTCCTTCTCCTACCCTGTTCAACCGGCGTTCGCAGCAGGGTGAATCCCTTGGAATCAACGGTTATCGAAGGAGACAGCGATGATGTAATCGTCGAGACCGTTTCTCGGCTTCCAAGCTCGGCAAGCCCCTCGCTGAATGTCCGAACTATCGTACCGACTCCAGAGGTCTCTTGTGCTGGAGGTTCTCCGAAACGAATGACGAAGTCCTCGCTTTCCTGGCGCTCTATATCAGCGTTATCAACAACCTCGACCACCACCTTGGCCGACAGAAGAGCATCCTCGCCGAGAAACGAGAAATCGTCGTCACTGAACCGACATTTCTCTCCACTTTTTCGCGCCGAATGGGGGACTGTCTGATCTGCGAGGTTGTCACCCTGATCAGTCCGAACAATGACGCGGTACTCGGCTACGTTCTTTTCGAGATGAGGCGGATCAACCCTCCACCTGATCTCCAAAGTCGAGAAACGATCTGTTTGGTCCGCGTCCGGTAGCAGGACAAGAGCTGGCGGCTCGTTGTGATCTTCACCTTCGACCAAGCCGGACCACTTGGCGATGGCCCCATTCTGATTTCGCCAAGGGACAAGATCAATGCCCCGGATCAACTTCGCCGGCGGTTCCGGTCGTAGGTTCCCAATCCATAGCTCTCTTTTGTTCGCAAGGAGCTCCAATGCGATGGGCAGCGGCTTTGTATCCACCGAATGCAAGAAACGCTCCAGTTCACCGCTCTCCCGCTCTGAATCCGGATCCAGTCGTATGGCCTGGATACGTGCAGCCGGTGGGCTGCTGGCGGCAGCGGGTCCCAGCAATCGATCGACAAACATCTGCGATGTGTCAAGATCGGCTGACGTTTCGGATTCCTCAGATTCCTGGATGGGCCACAGACCGAGCAAATACAGATATGCACCCGGCAGTTCGACATCCGCGGCCACTCGACAGAGAAAGTCGAACTCTGTCCATCGTGACACGGCCTCACTGCCTCGGTGACTCCGTGCCTTCTTGATCGCTCGTTCCGCGTATCGGCGATTCTCAGAGGAAAGCCTCTGTTTAATCTCGCCACCGGCCAAGCGTCCAGCCTCCTTGAATAGCGCCGCTTCATCCACCTCCTTGGCGGCACTGTATATTCCATCCATGCCCGCACCAGCACGTTCGGTATCCACCAGAAGCAAGACTGCATCATCCTTCGCTTCACGCATCTCCACCGCAATATCAGCGGTGACAGTCCGGCCTTCGGTATGTTGCTCGTCTGCTACCCGCAAGACCTGCCAGCCAGCAGGCGTGAAGGATTGATCCGCCGCGAGCGCTTCGACCACATCCGGCGTCAGGCAACGCACGAAGGCCACAGCGCCTTGTTGGGAAGTGCCGAGCATTCTTTCGAACGCTTCCGAGAGCAGTCGTCCGTGAAGATCAGTCCACTGCATGTCAGCTATCCGTCTGGAGCTTGAAGCGAGGCCGAAGCCGCTTCATGGCCTCTGCGTCGTTGACTCCGACGAGAAGACCAAGGTCCCGCAGGCGGCGTTCCAGTACCATGCGGTTCGAGCGGAGAAGATCGTTGGAAATGGTCATGCCTGGAGGTGCTGTATCAACATAAAATCCGTAACGGGTGCGAATCGTATCCAGAAACGTTCGCAATGATATCGGCCGTACTCCTGACTTTTTACCGCTTCGAAGGAGATGGAGATGCACAAGATAATCCAGGACAGAGTCGGTGAAGACCAGAGATCGAACTTCCCGCTGTCTCCGTCCTCTTCCAGCCACCTGTCCCCCGCTTGTCGTCTTTCGCTTGTGGGCCAGTCCGTTCGGCCGTTCAATGTTTAACGTCGAGTCGACCATTTCTATGGTGTGTCGCCGCATTTTTGCTCCTAACAACGGGGTAAGAGCCAAAGCAAGGCGCCGAATGGGGTTACCCTCGCTCTGGTCGTTACCGAGTGCTTCCGCGGCGTCCGGGTATTCCTCACTCAATTCCTCGGCGAGCTTTTCACCATAATCGTCCATCTGACGATGAATAAACGATGCCTCCTCGTGACGTTCATGCAGGAGCGCACCAAGAAGGTTGAGCCATTCCGTGGCGTACGGACGAGTAGAGAGTTTCTTGTTCTTGATTTTCTTATTGTCTCTCGCTGCATAATCCAGAATCCGGAGCATCATCAGGATCGCAGGAACTCGTTCGATGCGACGCATCAGATCGTCGAGAGACCGTTCGGCCAAATTCCGCGACCGGCCATCGACGCCTTGCGAGCAATCTACAAAGATACCGGCCGGTTTTTGCTGTTGTCGCTTGGTGATTTCCCCAGTCTCTGCCCATTCGAGCAAAATCTCGACGGTGCTGGTGAGAATTGCCGTCATGCCCGTCGCAATGCAGGCTTCAAGCATATCGACAAAAGCATGACGAGGGATGACCGCCGCGTAGTCACGAACGAATCGGCGAATATCTTCTGAGAAATCCCGCGCCGCCTTCTCGGAGATCGGGCGCTGGTTGGAAATTTGGGCGCTGTCCTTTCCCCGAACCTTGTCAGGTGCAGCGCCCAAAGACTGCGCCAGTCGGATCATGAGCAACTGATCGACGCCAATGTCCTCTGAAAGCTCATCGAATTCGTCTGCCGCCAGGTTGGCGGCGGGTCCCGTGCGCTCAACTCCATGGCTGAACGCATTTAGAAGCAAGTTTTCTTTATGAGTTCCTGCAACTGGAAACCGAGTTTGTTTTCCGTTGTTGGTTGGCTCCACATGCTCACCGAACTGGTCCGCAAGCATTGCCACAATCATTTCCGGTACGAAGCGAAGGTTAGCAGAACTCTCAGGAAGATCTACCCAGCTCGCCATGTAATGAGCTGGTGCCACTCGTTGAAGCTGTTTGTCCTGACCGAGGTCGTGCCTGCTATTTTCAAGACTGAAGCCGAGTAACAGATCGCCTAGTATCGCCTTTTCTACTATGCCATCAAAACCTTTCAGGTCGGGGTTGGCAGCCAGATTTTCTGCGACGCGCTTTATCGTCGTCATCCGCCTGCGTTCCCTTGCAGGGCCTCCCTCCGGCGCGAACGTTTCCAGAAACTTACCACGGCCGCGGCGCTGCCCGAATCGAAACATGTAGAATACTGCCGGCAGCACCGCCGAGAGCTCGAACTCGTTGAAGGTGATCGGCAATACCTTGTCGTATCGTGCCGACCAGATATCGTCGGCCATTCGTCGAGGAAGAACGTTTGTAACAATGGCGCGGGCTTTACTCGCCATGCGATTCTCCCGACGATGCAGACGGTTCAATCACCATGCGTTGTCGTGGATCGGAGCCAGCATCGTCAATTCGCGCAGAAACTTCGAAGATCGCATCTTCACGCATGGGGTTCCAGACCAGCATCCGGCGATGGTCCTCTCGAACCAGACGCTGCACGAAGATCGAGAGATGCGCAAAGGTGTCGTCCGTTGCCACATCTCCCAACTGATAGCCGTCATCTAGTTCGAGGAGCAGGTGGAACAGGTCGGAGCCGAGACGAAGGCGTTCCTCGCGACCATCGCGGTAACGGTAAATCAGGAACGCTTGCCGGTGGAGCCGATCCAACCCTTCGCCAGCTTTCGGGAGATCGGCTTGGAGGCGAAAGTCGTCCACCGACTTCTCGACCCAGAACGCCGTTTCGGTCGGTGTTCTAGGAGCAATGCGCAACGGCACTACACCGGCTCGATCCAGCGCTGAAGGTGGGAGCAATTCGAGGCGCGAGATACCGCCGCATAGGCGCTGTATCACCATCTCTCTCCCATCATCACCATCAACCCCGACCGCAAGATCTCGGAACTGACGCAGATGGCGTCCCTGAGCCAGCCCAAGCCCGTCAGGATCGCCCGTCAAGCGCTCAATATCTTCTTTGCTCCACTCGAAATAGGCGCGACGTCTTAGCGACTCGAGATTCTGCTCTTTGTCAGGCAGTCGGACATCGCCGGTGTCGTCGACGGACGCTCGATAACGGAGGTGACGGTCGACCTGCGGTTGCGCCTCAAGGGACGGATCGAAACGGGGAAGTTCCCGCAGCACCTCTCCCTGCCGTCCCACTGACACTGGTGAGAAAGCACTATCCCAATAGGGTTGAGGAGCCACCGCACCGGAGCCATCGCCGAAGGCGTGGTAATCGCTGCAATGATGCACGCCGAAGAGGACGTAGACCAACGTCGCGCGCAACTCGCGAACCGTTATGTGCGTATCGCCTCGCAGATGAACAGCCTGCAACGCCTCGAACAGCCTCTCGCGTGCGCGATTGCGGACGGTCTCGTTGGAAAGGTCATCCGGACCAAAAATCTGGGTGGCGCGGAAGACCTCGCAGCGTTCTTGGGCCGAACACGTCTGACATGGTCCCCAGGTTTCGGTAGCATCTGCACCCCCGTACAGCTGATCCACCAAGCGATCGAGAAAATCCGTCTCGATGCTCCTGCCGTCCTCCGCGATACCGCCCACCAGCGAGCGCTGGTTCAGATTGACGAAACGGACATGGCCCTCGGAAGCGACAGCACGGTCTTCGAGACTGTCGGACAAGCCCTTCGTCAGCGGCGTTTCACCTTGGTGCTCTTCGACCTTCTCAATCCACTCCAACAGGCGGCCATCGTTGATCGCCAACAGATGGACGATATCTGCGGTCGGCTTGCCGTCCTGGAACGGTGCCAGAAACTCGTCAAGCAAGTCGTCGGCGGAACGACCTTTCCACGATGCCGAACCGTCAAGGTTCATGCGTACGGTCAGGCCGTCGTTCAACCTTCCCTCAAGGACGCGAGTCGCCGATTTCTGTACATTCAAGCCCAAGCGCTTCGCAAGTTGCTGGAGCAGAGCAGTTTTGCCGTCTCCAGCATTGCCGCACAGGACGACTAGGTTGACGCGCCGCTCCGTGATGGCGTCAAAGAGCGCCTGCTCGAGATTGGTTTCGACGTAGGTCTTCTCAGCAAATTCGGTGTCCAGACCACGTGTCTCGCTGTTGCCCCAAAGCGACCCGGGATAGGATTGCAGCAGCCACTTTAGCCACTCCACCTCGTTTTCACGCCGTTCGGTTAGTTTAGGCTTTGTATCGGATGGGGGTTGTTTTCCTGCTTGGTCGACAGGGTTCTCGACTTCTGTCGACCCAATATGTTCTATCTGGCTTTCGACGTACTGAGGCGGTTTGCAGATTGCCAATGCATCCGCCACGCTGGCCAGACGCTTCTCTGGATCCGGATCGGTAGCCCGATCCAGGAAAGCAGACAACGTCGGGTATTGATCTCTCTCTACTCCTGTCCAGTTCAGTCCGCGTTCCTTGGCTTGGTCTCCGCCGTACTGAAACGGTTCCTTCTCGAACACAACATGGAAGAAGCTTGCGGCCAACGCGTAGAGGTCATCGGCCGGGGTAGCGCTTTGACCTTTGTCATATGACGGAGAGCAGTACAGCACCGTGCCGGGCGCGGTTGCTCGCTGGCCAACCTTCGTCACACAGTCGTAGTCGGTCAGCACCAGATCGGTACCGGAGACGATCATGTTGCGGGGGCTGATATCGCCATGGACTAGGCCGTTATCGTGTAGCACCCCTAACGCATTACAGGCCGTTCGCAACCACCCGAATGCCAGACTCTCGCCCGAAACTTCCTGTAGATCTTCTGCCAAGAGCGAAACCATGCCGGAATATTCGCTGAGCGGCTCACCCTCGACCCAAGTCATCAAGGCAACGAAGCTGTTGTCTTGCCAGTCGGAAGCAACTTCAAAGATTGTCGACAACGCTGAATGGCCAAGATGCGATCGCGCCAACCTATAGGCGTGAAGAACCTGCCGCCCCACTTCTTCATTGGAAACCACCTTGGCCACATAGGTGCCGAGATCGCTCTCGGTTTCGCGGTCGACTTCCACGACTTTGAAGGTGGTTCCCACGCCCCCGGAACCAAGGCGTGACACAATACGGTAGCTCTGGCCTCCGAAGGATACGGTTTGCTCTTCCGTCCAGAACCGTGCTGGCGGAGGTGGTGTCGCCGCTACGGGCTCGCCCAACAGATCAGACACAAACTCATCAAGGTCCGACAGGGTGCTCCTGTTTGCCGGAACGTCATCCATTCCCAAGACCATGACTTCAGCAGCTTTGACGCTGACGTCGTCTTTCCGTTTTTCGAATAAGACCGCGAGGGACGCGCAAAGCGAATAAATGTCTGACCGATGATCTGCTGCACCGCGTCCTTGGGCGCGAACCTCGGGAGCTGCCGTAGCGTCCCAACCTTCCCCCACCGATGGCGAGGCCACCGACACATCCGCCGGAATTCGGACGTGCTCGAAACCGGTCAGGATCGGCGAGTTGTCGTGTTTAACCAAGATCGTGCCCGGCGTCAGGTTACGGTGAATCATGGGCTCGCCATCCACACCCGCTTCATGGAGGTCAGTTAACGCTTGAATTACGCCCTGTACAAATTTCAACCGCGCGGTCGTGTCCCAAGAATCGTCGTCGCCCCGTTCCTCAATGCTGGGCGCGGCGGGATCGGCTATTGTGAAGAACTTGATCTCGCCCGGATATCCCGGTACGTCTTGGAAAGAGTCGATGATGCGCGGTGCCCAACCATGCTGTTGAAGTCGCTGTAGCGACTTCCACTCGCGTTCCGCTTTCTCCGCGGCTTTCCCGTCGTCACCCGCCGAAAGGTCGTAGAGATGCAGCATCACTCGATCCTGCCGAGAGATATGCGTCGCCTTGTATACGCGATGAAACCGCTGGTCTTGGGGTGTCTGGAGTTCCAAGCGTGTATATCCGGCTACTCGCTTCAAAGTGCCGTCCACGGCAACGGCGCTCTTGGGCCACAGCGATTGGGCCAGCGTTCGGATCTGTTGTCTCGATAACTTGGGCCGCGCATGGAACCCAACCGCGTCATGCCAAGTCTTGAAGGTACAGAACGGAATGCCACGAACAGCCTCACGTGTCTCTAGCGTCCCGACTTTGGCGGCCGTCTCGGTCACGAGAAACACCCCGTCCACTCGTGGCAAGTTCTCGACCTGTCTACGCAGCGCCGTACCAATCTTGCGCGCCTTGTCGGTCACGCGCTCGGCTTCCTGTTCGACACGTTCGGGATTTCGATTAACCCATGCCGCAGTCCAGTGTTTTACCTCGATGATCTGGATTCCCGGCGGGCCGATGACGACGATGTCGATCTCGTCGGACTGACGGCGGTTGTTTGCAGAGAAGCTTAGATTCGTCAGCAAGAACCACTCGTCGCCTCCTGGCTCACCAATCAATCGCGCCTTGAGATACTCGAATGCCTTGCGCTCACTCTCGTTGACTGCCGGCCCGCCCGCGATAGGGTGCACTTTCATGGTCACATGCTACTCGAAACTCGATATTTAGTTTAGGGAATTATATAATCCCCAAAATTATGGCTGGCCATCACAACGGCAGCAGGCCTATTTCAAGTCTGGACAGCGTATGTTGCTATTTCTTGAGAAGCGCCCCCACTGGAATTGACCTGCTGATCGTCCATTTGTCGATGATCCGAGGCTTGCCGTTCCATAATTCCGAAATCAAGTACCGCACCCAGTTTTGGTAGTGGAGCGTCTTGGTAAAGGTTCGCGGCCCGAAGATCGTCGGTTCGTCGTGCATCTTCTCAAGTTCGGCGACGACGGCATTTGTTCGGTTGCGCCGACGCGCTCGACGGCCTTCGCCCAGACATCGACCGATTGCCACCGCGTTGCTGATATGGAAAGTTATGGAGGCTCCGATATCTGTGGAGGAGGAAGAAGCATGAACAGCGAAAACAACCCAAAATTGCAAAGTAAGGGAGTGTTTTACAAGGCCTCGCTTGCTCGTCCCCACCAACCTGCCAAAGAGGATATGGACAAGGATGTCAGCGTGCCTGTGACACCCGAGCACTTGGCTCAGGCAGTGGTTAAGTGCGGTACGAAGCGTCGTAAATATTGATGATGAGCAAGACGTTGTATCTGGCTAATGCCTACGGTTTTTCCGCACAGCAACGCGCGGGGCCGCTGGCTACTCTTGTAACAGCTTTGGAGGCAGTCGGCGCGGAGGTATGGGAACCTTTCGTCCGCAACAATCAGATCGACAGGGCAAGCCCCGGTTGGGCCTACCGGATCGGACAGGCCGATCTCGGCGACGTGCGCGATGCCGACGGGCTGTTTGCGGTGGTCAACGGCTGCCCACCGGATGAAGGGGTGATGGTGGAGCTCGGCATGGCGATCGCTTGGGAAAAGCCAGTGTTTCTGTTCCGGGACGATTTTCGCCGTTGCACCGATTCCGAGGCATATCCGCTCAACTTGATGGTGTTCACTGGTTTGCCGGAGGCGGGTTGGGATGCTTACTGGTACGCTTCAGTGGAGGAGATCGCCAATCTAGGTAAGGCGCTAGTACGGTGGTTGAAAGATGGCGGGTCTACCGTCAAAACCGCTGGCTAGAGCAGGTTCGTTTCATTTAGATTCCTATCCATATGCGATGAAGAAGCTTCGAGCCACCTGTGGGGCTACAGCATCGAGAGCGTCCCGGAGTGCATGGAAGGAGAGGGCCGCAGCCTTTTTCAGGATAGCCTTGATCTTCGAGAAGGCGCTCTTGATGGGTCGGTCAGTTAAGGTCATTTCGTTCCGGGCGCATTTCATTTACCTGTGATCGGCATGAAGGTTCCGGTGTTTGGCCTTCAACCTGCGTGCCGCCGTCTGAAACGCGCCTTCAGTCCCGCGGGCAGCATGGTGAAGGCCATGTGTTCACGGACCTCGTCGGCGGGCATGATCGGCTCCAAGTCGAAATTGCGGCAGAGCATGGCAAGCGCCGCGCCGATTTCGAGAAGCGCCAGTGCGCTGCCAAGACAGATGTGCGGGCCGCCGCCGAACGGCTTCCGGCCGCAACGACCGCGCGGACGGCGGCGACAAGGTCGTGGTGTCCATGAAGACCAGCGATAGGTCGGTGAAGATATCCCGCCGGCGCGAACAGACGCTCCTCGATTGCGTCCTTCACGCAGCGCGGCGTCCGGCGAACCCCAGATCGACCTGCCCAAGGGTGGGCCGGACATGGCGG
>JAPOST010000126.1 GCA_026709535.1 Rhodospirillaceae bacterium
TGCCGTTAAACCTGAAGTAGCGCCGGTACTGTATCGTCGCGATCACATCCGCAATGGGTGGATTCCCCGAGCTCCGGATATGCGCCGGGGTTTGCCGGTGGCGGTGCCGCCGACATGGCCTTGATCCGTCCGGTCTATGAGGTTGGGCGCTATCTGGGATTGAGCCGGGCGACGACCAGACGGAAGAGGTCCTGCTCGGGACAGGCCGACGACAGGTGAAAGCGGACCCGCCGTCGAAACCTGCCTCGACAGAAGTCCTCGACAGGCTGGAAATGAAAGAATATCCGGGATATAATCCATTATCGCTGTGCGCTCGTGTCAGATTCTTGTTAACTAGCTGAATCATAAAACAAAAGGGAACATGGCGTTACCGTGAAATATCCGTGATATATCCGGGCTAGGGCTCATGAGCCTGAACAAGATCATTTCGATCAAGAATACCGGGCGCTTTCAGAATTGCTCGGCATCCGGCGATGTCAGCCTTAAGGCCCAGAACCTTGTCTTCGCCGAGAATGGGCGCGGCAAGACAACGCTCTGCGCGATCTTGCGGTCCCTGCAATCCGGCGACCCCGCCCACATCCAAGGTCGTAAGACCCTCGGTTATTGTGACGAGCCCGAGGTGCATATCCTGACGGCGGACGGCCCGGTCAAATTCACGGATGGCACATGGGATGCGGACATGCACGAGCTTGCCGTATTTGACGGCACCTACATTTCCGAGAACGTCCATGACGGAGATGCCATCGATACCGAGCAGCGGCGCAATCTGTACCGCGTCATAATAGGCAGTCAGGGTGTGACCCTTGCGCGCCGGGTCGAAGCTCTCGATGCCGCCCTGCGTGAGATAACCGGCGCCATTAACACGGCGCGCGCTGCTGTTCGGCGGCACGCGCCCGAGGGCATGAGTGCCGACAGCCTCGTCGCGCTTGCCGAAGATGATCATATCGACGCCAAGATCACGGACAAGCAAAGCGAGCTGGAGGCCGCGAAAAATGCCGATAAGATCAAGCAGCGCCATGGCCTGAGAACGGCGTCGTTACCGGAGCTTCCCGGAGAGCTTTCAGCGGCGCTCTCCAAGACGATTGAAGGCATCGCCAAGGACGCCGAGCAGCGGGTAACTGTTCATATGCGCGAACAAACACATCGTGCAGACAATCATCTGCAATGGACCAGATGAAACTTACTATCTTGTTGTGGGAGGCCTGATCCATTATTTCTGCTCTCGTTTAACCGCAATACTGCTGCTTCAAGAACGATGTGTTGGTATGGCGGCTAGAGTTTAACAGGATGCAGGAGTTTTTGGGATGTCCCGAACGGGCTCCTCGCTGCTTGGCGGGTTACGTCTTGCGGACTCCCTGAGTGTTGGCCCTACCGGCTATTACGGGTCAATGCACTGTCGGCCACTTCCTCGTAGATGTTCGCGTAGCGGTTGCGCAGGGCTTTCTTCTGAACCTTGCCCATCGCGTTGCGCGGCAATTCATTCACGATGAAAATTTTTTTCGGCTGCTTGAAGCGGGCCAATTTATCGCCAACTGCAGCCAAGACATGGTTGGGGTCGAGTTTCATCGTCCCATCAGGAACAACGATCCCGGTGACGCCCTCACCGAAATCCGGATGCGGAACGCCGATAACCGCGCTTTCCTTCACGCCGATCACATCATCAAGGCACAGCTCAACTTCTCGGGGATAGACGTTAAATCCACCGGAGATGATCAGATCCTTCGCGCGACCCACAATCGACACGCGGCCTTCCTCATCAATGCGCGCCATGTCGCCTGAAATGAAATAGCCGTCGGGCCGAAACTCTTCCGCTGTCTTTTCCGGCAGTTTCCAGTAGCCGGAAAAGACATTGGGGCCAGAAATTTCCAGAACGCCGACCTCGCCGCGGGGCACCTCGCGGCCGGTCTTGTCCACGCTCCGAACCAAAACACCGGGCATTGCGAAACCAACGGTACCAGCTACCCGCTCACCATCCAGCGGGTTGCTGCAGGCCATGCCGACTTCCGTCATGCCGTACCGCTCAAGAATCCGCTGTCCGGTTCGAGCCTCGAAGTCCCGGAAAGTATCCTCCAGCAGGGGTGCGGACCCGGATATGAACAGACGGATATTCTGCGCCGATCCCGCCGTCAGCGCCGGTGACCCCAGCAAGCGCGTATAGAAGGTTGGTACGCCCATCATTACAGTGGCATCCAACAGGCGGGAAATCACAGCGGGCACCTTGAAATCTTTCTGGAAGATGATCCGTGCACCGCTGCACATGGCGCAATGGAGAGCCACGAACAGGCCATGGACATGAAAGATCGGCAGGGCATGCAGCAAGACATCATCGCTGGTAAAACCCCAGTATCTTGCGAGCATGAGAGCGTTGGATGCCAGATTTTCGTGCGTGAGCATGGCGCCTTTCGGTAGGCCAGTCGTCCCGGAAGTATAGAGGATTGCCGCAAGATCGACCTTGTGCCGCACGACCGGCGGTGCTTCTGATGACGCCAATGCAGCGGCGGCCGTCAGGGTTCCACGACCGGCAGCATCAAGGGTCATGACCGCACGGACGCCAGTGTTCTCTGCCGTGACAACTCCGGTTTCGGCGTGGGCAGGATCGCAAACAAACACCGACGGCTTTGCATCTTCCAGGAAGAACCGGCGCTCAGCCGCAGTATAGGAGGTGTTCAATGGCACAAATACGAAGCCGCCACGCAAACATGCCAGATAAAGCATCACGGCATCCGGCGATTTCTCGACCTGGACGACGATCCGATCGTCCGGAACTGCGCCACACTCTGTCAAGACCCTTGCCAGCCGGGCAGCACGATGGTCGATGTCGCCATAGCGAACCGGTGGAGCATCGGCGAGATCAAGGAAGACCGCATCGGGGTCTGCCGAAGCGCATGATGCAAGAATATGGTAAAGATTATCGGACATAGGCGCGGATTCTGTCGGAAAGATACGCGACGACTTGGGCATCTGCACCCTTTCAATCTCAAGCTGGCAAATCGCGCAAGGCGCCGTTGGGCCGCCTTATTGCCCGGACCGGTCCAGACGTTTGCGGATCCGATCGGCAAAGTCCGGGCGGTCTTTCAGCAACGGCAGCAGCCGGCCCCAGTATTTTCTGCCGGCAGCCTCTTGACCCAGGTCAAAAGCGTTCTTGCCCAGATAGTACAATGCCAGCGGATGCTGCGGCTCCAGTTCGTAGAGGCGTTTGACAAGCGCAACAGCACCCGGCGCCATGGACTCGCCCTGATTCTGGCTCCGAATGACCGACATGGTATAGGCAGTCAGAACGCGGACATTCTTCGGCGCCAACGCCGCTGCCCGCGCGTAAGCCTCCGTCGCCTTCTGATGCTCGCCCATGACGCTGTAGGCCCGACCCAGACGAAGCCAGCCAGCAAGATCTCCGGGATTCTCCCTGAGTCGCGCGGCTAGCTGATCAACCATGCCGCGGATCATCTCGTGACGCTGTTCCGGTGTCATGCGCTCTGCAGCGCGAAGATCGGCTGCCGTCGGATCGCGTCGCGGCTCCTGGACCGTCAGGTTGGCCGGATTGGACAGTTTGGGGCGGCCGGTCAGTGCGTATAGCGCCAGGCTCAAGATCGGCACGGCAAAGGCGAGCAGCATGACGGTCGACCTTGAAAGGCCGTATCGCGACTGCAGCGCGTCTTCGGTCTCCTTTTGCGCATCAGTTGCAGCCAATACACGCCGCCGGATTTCATTGCGCGCGGCTTCCGCATCATCTGGGTCGATGATACCGCGGTCAAGATCACGTTCCAGTTCCTGCAACTGATCGCGATAAACCTCGACGTCATACCCATGCCGGCTGCGCGCTGTCTGATCATGATGCGCATCAGCCAGACTCCGCCAAGCAATGGCAAGGCCGGCGGCGGTGCTGAGCGCTACGGCAATAACCCAGATCATGGGAATTCATATACCCAGGTTGTCAAAATATGCCCAAATCCCTGTATACCAACATGATACAGCAAAGCCACCGTGATCGCCGGTCCGTTGGTGAAGCGCGCCGCAAGGGTCTCATCGTCCTCGAGATGATGGAGATATTCCCAACTGACGAAGCGACCAGGAAACGGGTTGAAGTAACAATCTGGCCGGCCGGCGCTGCCCGTGTTGCGGATCGGTGCGGACTGGCGCCGTTTCAGCGAAACGGTCGCGTTCCATGCCTTGGACGGGCAGGTTTCCCGCAATCCCGCGCGGTGATTCTCAAGCGAAAGGGCCTTCATCGTTTTCGCTTGACCGCGCATCACATGCGCCATTTTGGACTGTCTCAGGGCGATGCCGCTATTGCCGCAAGGCATCAGTATGCGACAAGAGCCATCCCTTTTGGGGGAATTCCGGGCAGGATATCATGCCCGGTTTCGTTTGTCGCTTCGTTGCCCGTGATCCCGTCCAACCGGCAAATTTCAATCATCTCGAATCTTCCTTTCGGTTGAGCAGGGTGTCAGCCCGGGCGATTTCCTGAACTGACAAGGGACTGTCATGAGTTGCTCGCGTCTGTCGCCGCCGACTCGTTCGTACCAGAATCAGGAACAGTGCGAAGATCAGGAAAACCGGCGGACCGTACCACAATAGCCAGGTACGGATATCGATTGGTGGGCGAAGCAGAACGAAGTCCCCGTAACGCGAATGAATATAGTCGATAACCTGCTTGTTCGTATCTCCGGCTTTCACCCGCTTGCGTACCAGACGACGCAAATCCTGTGCCAGGGGTGCGTCGGAATCATCTATCGACTGGTTCTGGCAGACGAGGCAGCGCAACTGGCGGCCGATATCACGCGCTCGCGCTTCCAGCGCGGCGTCTTTCAGCGCCTCGCCGGGGCCGATGGCAATCAATGGGCTGGCGGCAAGGAACGACAGGAATGACAGAAGAACCGACAGGCCCTTCATCTCTGCAGCGCCCTGATAGCCGGCAACAGGTTCTCCTGCAAAACGTCTTCCGTGATAGGGCCGACATGCTTCACGCGTATGCGTCCGGTGTGGTCAATAACGAACGTCTCCGGCACCGCATACAAGCCGAACTCTAGGGCCAGATCACCTTGGGGATCAACACCGATCCTTGCATAGGGATTGCCGTTTCGGGCCAACCAGGCTGCCGCATCGACCGGTTTGTTCTTGTAATTTACGCCCAAGACCACAACGCCCCTCATTCCGGCCAACGCCATCACCTGAGGGTGCTCGACCAGGCAAGGCCCACACCAACTGGCGAAGAAGTTGAGGACCGTGATGTGCCCCTTGAAATTGTCGCTTGAGAAGCCTTTCGCCACCTCTCGACCATCGACGCTCAAACCATTCAGTCGGAAAGTGGGCGCCGGCTTGTTGATCATGGCCGACGGCAGCAATCTCGGATCACGGTTCTCCAACAGGTAATATCCGGCGACCGCCGCCACCAGGATAAAGATTGCCAACGGCGCAAGGAAGAGTATCCGGCTTGATCCCACCGAGTCAGGCCTTGGCCAGCGGCGCTGCTATTGATCTTGTGGAACGCCTTGGCGCACCGACACGATGCCGTCTGTCAGTCAGTGACACGACGCCACCCAGAAACATCAGGATTGCGCCGATCCAGATCCAGGCGACAAGCGGGTTATGATACAGCCGCACGGCATAACCACCCTCATTATTCGGGTCCCCCAAGACGACATACAGGTCTGCCAACAGGTTGGTCCGGATAGCGGCTTCCGTCGTCGGCATGCGTTGAGGCAGGTAAATCCTCTTTTCCGGCCGCAATGTCGCGATGTTGACTCCATCCTGCACCACAGCAAAAATGCCTTGGCGCGCCAGATAGTTGCTGCTGCGGAGCTGGTGTACGCCCTTGAAGGTAATGGAATAGCCTGCTACGTCAGCCCGGTCGCCAGCCTTCATGTAGCGAACAACCTCGGTCTGCCAAACGCCGGAAGCGGTGATCCCGGCCACCATCATGCCGGCCGCGGCGTGCGAAATCGTCATTCCCCACGCGCCGCGCGGCAGGCCCGCCGCCCGTCGAAGCGAGGCGCCGAGTGAGCCACGAAAGAGATTGAGACGGCTGGCCAGTTCCCGCAGCGACGCGCCGACCAACCAGACTGCCAGACCAATGCCAAGGGCAGCGAGAAAGCTGGATCGGTCCTCCAGATACAAGATGACCGCGGCGACCAGAATAGTGACAAGACCCACAAAAGTCAGCTGGCTGATCGCGGCTCCGAAATCGGCCCGTTTCCAGGGCAGGAAAGGCGCAATCCCCATAGCGATCATCATCGGGACCATCAACGGAATGAAGGTAGCGTTGAAATATGGCGGCCCGACGCTGATCTTGCCCAAGCCAAGCCCGTCGATGATCAGCGGGTACAGCGTACCAAACAGGACTGTCAGCGCTGCGATTGTCAGCATCAGGTTATTGAGGATCAGAGAGCCCTCGCGCGAGATCGGCCGGAACAGGCCGCCCCCCTTGAGGATCGGCGCACGCCAGGCATAAAGCGCTAATGCTCCTCCGATAGTGAGGATCAGGATGCCGAGGATGAATAGTCCGCGTTCCGGGTCAGTCGCGAACGTGTGTACGGAAGTCAGGACACCGGATCGGACCAGGAATGTCCCCAGCAAGCTGAGCGAAAAGGTTAGGATGGCCAGAAGAACACTCCAGCTCTTCAACGCGTCGCGCCGTTCCACGACAACAGCGCTGTGCAACAGTGCGGTTCCCACCAGCCAGGGCATGAAGGACGCGTTCTCGACCGGATCCCAGAACCAGAAGCCGCCCCAGCCAAGCTCGTAATAGGCCCACCAGCTGCCGAGCGCGATGCCAAGGGTCAGGAAGGACCAGGCTGCTAGGGCCCAGGGCCGCACCCAACGACCCCAGGAGGCATCAACCCGTCCCTCGAGCAACGCAGCGATGGCAAACGAGAACGTGACGCTGAAGCCGACATAGCCCAGGTACAAGAGTGGCGGGTGGAAGGCGAGACCCGGATCCTGAAGAATCGGGTTCAGACCTTGGCCGTCCAGGGGTACGGGATTTACCCGGTCGAACGGATTCGACGTCAGCAGGACAAAAGCCAGGAAGCCGACGCCGATCATCCCCTGGATGCCGATCACCCGGGCGCGCAGGCTAGGCGCAACGTTGGAGCCGAACCAGGCCACGCTGGCACCGAACAGGGCGAGAATCAGGCACCAGAGCACCATGGAGCCTTCGTGGTTCCCCCAGACTCCGGTAATCTTGTAAAGGGATGGCTTCTTGCTGTGAGAATTCTGAGCCACGTTGGCGACAGAAAAATCCGACACCAGATAGGCCCAGGTCAGCGCGCCAAAGGCGATCAGGACAAAAACGAACTGGCCCGTGGCGAGCGTCCCGCCCAGTGCCATCAGGCCACCATGCCGCCGACTGGCACCGATCAGCGGCAACACACTCTGTCCCAACGACAGGACCGCGGCAACAATCAAGGCAAAGTGTCCGATTTCCGCAGTCAAAATACCATCACTCTGATTATGTTTCGGTCTCGGGACAGGGCTTGCCGCCGCCGTCCTCGTGCCATTTGCCCTGCTCCTTCAATTGATCGGCCAGATCCTTGGGCATGTAGTTTTCGTCATGTTTGGCCAAGACGGTTTCGGCGCGAAAAACGCCGGACGGCTCCAGTCGGCCGATAGCGACGACACCCTGTCCTTCGCGGAACAGGTCCGGCAGGACTCCCGTATAGACAACCGGCAGGCTCTTGATGCAGTCGGTCACCCGAAAGGAAACGGTGAGTCCGTCCTTGAGCATCTTGCGGCTGCCCTGGGCGACCAAGCCGCCGAGGCGAAACTGCTGCCCGGCCGGGACTTTCTTCTCCGCTACCTTGGACGGTGTGAAGAAAAAGGTGACACCATCGCCGAGAGCCGCCAGCACCAAGCCCACGGCAGTTGCCAGCAGCACTAGGCCAAGACCCAGGAATGCCATTCGGCGTCGTTTAGGGCGCACCTTCCGCCTCCGAAGCCGCCTTTGTGTTCACCACCTGCCTGGCGGTCTCATTTCTGTTCGAGATCGGAAACCGCCCGTTCAGCCCGGCGCAGGCTTCGCCATGACTGCCAAGCCAGGGCAGCCATCACGGCCACCGTCAAGCCGACCGCCGACCAGACGTAAAGCGCGTAGCCGCCCATTGCGAAAAACTTGCTGACACTGTCCAACCGTTGCGCCCTTCCCTTTGCGCGGATCTGACGATCAGCCAACAGGTGCAGGCAGGAGATAGTATCCGCCACGCTGCGGCGCAGCGCGCCAAACATCGCACAGCGTGCGAAAAAGTGATCGTAATCTCCTGATATTCGATCGCCTCGCCGAAAACAATTACTGTCCTGCGAGACACATCGGCCGAGTTGACAACTCTGTCGATCGGCCCTGTAGAGCGGTCGCCGGACCCTGTCCAACGATTCATCCGTTTTTGATGTATTCTTGAGATGTGTTGCCAAATTGCGTCCTGGTCCGGGTCGCGGTGCGCCTTCCTCTTGAAGGGTGAAGTTCGACCGCGAAAAGTTGCTTCGAATCGACCTTCGCGACCCTTGTATATCCTCTCTCTGGAACATGCCTTGCAGAAGGGCGATACAGGCCAAAACAGTCAAGGATCCCCTATTCCCGCCAGTGATAGCTGCCAGTGATGGCTTGCCGCAATCAATTGCTGCCGCTACCGTAAAGGCCCTACCGTTACACCAAGGAGGATCGCTGATGAGTTTTCTGACCTTCGATGCAGCATCGATGCCGATCCGGGATGATATTGTAGAGGCGCTTCCGCAGGTCTGGGCTCAGATAGGTGAGCCGGGGACATGGCTGACCGCAGAAGTGCGGGTGGCTGTTGCTGCGGAAAGTCGGCACGCGCGACATTGCGCGTTGTGCGCCGAGCGGAAGGAGACGTTGTCCCCCTATTCAGTGCAGGGCAAACATGATTCGTTGGGCATGCTGCCGGCCGAGAAGGTGGAGGTCGTCCATCGGGTCATGACCGATTCCGGTCGTATTGTAGAACACTGGTTCCAAGCCATGTGCGATAGCGGGGTCCCAGAAACCGAATATGTCGAGATGATTGGCGTGATCGCCTGCACGGTCGGTATCGATACCTTCTGCCGAGGCATCGGCATCGAACCGCCAAGGCTGCCAGAACCTCAACCTGGAGAACCATCGGGTAAGCGAGTGCCCGAAGATCAACTCAATCGGGATCTTGCCTTTGCGCCGACAATCCGTCCAGAAATCGACGGGCCTCTTCAAAACGAGTTCTTCCCGGGAGGGCCGCCGACGGCAGCTCATATCCGAAGGGCGCTGACCTCGGTGCCGGACACACAGCGCCAGTTCTGGCTGATGGTCAACACACTGTACATGAACGGCCTTCAGATGCGGGATTTCTCGACGGAATACCGAGCCATTACTCACGCTCAGATCGAGCTGGTCGCCGGCCGGGTTTCCGCTATCAACCAGTGCGTCTACTGAACCACCAGCCACGTGGCCCTGCTCCGTGCGAGCGGCGAACATGCTGGTGAAAACTACGATTTGAGCGCCGTTCTCGGAGATTCCGGACGTGACACCGGTATTCCCGACGCAGATGTGCTCATTCGCCTGGCCGAAGCTGTTGTGGGGTACGATACCGACGAAATTGCTGCTGCCCGGCAAGCGGTGCTCGACCGAATGGGAGCTGCTGCGCTGGTCGATGCCGCTGCGGTCGCCGCCAATTTCAACGCCATTGATCGGGTTGCCGATTCCATCGGTATCCCGCTGGAGGAAGAGAAGGCCTTGCATTCCGAAGAATTTCGTGAAGAGCTTGGCATCAACGGGTTTGGCAAGATGACCGTCAACGTCGCTTCTGAACGACACTCCTCGTGAGCAGGCGCAGTTCGATCTGAAGATCACGTCATGATCTTGTTGCGCGACGACACCCGGAAGTCTGTCCGATCTGATTTTGGACTGTGAAGCCGACTCGGTCTTTGGCATCTTCCACCGACTGGACCATCCCGATCAAGGTTGCCTGATCGTAGCCGGC
This sequence comes from Rhodospirillaceae bacterium, assembly GCA_026709535.1. Classification (GTDB taxonomy): domain Bacteria; phylum Pseudomonadota; class Alphaproteobacteria; order Bin65; family Bin65; genus Bin65. The sequence goes on from JAPOST010000126.1 coordinate 9,957, forward strand.
AGAGCGGAGTGCAGTCACACAGGCATCAGCATGCGCCGCCGGAACGGATGCCAGCAATCCGCCTGATGTCTGCGGGTCAGCAAGGATGGCTGGCGCCTCGCCTTCGCACAACGGCGCGATTGAGGCTGCATTTGCCGGGTGAAGTGTGCTGGCCACCCCTTGCGCCAGCAAGGCAGCAGCGCCGGGAAGAATCGGCAAGACGTCGCCGTCGAGCACGGCTCGACAGTTCGAGGCCTCCAGCATTTCGAGCAAATGCCCTCCTAGGCCAAATCCCGTGACGTCAGTACACGCAGTAGTGCCGTGATCCCACAAGAGATCGACGGCGGCGGCGTTGCTGACCGCCATCTGGGTCAATGCGGTGCGGACATCCCGCCCCTTGGCCCTTCGCGTCATTTCTGCCGCCATCACGACACCGGTTCCCAAGGGCTTGTTGAGGATGAGCCGGTCACCCGGGGTCATCCCACCCTTGCGCCAGGGCGACGCCCTCTCGACGGTCCCGTTCACCGTCAACCCCACTGTCAGTTCGGCGCCCTCGGCCGTATGGCCGCCAACCAGAAAAGCGTCAGCTTTTCGCAGCGCTGCCAATATCCCGCGCAATAACTGCTCCAGATCTCGTCTGACGATGACCGGTTCGGCATGGGGTAGCGTAATGGTCGCCAGCGCAGACAACGGTCGCCCGCCCATGGCGTAGATATCGCCGAGACAATGGTTTGCGGCGATCTGGCCGAACAGGAAGGGGTCGTCGACGAAGGAGCGGAATTGATCAACAGTCTGAAACAACGACAACCGGCGTGGTGCCTGAATCTTGGTCGCGTCGTCGACCATATCCAACTCAAGTACGGCGCTGGTTTCCGGATCAGCTTTCAGCCTTTCCAGCACGGACCGCAGAACGGCTTGGGGTACTTTTGCCCCGCAACCACCGCAGCGCATATCGGTTTGTGCGTCGCTCGACGACACCATGATCGGCGTATTGGGCAGATCATCATCGTATCGCGCCATCCAGCGCCGGTCGATCCGATCCTTCCAACGCCAGACCCACTCCCCTTCCGCCGAAAACAGATTCTTTGAAGCTACGGCCCGCTGCTCCCCAAGTGAGATCAGCGCCAGGATATTACGCTGCGGTTTGAAGGGAACTGGCACTTCTCCCGTCGCGACAAGACGCAGGTTTTCCGACAGGACGGGTCCTTGACGGACGGCATAGACGCCCGCCTGCGGTAGCGGCACGGGCAGCAGGGCTGCACAATCTCCTGCCGCGAATATCTTGGGGTCGGTCACGGACTGCAGAGTTTCCCCGACCTTGATGGAACCGCGATTATCTGCCTCCAAGCCTGTCCCGGCCAGCCAGGAAGCCGCGCGACCTGATGTGGCAAGGATGACCGCATCAGCGAGATAGTCGCTGCCGGAATGTCCAGCGACTGATCCGTTACGAATGCGAACCGCTGCTTCTCCTTCGATCAGCCGGATTCCCTTTCTCCTCAGGGCATTAAGCAGCCGCTTGCGCGCCCCCGGAGCATGCCCAACCATCGCCTGCTTCGACCTTGAGAGGATCGTGAACCGCGGTGCAGTCTTCAGAACCCGTTGATCTTGCAGACGCTTCCGCAGTCTGTAGTGCAGTGAAAGCGTGGCTTCGACGCCGCCGACGCCAGCGCCAACGACGACGACGTCAATGTCCCCCTGACGCGTCACGGCCTGCTGCTCAACTTCAGACCATTTTTCGAGGAATTCCGGTATTGGCTTTATTGGAATAGCGTGATCTACGCCATCAATATCACTTGTGTCGGGCGTCGAGCCAATGTCGATACTCAGTAAATCATAAGCAACCGGTGGTCTGTCCTGAAGCCAAACCTGTTGTGTTTCCCGATCCAAGCCGGTCGCACGGTCGACGATCAGGCGCATACAGGCAAACCGGCAAAGTTGCTGCAGGTCAATGGTGTAGTCATCGAAATCGTAGTGACCGGAGAGGTGACCAGGCAGCATGCCTGAGTAGGGCGTATCGACTGGAGCCGAGATCAGATTCAGTCGCACACCAGGAACCGGCCGCATGCCAAATTGGCGGATGACCTCGACATGGGCGTGGCCACCGCCGATCAGAACGATGTCAGTATGGATGGGCCTTATCGGGGTCATGCCGACCACATTATCCCGCTCGGCCGAATATGGAGCCGAAGGAGAATTGGCGAATAAAAAGGGAATTATATACTTGTCCAGCCCTAATTGTCACCAGAGCCTGAAAGTGTTGGGGTCTATATACTTGTGACCCCTAACTTGAATACCGATATAGGGCATAAGTCAACGGAGTGACTGGCGATGCTCAAATCCCATAAAAATCTCATTGCCCTCCTGGAGGCTTTTCCCGACGAGAAATCCTGCGTCGAGCATTTGGAGGCCATCCGCTGGCCATGTGGAATCGTCTGCC
>JAPOST010000087.1 GCA_026709535.1 Rhodospirillaceae bacterium
GACGGTCACCGAAATGCGAAACCTCACGGTCCATCGCCCGTCGCGCCCGTCTCCCATCCAACGACGGGAACCATATGAATCACAACACACGGCTCAGGCAAATCCCCTTCAACGCCCCCCAGGGGGAAATGGGTGCATACGGTAGCAGCGCGGACCGGGGGGCGGGATGTCAATAAATCGAGACATGGTCTTCGCCCATGTCTTGAAGCGGCAGATCCCATCGGGTGTTCCGACCACCCCGTAGCGGATGGACTGCAATTGCGTGGTATCGCCCGCGGGACCGTAGAGATAGAGGCCATCCCGCGGGTAGACGAGACGCTGGCCGTGGCGGAATTCCAGCAACGGCTCCTCGATATGGAGCATCCGTGGCGTAAAGGACTGTGGCCTAGACGTCGTCACCAGCTACCTCGGAGTGATCGTTGTCGCCGGGGTCTTCGGGTTCATCCGGCCCGTCGTCGTAGCTGGGATCGTCGTCATCCGGTTCAGGGGCTTCCTCCTCGACGGGGAGACTGACAGGAGCCTGCCAGCAAATCGGCGGCAAGCCGAGGACAATCGCTTCCTGGGAGCTGACAGGCACGGCGAGCGAGCTACGGCCTTCGGCAAGCCAATGCAGGAAGGCGAGGAGCATGTCGCGCCAACGCGCGTTTCGCCATGTCTTGGCAAAGGAGCGGCGGAGCCTGTGCATCCTGGCGGGATCGTCGAAGGGCTCGTGTCCATTCTCCGTGAAGACGAGCCGGCTCACGATGCGAACATGGCGTATCGGCGCCGATCGAGCGGCGACACTGATACCGAAGTGCCAGTTCATCTCTCGCTTGAGCGATACTCCCTGTATTTGGCGAAGCCCGGCGAGGTCGCCCCAGCGGAAGGCGATCTTCGATGTCGGTGCGACATCCAGGGGAGGCCACCATGCCGTTTGGGTTCCCGACATGGCATAGGATTGAAGGCCGCGTTGCGCAAAGAAGGATTCAAATGCCTGACGCGACAGGTCGGTGGAGTGATTGCGTGCGTCGAGCCGCTCGATGCCAAGCTTGGACCAGCCGTCGTCCAAAAAGCCTGTGACGAACCGCTCCCCTTTCCGTTTGATGGGAAGATGCGGCCCGAAATGATCTTGCAGATCATGGAGGGGAGCGAAGGCAAGGAAGCCGCGGTGGAAGGGCTTGAGCGGCCACAGCGGGTTTTCCATCAGTGCATTGGCCTGACGCTCAGATATGTGCCCCCTGAATTCGTAATACCGGATTTTCTTGGGGAGCTTGTTGATCGGGAACCAGTTGGAAATCAACCGTTCGGGAGCGTCGACCGGCGTCTTGGCGTGAATGGCTTGTACATCGCGCCAGATCGGGTCGCCGTCGCCAGCGTTGCGGGGGACACGATACGTCTCTTGCAGGGTCTCCAGGAACTCTGCAAGTCCTCGGGCCCAGCCGCGTGTGAAGTCGATGTATTGGGCGTGTGCAATCAGGAAAGGTGCGTCGAAGCGCTCCATGCGCAACGGAATGATGAAGGCGCTATCTCCGATCTTGCGAGCAACCTCGGAGGCGATCTGAATCTCATTGCGTACGCCCTGCTTGTCGACTGCGCGCGGGTTGGCGACGAGAAGCATCTTGCGGGCGCGTTCACGGAGAGTGTTCTCCAGCTTGCGTTGCCAGTCGTCACCGCCCTTGATCCGGAGTACATCGGCCCAAACCTCGTAGCCCATGGCGGCAAGCTTCGCTCCCAGCCAGATCGTGAATGCATTGTCCTCTGGGGCAGCGTGGCTGATGAAGAGAACTTCGCAGGGATCGACCCCTGGTTCCGGTCGTTTGCTTGAGGGCTGCGAAGTCACGGGGCAACTTCCAGGAGGGTCCAAGGCCCTCCGGGAGGCCAAGAGGCAATCTCTGTGCGGACCAACACGGGCTGTAGGAAGGTTCGCAGATCGTCGATTATCTGGGCGAAGGAAGCGGGTGCTACTTCAAGCCGGTCGCGGGCAAGGAAGGCCCGCCACTGGGTTCCTCTCTCAAGGGCAAAACTATCGCTGAGGCCGACAGGTAGTTGTTCCGGCAGAGCAGTTCGGCGTCGCTCGAAGGTCCGACGCATGGCCTCCGCCAGGTCGTCGCCTTCGAACTCGAATGTCTGCGCCATCGTCCAGAGGTCGTAGAAATCCTTCATGCGGCTGTTCCCGATACCGAGCGAGACTATCGCTTCAGTTTTCTCGGCGACGACGGTTTCTGGTGGATACGCGCGCAAGATGGGCGCCGGCGCGTCAAGAAGGGCGGGATATTCGATGTCGATCGCTTCGGGCGTGATCACGTCGCCGAAACCGACGTCGATCTGGATGGGCAGTCGAGCGCCGGAGATGGTTGCGCCAGTTCTGACGCGCACACCGGGATATTCGTCTTCGCCGCGAATTGGAGCGGCTTCGATGCCTGCAACGTCGAAGACGACCCCATCGTCAGGTACCTCCACAGAGCATATGGAGCGCACGGTTGCCGCAACCATTGCGGGATCGGGATCGCCGTGGCCTAGCAAGTCGAGGTCACGGGTTGGTCGGAAGAGATCATTCTGCCAGATTGCGAAGAGCATCGCGCCCTTCAGGACAAATCGTTCTCGCTGGTCGGAAACGCTGAACCGGTAGAGCAAGCGCTCGAGCGCGTAACGGGTGAGGAGAATCTGGAAATCGGTCTGTTCGGCGCGGGCGCGCGCGAGCAGTCGGGCGCGCACGGAGGCGCCGATGTTGCGAAGCTCACGTGGCATCGGCGACCATCGCTTCGACATAGGGCCGCATCACGGACCAGACACGCGCCGTGCGAGCGAATTCCCAGAGCTGGTCTGGTGTGACGCGCCCGCTGCGGAGTCCTTCGCGGAGCCCTTCCAGCGCGATGTCGAGTCCGATCTTGTTTCGATACCGGAAGCAGTCGACGATCGACTTGGCGGGCTCGAATATCGGAACGCCAATCCCCTCGATGAGATGGCGCTTCACCCCTCCGGCGAGAGCATGGCCGCTGAACCGCACGAAGCGGATCGGGGGATACTCGACCTTGGGCTTCCAGCCGGTGCGATCGATCGCGATCCAGACGGCGGAGGGCATTTGAAGTGTCAGTTCGTGAAACTGTAGCGCGGATGTCAGACAGATTACGCCCTTTGGCACAAGAGCCGAGGCCTCCGCGAGGCTACGCCGGGTATCCGGAATCGTGTCGGCTAGCTCGTAGAGGCCTCGGGCTACACGTACGACAGTCCCGTCCCGAACCAGGCGGGCAACGGTCTCGGGCGCAACGCCGGCGTCGCGTAGATCGAGCATGCGCACCAGCCCCCCCTGACCGAAAAGGTGCAGGGCCGTGTCGCGCTGATTGGCTGGTGGAGGTGACATTTACTCTGCTTCAATGTGCAAGAGCCAAGGTTGTATCACACCAACGGCACAATACCCAATACATCTTGTACAAGAGGATTAGATTCATCTTGGAAGCAGCTAGCTAGCCGTCAGTGGACATCACCGACCTGGTGGAACATCATCGTCGGTAACTGAAAGCGGGCGAGAGATGTCGCGCCGACAGGCGGAACGGCGAGCAAGGCATGGTGCATCCAGCGGCAAGGCCGTAGAACCTCCGGGACCCATAAACGATGTATGTCGGGCGGGTGCCCTCCATGGGACGCTCGCGAGGAGCGCTCATGCAGGTAAGGATTAGACGGGGTGATCTCAGCACAGTTTGACGGAGCGGAGTGGATCGAGCGCGTTCTGCAGCTGCTTCCACCGCTTGCGAAGGCGCAGGCGGCTTTTCTCCGCCAATATCAGGAACGGTATGGGCGCGTGATCGACCTGAGGGACGGCGGACCGCCGCCCTTCCCTCTGGAGGATCTGCGCCTGCTGTACGACGAGGTCCGCGACAGCAGGCCGTGGGACCTGCAAGCGCACTACGCGCCGTTGCGCGCGGTACTGGATCCCGTGCGGCACGCGTTGCTGACCCATCCGACGCTCAAGAGGGTCGCGCTAACGGGCCGCCTGATCGGCGACAACCGCTTCTCGATGGAGATCCCCGGTTCCGGCGGGGATATCTACATGGGCACCCTGATTGCCGGGCTGATGGCGCGGGCCGCGGAACTGCCCGAAGACGGGTTCCGGACGGCTGTGCGCGAGTTGAACGCATTCCTTTCTCCGATCGGAGACGGGGCGGCAGCGGACACGCTCGGCGGTCTCGACGAGGGTTGCGACGTACTCCTGTTCCATGGACTCACCCTGTCCGAAAGGATCGAGGTTGAGGACGGCATGGTCCTCCTTCCGTACGAGGAGGTGCTGCGGTTTGTGGACGAGAAGACAGTCAGGGACTTCGCTCCGTCGGGGACAGGATTCCAAGGCTGGCAAGCCACAGGGGCAGTCGCCAGGCCGTTCAGATGGCGACCCGAATTGCGGCGAAGGGGAAGACTGATCGGGTCGGCAGGGCCGCCCTCGCCGCCGTTTTTCCAGGAGGCGACAGTGTTCCTTGACTTGCTCGCCGTGAGTCACGCCACGCGTGTCGCACCGCTCGCGGCATTGTCGAACCGCATCGACGGTTCGGCCGGACGGCTGTTGGGATCGGAGCAGCAAAGCCCGGGTTTTTTCTATCAGAGCTGGTCGGCGGAGGGCTTCAGCGGATTCGGCGAGTGTCCGGCAATAAGCCCTGAGGCGCTAGCGGAAGCACTGGAGGCTTTCCGCGGTCGCAAGAGCGCGCGCTACGTGGGCATGGCGCCGATCGTCACGCGGCTGTCGGAGGCGCTTGCCAGGACCGGGCGGTTCGCGGTGGCTGACAGGGTGCAGGATGTCGCGATGGCGCTCGAGCGGATGTATGTGCTGGATGAGGACAACATCGGACGCAAGTTGCGCAACCGCACGGCGCGATTTCTGGGAGCCGACGCAGCGAGCGAGGAGAGAATCCGTGACAAGGTGAGAGAACTCTATGACGTACGGTCGAACATCGTTCACAACCGGCTGCACAGGTTGACGCCTGACAAGGTTCACTCGGCATACATCGAAGGCTTCGATCTTGCGCGGCAGTCGCTGTTCAAGCTGCTGCGTGTGGGCCCGCCGGAGGACTGGGCTGCGGCAAGAGCCACCGGGAGCCAAGGGATCGGTACGAACCGGCCAATCTAGCAGAGGCCAAGTGGAACAGCGGGCACCTGAGGGGTAGGATTCCCGGTTTCCCTTGGTACGAAAGGACTATCGGCGGGTGGGCTGAAAGCGTGGCCGTCGGTGAAGGAACGTGGTTAGGATGACCCTTTGATGGAATGGAAAACAATGATGGTTTCTGCGTACGATTACCTGTTCGATAAGTATCACGAAATCGAGGTCGGTCGAAGGGGTACGAAGTACGAGATTCTGACCGCGATGGTTTGCAAGACGTTGGAGAAGCAGAGCGTCGTGGTCCATGACGTCAAGTTACGCGGTGAGAGCGACGTCAAGCACCAGATTGACGTCGCCGTCGACAAAGGGGACGAGGTACGCAGGATCCTCATCGAATGTAAGGACTTCGCATCGAGCGGTGACAAAGTCGGCTTGGGTATCGTGCGGGACTTTGAATCAGCGGCGAGAGATATCGGGGCGAAGGAGGCTTGGATTATCTCGAATGTCGGATTCACGCGTGACGCCAAGAAGTTCGCGGCAACCAAGGGGATTGATCTAAAGATCGTTCGAATGGTGGAGGATCGCGATCTGGAAGGCCGGATCCAGAAAATAGTTTTAGGGATATTCGCGCCATTCCCTACGAACGTAAGGGTTGGATTGGAATTCGCTGACGAGTCCCGGCGGGCGGCACTGGAAAAAGCTTGCAATTCGATTGGCGTAACTGATGGCTTCCATCGCGATGACAACGTGTTCTTTCGATCGGCATCGGGGGATGAGGCATTCAACGAATATGTCAGCAGAAAGATCGGGGATGACATCTCCCTAGAGGAACTGGTTGATTCTCCGGGAGGCATGGTTGCCGAGGACTGCGAATTGATGCTAAAGCCCGAATCAGATCTCCATGTCGGTGAGATACCATTCTCTGGTTTGCATCTGCGAGTCCTATACGACCGGTGGCTCGCTGTGGACGTCAGCGAATTGCAAGCCGAACGTATCGCCGAGTTGATCTTGGAAGGGTTCGGCAGCAAGGAATTGCTGATATTCGGCGACGATATTGCCGCCCGCAGACTCAGGGAAGCAGGTCGGGTCGATTGAGGCGGGTCGGAAGGACGGTGGTACGCTCAGCGGCGCGTTGTGACCGCGTCTTAATTGGTGCCTGCTATGGCTGCCACGTCACAATGGCGCGATAGTCACCATTGACGGCCGGAGTGCGGTCTGCTCAGCCGTTTCATGCGTCGGACCTGTGCCAAGAGTTAGCTCATCGATTCTGTCCGTGATGCGCTGGGCGGCGGTGCGTAGCTGCGCCATGGTCCAGTCGGCGGCGTAGCCCTCGGTGATGTCCTGTGACGGGGCGTGGTTGACCAGCCGCTTGGTCAGGCTGGTCGGCAGCATGAACTCGCGGTCGGCGATGGTGATGAAGCAGTTGCGCAGGGCATGGAACCAGAACTTCGCGCCGCCCGCTTCGCCGATGCGCGCGTTGAGATGCTGGATGGATTCGAGATGGCCGGACGCGCTGGTCTCCGACGGAAACACTCACCCCCGCGCCTCTCCGGCGAACTGCTCCCGTTCGGCGAGCCTGCGCTCCAGGATCGCGGCGAGTTGGCGGGTGACCGGGAACTCCAGCGGCTCGCCGCGCTTGGTGTCGTCGATGCGGACGGTCATGGCGGCCATGTCGACCTGTGACCAGGCGAGCGCGACCACCTCGGTGAGGCGCATGCCGGTGTAGAGCCCGAAGCGGAAGGCGTCGCGGACCACCGGGTTGCGCACAGCGGTCTCGAATCCCCGGTGCCAGCACGGCAGCACCTCGGCCGGCGGCTGGATGCGGCGGCGCGAGGGGTGCAGCCGCCTGCCTCCGGCGCGCCACAACTGGACCGGATTGCGCAGATCGTCGAAGTCGAGGCACGGCCGTCGGTAGATCGCGCCCAACAGCTTGACGGCGATGTTGGCCTGCACCCACCCCGCTCGTCCGGTGATCTGGTGGAAGCGTTGTTCGACGTCGCGGCGGTCGATGTCGTCGAGGGGACGGTCGAGCCAGTCGCCGAGGTCCTTGTGAAGGGCGCGGCGATAGTTGGCGATCGTGCTGTCCCGGCGCCGGGCTCCGACGGCGAGATAGTCCTCGAAGGCCCGGCGCAGGGTGGGCATGGTGCGGCTGCGGGCGCGCTCGGCGTGCGGGTCGTCGCCCAGGGCGACGCGGCTGAGGATTTCCCGGGCGCGGCGGCGCGCCTGGTCGGGTGTAACGAGGCCGTGGCGCGCGATGACGATCCGCCGATTGGGCGCCTTCTCGACTTCTGGAGCTCGGCGGGGTCGCCCGGCCCCTCGGAACGGGCGGGGTCGGGGGGCGGAGTTCATGAGATCGACAGGCTGGTGACGGTGCTGGCCGGGCTCGGGGCGGGCAAGAAGCCGCGCGGGATCGCGGAGGACATCTGGGGCAAGGATGACGTGGCGGCCGTGTGGGCCTCCGACAGCTGGATGCGCTCGCAGGTGCGCCGCTGGATCCCGAAGGCACAGGCGCTGGACGACGGCGGCTGGCGCGAATTCGTGCCGCGCGTTCTGGCCGAAGAGTGATCGGGACGCGCGAAACACTCCGGCTGGGGCAATCGGCTCCCCGGTGTGCGGCGGCGGGCGGCTCTACCGGCCCATTGCCTGCTTGAGGGAGGTGGCGATGCGCTCCGAGGCGCTCTGGAGGGGATCGTCGGCGAGGTGGGCGTACCTTGCGGTGGTCTGGGTCTGGGTATGGCCCAGGATTTTCCCCGCCATGGTCAGGTTCTCGCCACCCATCACCGCCTCGGAGGCGAACGTATGACGAAGATCGTGGATCCGTACGTCGTCCAGTCCGGCGGCCGAGCGCACCCGCCGCCAGGGCTTCTGCAGGTCCTTCAGGTATTCGCCGTCCCTGGCGCCAGTGATAACATAGGGTTTGCCGCCGATCCGCTGGGCGTTGGCCAGGACCTCGAGGGCCGGCGGGTTGAGCGGGATCGTCCTGGCGCCGGTCTTCGAATCCGGCAGGTGAATCCGGTTACTCCCACTTCAGGGTCTGGATCTCCGACAGCTGCGCGCCCGTGTATAGCAGCAGGCGGTACGCCGTCACCGCCGAGGGGGCGAACGGCTCCTCCTCGTCCAGCGCCTTGCCCAGGCGCGTGAGCTCTTCGCCCGTCAGGAACCGCTCGTGCTTGCTCTCCCGGTACTTGCGGACGTGGTAGCAGGAATTGGACCGGTCCGGCCGCAGGTCCCAGGACTCGGCCAGGTTCATCATCTTCGACAGCACCCCCAGCGTCCGGTTGGCCTGGCAGGGCTTGTCCTGCATGTCGTGATGCAACGCCGCCACGTCGTCGCGCGCCAGTGCGGTCAGCTTGATCACGCCCAGCGCTGGCAGAATGTAGCGGTTGACGGCATGCCGGTACTCGACTTCGGTGCGCGGCTTGCAGTGCAGGGGGACGTACTCCTCCAGGAACCGCTCCGCCAACTGCGCCACCGTCGGCGACAGGCGCTCGGCCTCCTTCTCCCGGTTCGGGTTCCGGCCGTCGTCGATGTCGGCGATCGCCTGGCGCGCCCTGGCCTTGGCATCCTCGAAGGGCATGACGCCGTGGCGGCCGATCTGGACGCGGACGGTCTTTCCCTCGCGGAAGAGCTGGGCGACGTAGCGCTTTCCCCCGTTGGGATAGACGCGCGCGCCGAAGCCCTTCAGAATGTCGTCCCAGACGAAGTACTCCTTCTCGCGTGGTGGAAGGTTCTCGACATAACGCTTGGTGAGCTTGGGCATGCCCCCCTCGGAATGCATTTGAAACTTTTATCCCTCAAAGGTGAGGGTGTGCCCGTTGACGTTTGTCCGCAAGAATGAAGGAAAAAAGATTGGAAAAACAATCGCTTATCATAGGTCTGAGGCGACGGTAGGCGACGAGAGGCAGTTCGTCCACGAGGCTGCTTCTCAAACTCATAACCTGAAGGTCACAGGTTCGAATCCTACCCCCGAAACCACCGAGACCGACATCTCCGGCATTGGGATGTCGGTCCTCGTGTTTTCGTGCCCGTTTCCCGCCCATTCGAGGATGGCCCCGAGATCGCCTTGGAGGAAGGCGTCCATCTCGGCCCAGTTCTCGCCGGGGGTGAGCACGATGCGCTTGATCAGGCCCCTTATGGCCGCCGCCGCGTCGCGGTCCTCCGAGTGGCGGGTGGCAATTGTCTGGGAATGTGCGTTGCGCGGCGAACGCGCGCATCGGACTTCGTTGCGACTTGATCATTGGCTACACGATGAAGAACGATTTTTCGAGACTATTGTGGACTGTGATCAATAGTGCCCACGACGGAGACCAGGTAGAGCTTGCCTGCCCGGATTCGGGACGAGGGAACCGGGTGCGGCGGGAGGTATGTGTCGCGCATGTTGTTCCGCCTTCCGTTTTCGATTCGAACCGATTCAGAAAAACCAAAGCGTTACGCGCCTGACTGGCATCCTGTCGAAGCGCCGATCGACAGCATGCGGGCGCCGTCAAGATGCTGCCGCGTTACGCATAGTCACTCGCGTTCGGCCAGAAGCGCCAGGAGCGCCGGATTGATGTAGAGGTTTTCGCGCCCCGCCTTCATCTCCTCAAGGAGGCCTTCGGCCGCGAGGGCCTTCAGGTAGACGGCGGCCGTCTGACGCTTGGCGATGTCGGCTGCCACAACGTCGCCGATCCGGCAGTAGGGATGCACGAAGATCAGTTCCGCCAGTTCGCGGGAGTAGATTTTCGGCATCCTCTGTCGAATCGCACCTGCCGTCTCGTCGAGGAGCTCCCGGATCGCGCCGATTTTCGCCGTGGTCCATTCCGCTGTCGTTCTGACAGCCTCCAGAATGAACAGTATCCATGCTTCCCAGTCCTGCCGGGTCGTCACGTCGAGCAGATGCCTGTAGTACAGCGCCTTGTTCCGGATGATGTGCCGACTGAGATAGAGCACGGGAATGTCGAGCAGGCCCTTGTCGACGAGATAGAGCAGGTTCAGCACGCGTCCGGTCCGGCCGTTTCCGTCGACGAACGGGTGGATCGCCTCGAACTGATAATGCATGACCGCAAGGCGGATCAGCGGGTCGATCTCCTCGGCCTCGTGAATGTAGCGTTCCCAATTTGCCAGCTTTCCCCGGAGGACATACTCTCCCTCCGGCGGTGTGTATATGACCTCGTCGGTTGCATCGTTCACCAACGTCGTTCCCGGCGTGGTGCGAATGTCGAGTCCCACCCCCTTGATCGTTCGACAGATCTCGACAGCCATGGCGGTCGACACCTCCCGTCGCCTCAGCATCTCGAAACCTCGGTGCAAGGCAGTACGGTAGCGCAGTGCCTCTTTGGTGGCAGGGTCGGCTCGACCCGCCGCGTCGTTGGCATAGCGGAACAGCCGGTCGGCCGTCGTCACGATGTTCTCGATCTCGGAACTCGCCTGCGCTTCGAGCAGGGGAATCGAGTTGATCAGCATCGCCTGGTTCGGGATAAGAGTCCCGGAGACGCGGAGCTCCGCCAGTGCCGCGCGCGCGGCAATGCAACTCCAAAGAATGGCCCTTGTTTCGGTTTCCGAAACCGGCGGCAGGTCTGGAAGGTCATTGAAGGGGCGATTGGGATCGAACGCCATGTCGATGTATCCTGCTCCCGTCGACACGTGTTCCGAACATGTCGATCTCATCGACACTTCACTCTAACGTGTCGATGTAGAGAGAACATATCGACATGTTGGGCCGTGGCAAGCAGATGGGCCTTGAATAATGTTGACCACTGTCCCGAAGGCGTCTCGCGCTTGCCGCCAGCGGAAGGGAACGAACGCCGCAAGTGCGTGCGAAAGGAGAGGTTACGCGGTAGAATCGTTGAGGTCGACCGCGTCAGGAGTAGAACATCCCGGCGGGCCGCAGGCTGTAGACTCAAACTTACCTGTTGTAGATCAATGGGTTGTGGCGGGTCAGATGTAGGGCGGCAGACCGATCGAGACGTCTCCCTCATCGATTGCGCTGCATAGATCGTCGACCGCCTACCAATAGCGCGCCTGGATCTCGGAGAACACGTCCCCCAAGTCCTTGCGGCGGCCGACATCGCCGCGTACCCGGTCACGCAGCGCGTAATCGTCGCGCGGACCGGGAGCAGGTCCCGATCCTCAGCGTAGAGGATGAACAACAACCGGTAGAGGAGGATCAGTGTTGCCTCGCGCACTTCGGACAGGGGAGCGTCCGGCGCGGCGGTGGCAATCGCACGGGCAAGTTCGGGAGAGACCTGACCGAACACCAGTTCGGAGAGGTTGCCAGCAACGCGCTCCTCGTAGAACCGGCCTTCGTCAATCGCGCGCTGATGGAAGGTGCGTTCGTCGGCCGTACCGGGCAGGAAGGCATCGCGCCCGAAGATCAGCGCGAACATCTTGAGGCCGTGCCGGCGCTCCGCCTCGTCGAGCGCGAACAGACCCCTATTGTGATCTGGGAGGTCCAGAATCGCCGTGAGATCGATCTCGAAAAACTGTTCGGAAACCGACCGCGCGACCTGATAATAGAGCCGCCATACAGCGCCGTTGGTGAGACGGAGCCGGCCCTCTGTCAGGTCGTCAATGCGACGTAGATAACGGAGGACCTGCGTCGACGGCGCCCTCTCCTCGCCGGCTCTTCCAGAGCGCCGGTCGAGCGGACGATGCCAGCGTTTCGACTCCACCACCGCCAGACCCAACTCGTAGCGCATCCACTCCCGGGCGAGACGGTTGGCTTGGTCTTTTGCATCCACGTCCGCGAACAGCAGTCCATCCCGCCCGGCCGCGCTCAGGTTCTGCTGGCGCAAGCTTGCGGTCCAGCCAAGCGTCCCGAGCACGGGCCAGATCAGATCGTCTTCGGTTTGGCTTTCGTTGGGGGACCCGTCGATGTGGAAACGCTCGAAAAGGGCGCGCAGTCTGATTCCGAAATCGTCGAGCGTGGCATCGTCGATTGCCTGCCAGTCCGGCGTCCCGGCAATGGTGTCGCAAAGGAAGTCATTGGCGAAGAGGCCTCGCTCGAATGCAGCGTCAATGCTCATACGCCCGCGATCTGACTTCGTCGTCCTCGAGAGTTGATTATTCCCGTGCCGACGGAGTTCATTACGTTCAGGCCGAAGAAGACGCGGCGTCGTTGCGCCAAGGCTTTCGTCTTACTGCTTATGGCGCCGTCCATGGGTCGATTACCACGATACCGGAAGCTTCGAAATCCCGGAC
>JAPOST010000037.1 GCA_026709535.1 Rhodospirillaceae bacterium
GAAGACCTTTGGCAGGCCGTCAGCCACATCTGCGATCTCTTCAACGACGAAGAATGCTTCAATTTCTTCAAGGCAGCAGGATATGAACCCGGTTAAATTGGAAACGCTCTAGCGCAGGATTCCATTCACGAGGCGGCGGAGCGGATCGCCGAAAGCATTGCGGTGGATATACTGTAAGGCTGCTAACAGGCTGCTGAAAAAGCCGTGTATCTTATCGTGAACCGGCGGGGGCGAACGGTTTGGCGTATGAATTTGAGCGCCAATCTGCCGGTCGTGCTCCCTGCAAAGGCGAACGTCCCTTCCCACGCTTCTCCCGGACTCCGGCGTCGGAGCACCGACAAGCCGGATACAAAACCGCAATCTGCCTGCCCGTCACACCGAAATCGGTCCATGCGTCCCGGGAGGCGTCCATACAAGTCAGGACGAAACAGGGGAAGGCGGGCGGTGGCCTGAAACGGAGGGAGGGCGTAGACCGCAAAGCCGCCGGTGCTCGTCTCCGGGGTCAGACGCCAGCCGAGGCGGTACCACACGGTCAACTCAATCTGTTTCTCACGACCGCAATCGTAGCAACAGAAAGTCGTTCATCGAATCCGAATTCTTGGCTCAAGCCTAATCTGGAGTTCGGCGAGGTCCTCGATCGCCGTGTCCATTCCCAACAGGCTTTGCAGATACTCCAACAAATCCTCTTGGCGAGGTTGACCGAACGCAAGCCTATAGACTGTCAGGCTGTGTTTCAGCCATTCCAGCCGACGTACCTCACGGCTGAAAGGCAGGATGGGAACACGACGCTCGACTTTTACCGGACCTTCGTAAATCCAGTAGGGGATGAGGTCGGTACTAGTCTCGGTTTCGGCGCTTGCGGCATCAAACATCGCGCTCCACGGATCGTCAGGACAAATGGATTGACCACGGACAACGTCAATCTGTTTATGCGCCAAGTTCAACCTTATTGCATGTCCCTTGAAGCGGTGCACCCGTCCTTCGCGTTGCTCCAGGTCGACTGGATTTCCCGGCAAATTCCAGTGATAGACGCGATAGCAATAGGAGTGAAAGTCCAGCCCTTCCTGCCCAATTGAGGTCGTCGCCAAGACAAACGGACGAAACGGCGAGTTGAAGGCGTCTCTTACACTCCCCAACCGAGCAGCGCCGCCTTCCTCGTCCTTATAGTCAGCCAAGCGCATCGCAAAGCGGCCTCGCATCTGAAACCTGTTGATGACGAGCTTCCTCCCATCAACGATCGGTGCTTCCACGTCAATCTGTGACGGTCGAAGCGCCAAGGCCTTGGAGATGGCCTCGCTCACCCCTTTAACCCGCTCTGCCGACGGCCGCGCACCGAGACCTTCCGCGTCCAGCAAATAGTGGACATACTCGTCGAGGACGGCTTGGAGATTGTGCTGTACCCCATAGGTCAGAACGAGGCGCCAGTATCGTTCGTCGTCGTCACTGCGGAGCAGGGCAACCGCGTCATGCTGGTTGAATAGCGTTCGGAAGCCCCATGCCACCTTACTGGCGGCACTCAGGAGCTGCGGATCATTCCAACTAAGGTCCGGTGCGACCCGCCGCAGAGCGCGCAGAGCGCACACCGCAGGGCTTCCAAGCGCGACGTCAACTAGCAGATCGATCAGTGTTTCATCAATCGGCCCAAACTGCCGACCCGTAATTGCCCCCCGCATTTCAGCAACATGCTCCTTGAGACCTTCCTCGTTCCCAAGCGCCGCAAGCCCATTGGGTGAGTCCAACCAGGAAACAGGATTCGAACCCGCCATGGCGTCGACAACCCCGGGTGCGGCCCATTCCCAATCGCGACCATCGCCGATGTCATCGGCTCGTTCCGACAACGCCCCTACAACTCCACGCAGACGGTTGGCGACGGCATGACGCATCGCTTCAACCGATATGATGTCGGAACGAGACCAAAAGATCGCGAGCGGATCGGCGAGCCGCGCCAGCGTCGGGGATGGATAGATCAGATGCATCGCGCGCATGGCGGCAGGCCGTCCCTGATCGAGTCTGAACTGAATGGGGCGAGGGCGTGTACGTTCGAAGTAGCGTCGGCCCGCTGCTCCGACACCCATCCGGCGTTCCGCTTCATAGGACATGATCGCCGCGATCGCATCCGGAACCATCGACCAGGAGGAGAATATCAACGCCTTGGTCGGGTGCGGATCCTGCCGGTGGGAGCCATAGTAAGGCAGCGACGGTGGGATCCAGAGATACTGATCCAGCCCGCCCTCGAACACCTCGTCCATCACTCCACGCATCCGACCATTGGCCGGTTCCAATGGTTCATAGGTGTCGAGTCGGCCACGGTCGAGCATGGTTGCGCCAGCACGAGAAAGAGCTTCGCGTAGATGCCGCGAGGGTCTGTCGAGGTTGTCCTTCAGCAGGCGCTTGAGAGCGTAGTCCCGCATGAAGTTCAGCAGATAGGGCGCGGATTTCCAGTATTCGGTGATCTCGGGTGCGTCGAGCGCGCGCGCCACGTCCGACACCGCGGCCGCCTCGCGGAGATCGGTGGCCCGAATGATCATCGCCATGGATGATTCGTCGACCATCGAATTGCGATCAGTAGTGCTGGCCACGCGCTCCGTTCTCGCCATGACCCTGCGGAGGTGCTGCTCAATACCGTGTCGGGCTTCAATCGCCTCGGGCTTGGCTTCCGGAAGGGAGTGGAGAAGGCCCCGGAATTTCCGCATCTCATGCTCGATCCTAGCGGCAACCTGTTGTCCGTGTTCGTCACCGTAGAGAAAACTCAAGGTTTCCAAAAAGTCGCGGTAGTGCTCTCCATCGTCGGGTTCATCGCCAGACAGGGTCAGCATTCGGTAAGGAGTGGCAGACAGTAACAGCGTACGCGCCTCTTGGCCATCGGCATCGGAATAGTCGAACAGTTCCCGCGCAAGCTCGGCTGCAGGCGAGTTACCCTGCAGCAGATCTCGAAAACGCTGGAACTCGTCCATAATGATGAGGTCTGGCTCCAGCGCCTCGACGCAAGCGTGCGAGAGCTTGCCCCTCAGCTTACCGATCAGAGCATTTCTGCGCTGGCACAGCTCATCGGGGCAAGTCTCTCGACGGCGCGGGAAGAGGTCGCAAACGGCTTCCAGTTCGTCGCGCAGTTCCTCGTCAGATTCCACGTCGTCACGGAAGCGGCCGATGATCCTCTGATCGACACCTTCAAGGGTCAGGTCGCGGACTGTGTCGTTCCAACCGTCCACGCTCGCCGTAACCTGGAGTAGATTGTGAAGCCCGCGTGGCCTCGACACGCAGTCTTCCAGCAGGCGCCGGAGCAGTGCGCGTTCCTGCTTGACGCCCGTTCTGGACCGGAGATCGAAAGTCGTTCCGGGCGTCAGGCTGATGAAGTTTACCTTGTTGGAGTCCAGACCCTGTTCGCCGCGCACTTGGAGCGGGATAAGTGTCATACGAGTCGGCAGCGTCAGATCGTCTCGATTGAGGACATTCAGGCGATTGATGTTCTGTGCTGCGATCGCCTGATTGGAGCAGATGTAGAGAATGTCGATCCGCTTTGTCGTATCCCAGAGCTTCTCGATGGTCCGTGCAATCACCCCACGGGCGACCATGGTCTTGCCCAGGCCAACCTCATCGGCAACCAGGAACTGCCGTACCGGATCCTGATCTCCGTAGAGTCGATCAATTACATAGTCGACGGTATGTCGCTGAAAATCCTTGAGCGGCGCGAGCGCGGCAGCAGCATCGAATCGCCTATCCGGCATGGTCAGCACCCTGCTCCTGCAGTACGGCGCGGAATGCCTCCCACAATGAGCGAAACTCAGCCGGAACGGGATCAGCGCCTGACTCATTTCCGGCCTCCAGGCGGGTTACCAACCGATCGATGGCATGAAGCCGTTCACCACCGCGGCACAACGCTCGGACCATGTCTTCCAGCAAGGGAGCATCATCGGCCCCTGTGGCCCAAGCCTTCGCTCCCGCTCCTTCCTGCACCGCCAAGACTGCGCTAAAGGGGTCGCCGAATTCGGAAAGCAGGAGCCGGAGATAACGGAAGAAAGCGTCACGACTGTCGATCGTCCAACGCAGAATGGCGGCATGTCTTTCGGCTGGGAGACCTTCCATGATCAACCCGGTGCTGAACACTGCCGACGCTTTTTCGTTCTCGTCCGTCATCCGAAAGGCCAAAAAGCGGGTGAGATCGACGATCGGCATTGCACCCAGATCGACCGACGCGCCGGATCGCAGTCCCGACAGAACGTCACACGCGTGACCATCGCCGCGTGTGATTGGCCATGCACTCAGGGAGCCGATACCGTCGAGCGGCAATGACTTCACGGGATCGAGCCAGACGCGCCATCCTTGTTCTTCGGCATCTTCGCTCAAGTTGCGTTCACAGCGGAGCCGCAGGTCGCCTTGACACAGCAGGCAACGCGCATCGTCGAGCCGCTTCTCCGCCTCGACCACTTTCGGATCCGCGGGATCAAGTTCATTGGGTTCGAATTTCCGCGTCAGGCGGCCGAAGCCCTTGTCCCCCATGATTTGTTCGATGCTGCCAACCCTCGAGCGTTTGCCCCGAAGGGAGACAAACAACTCAACATTCCTTCCGGAGATCAGGGACGGTCGAGTCGCGTTGCCCGATCCCACAGTCAGGACCGTGTTCCAGCCAATCTCGGAAATGAAGGCCTTTGCATGGAGTCCCTGGAGCGCACTCGCGGAGTCCTCTTCCCCGTCTTCACTGGTGGCCATTTCATCGAGTACCGAAACGTGCTCAAAGGCCTCGATCGTGCGGGGAGCGACAGAGATCAATTGATCGGATCGGCTGATGATGATCGGCTTCTTCGCTGTCGGCAAATCTGCCAACAGGTCGAGCGCGTCGGTGTCGCAGAAAGGCGAAATCACACCCAATCGCGCGCACGACGACGGCTGCCAGTTGCTGCGGCCAAGCCCGTTCACGGCGAATGCAACCTCCTCGAAGCCGCCCGGCATCGTCCAATTGGTGCGCCGAACATCCTTCGCGACCTCCTCGGTCACGATGCGCGTCTCGTCCGATATGCCGGCGACCGCCTGATTCGGCAGGCGAATCAGTAGATCAAAAAGCGGTTTGTTTCTGGTGTCGCGCCGGCCCGTAACCTCGCCGTCAAGGCGAAGCGAGATATCCCAGGAGCGGTCCCGTGTGAGATTCCGCGACAAGACGAGGAGGCGCAACAGTGTTGGATCTCGGGCACGCGTCGATCGAAACCGCAAGGCCCACATCTTCGGATGGAACGCGCCGCCACGGGGTGCAGTAACCTCGACGATGATACGTTCCAGCAGCGAGCAAAGGCGTGAATGCGGCCGGCTTTGAGCGTGGAGATGCCCGGCATCCGCAAACAACGCAAGGCGTCCCGCAATCCGTTCCGTCCCCTCAAGCAGGGCCAAGGGGTTAGAAAGGATGTCGTCGCGGTTCTCAGCCGCGAACAAGGCGAGACTGACTGGGACGGCCAGCGCTGTCTCGAAATCGAGCGTGAATGTTGTCGCGACCCCCGCGTCGAAGACATAGCCCGGTGGCGGCTGTAGACTGTCGCCGTAAAGAACGCGAATCTCGGGATCAAGCGTCTTCCTATCCGACATCGGCCAGATCCTGTAGGTGAGAACGGGCCTGTGCCCAACGGAACGACAGCGGCTCCGCCCCCGAGGCGCCATTCCAGCGGTCCCGCACGGCGCGGTTCGAAAACCGCGACTGACTTGTCTTTAATCGGCGTTCGCGATTCTCCACCACGCGTGCGGCTGCTGTCAGGTTTCCTTCCCCAATGTTTCCGGTCCGTACCAACTCCACCCATTCGGTGACGAATCGTTTCGCCGCCAGACGGATGCGATGCGCGGGATGATTGATGTCCTGCCAGAACGAATCGAGCGACCAAGCGCGAATCGCCGACTTATCCAAGCCTGCTCGCCAGTCTTGCAGGCGTGTTTCATATTTTTCGATCCAGTCAGGTTTCTCGCGCAGCCTACTCAGCAGAAGGTTGTAGATGAGCGCGGCGCCGTGCATCACGCTCGAAAACAATTCGCTATGGCCGACCAGTTCGCGCGTCTCGTTTGGAAATTCCGCAAGATGCGGATGCTCCCAGATATTCGCGCAGTCGGCGGCAGCACCGGCACCGTTGCGTGCAAGGTACGTTAGTAGGCTCATGGGTTGCGCTGAGACCAATCGATCAATGATGTAGGCCGCCTCATCAGACCTGAGACGGAAGCGAACCTCCCCAAGCAAATTCTTTGGTGAACACGGTAGCGAAGGCGACCAAATTTGAAGGGCCTGAGCTTCCGTCGGGGTATGCTCGCCATCCCGGGCCTGCCGCGAGCCGTTCCGCAAATGGGGCAAGTAGGAGAAGAGATTGTCGGTTGAACCCGTGAAGAGACGAATACCCCAGGTTCCCAGCCCTGCCCAATAGACGGAACTGGGAAGCCTCTGAAGATCGGCGCCAGCATCCCGGCCGATAACGCCATTCGATTCTCCACCGGCCTTGAGCGCGTTGGCGAGCCTGTTTTCCAGGGCACGGGCTTCGATTTCGAGTTGATCGGACACGGCTGTCGAGTCTTCCAACATCTGAAACAGCCAAGGAATGAAGAGCATGTAGCGTAAGCGTGTCTGGATGGTGCTGGTCCCCGGAAACAGGTGATCAGCAATGGAGTCCCGGATCCCTCCCAAGCCAAGTTCGTCGCGGGTTTCTCGTTCCTGGAACAGCGCCATAATCCGCTGAGCGCGCTGGCGCTCGGCTTCGTCAAAGTCAACCCATGCCAATGATGACATTCGCGCGCTCCCGAGCTCCGTGGATCTTCACAAGGCCTCTGCGGTCAGCCGTCAGACCCGTTATCGGCCCAGCCATGGACCTTCCGGCTTCCTTGAACGCAGTTTCGATGGGGAATTATATGCAAATCTAGACAGGAGGACCGATCATTGGATTTTCGATAATACATTGTGTGTCCGTCACGCCGAAGATGAGGTCTCTCTATGCGGAATTGGCGACACCGCCCCTGCAACGGACATTTTCACGGGGTCATGGCAGGAGTGGCAGGGCAAATTTTTAGATTAGCAGGTCAGCCCAGACTGTGATCACCTCTCCCAGGCCCTCGTAGTCGAAATGCAACAGGAATGCTTCAGTCTGAACGCAGAGGCCGAGATTGTCTAGCAATGGATGCAATCCCCAAATTTTGCAATTCCATCAATTCGTCCAGGCAACTCCGCCGGCCACCGCGCTCACTCCCCACCAGACCGAGATCGCGACAGACATCGCGACGAGCAGGAAACACGCCCGATTCGCGAACAAGGCGGCCGATTTCTGGCTGAGCATCCTTGGGCCTTCCTGTTGGAGTGGCAAGGGTGGATGTTTCAATGTAACCGAGAAGACCAGAATCACGGCGTCGTCGGCAAGATGATGCCAGCGCATAAAATACCAGTAGGTATGGCATGCAAGGACCATGAAGCAAGCGGTGAGCACGCCCATCGTCCCGCTGGCCGTCACGCCGAACACCTCCAGATCCTGTGGTCCGGCACCGGCCATGAAGGCCGCAACGACAATTCCCGCGAGCGCCAGATTGTTCCTGCGCGCGATCCGTGCGCCCTCTCCCTCCTGGATGAGGTCGTCACGGAGCCCTTGGTCATTGCCTGGATCGTAGCAATTCCATAGGCCCAGGATCAGGAACCCCCGCCTGCTTGACGTGCATCCGAAAACGTTCACCTCTCATCTCCCTTCCGTCCTTGTTTATCCGCTTCGCGAATCTCTTCCGACAGTAGATCGGCGAGCCAGTCCGAGCGCAAGAACCCGACCATTTGCGTCCATTCAAATTCAGCCTAGGCTCAGGACCCATTAAAAGTTTGTTGATGAGTTTTGGGGACGCTGGTGTCTTGATTGGACGGGAGACACGACATGAGCGATCTATTTTGGCTGACGCCTGAGCAGCTTCGACGCATCAAGCCTTACTTTCCACTGTCGCACGGCATTCCGCGGGTCGACGACTTGCGGGTTGTGTCCGGGATCATTCACGTGATCCGCAACGGTCTTCGCTGGCGCGACGCGCCGGTGGATTACGGCCCGCACAAGACGCTGTATAACCGCTTCGTGCGCTGGAGCCGGATGGGCGTGTTCGACCGTATCTTCGCGGCGCTGGCCGAGGACGCCGGCGCGCCGGACCGGGTGATGATCGACAGCACCCATCTCAAGGCCCACCGCACGGCGGCGAGCCTGCTCAAAAAGGGGCTGTTCCCCGCCGTATCGGTCGCACCAAGGGCGGCCTGAACTCGAAACTCCACGCCGTCGCCGATCAGGCCGGCCGACCCATCGTCCTGTTGCTCAGCGAAGGCCAGATGAGCGATCACGTCGGAGCCAGGCTGATCCATGACAGCTTGCCGGGGTCCGCCTCCTATCTGATCGCCGACAGGGGCTACGACAGCGACCGCTTCCGAGCGGCTCTCAAGGCCAAGGGCATCACGCCTTGCATCCCGCCCATCAAGAGCAGAAAACAGCCCCTCGCATACGATAAAACCCTCTACAAAACCCGCCACAAAATCGAAAACATGTTCGCCAAGCTCAAGCACTGGCGGCGCATCGCAACCCGATACGACAGATGCGCGCACACCTTCTTCTCCGCAATCTGCATCGCAGCAACCGTCATCTTCTATCTCAATCAATGAGTCCTGAGCCTAGTCGATCCGGCATCCCTGGACTGACTGTGACCTTGGACATCGTGCCCATGGCTCGGTCGGCAAACCCAACACCATGGAGCCGTCAGCGACCCATGACCCGCTACCATATTGATCTGTTAGGCAGCGTCCGTTATGCCAGAAGAGCAACATGGCGTGCTGCGGACTATCCACATGTTCGTACTGTTTTGATGTGTGGGTCAGGCCCAACGTGGCGTTCATGAAACCGACCGGGCAAACTACGTCTCCGTCGGAGAGAAAAAGTCAAGGACCGCATGGCGAAGCAAGCGAACAACAACGGCGCAAATCTCGGGTTCGAGGCGCAACTCTGGGCGGCGGCGGACAAGCTGCGCGGCAACATGGAGCCGTCCGACTACAAGCATGTCGCTCTCGGCCTGATCTTCCTCAAGTACATCTCCGATGCCTTCGAGGCAAAGCGCGCAGAGCTTCTCGAACAAGAGCTGGCCGACGCGGAGGACCCCGAGGAGTACCTTGCCGAGAACGTCTTCTGGGTTCCGAAAGAGGCCCGCTGGTCGCATCTGCAGGCCATGGCCCGGCAGACCACGATCGGCAAGGACATCGACAACGCTATGCTGGCGATCGAGGCTAGCAACGCCTCGCTTAAGGGTGTGCTGCCCAAGGACTACGCCCGCCCCGCGTTGAACAAAGTCATGCTCGGCGAGTTGATCGACCTCGTCTCCGGGATCGGCATGGCTGAGGAGGCCGACCGTTCCCGGGATATCCTCGGGCGGGTCTATGAATATTTCCTCGGCGGCTTCGCCGGCGCCGAGGGTAAGCGCGGCGGCGAGTTCTATACGCCCCGCTCCGTCGTCCACCTGCTGGTCGAAATGCTGGAGCCCTACAGGGGCCGGGTCTACGACCCATGTTGCGGCTCAGGTGGCATGTTCGTGCAGTCGGAGAGGTTCGTCGAGGCGCATGGCGGGCACATTGGTGACATCGCCATCTACGGCCAGGAGAGCAACTACACGACCTGGCGGCTCGCCCGGATGAACCTCGCGGTACGCGGCATCGACGCCGACATCCGCTGGAACAACGAGGGCAGCTTCCACAAGGACGAACTGCCGGACCTCAAGGCCGACTTCATCCTTGCCAATCCGCCGTTCAACGTCTCCGACTGGGGCGGCGAGCGGTTACGCGAAGACACCCGCTGGACCTTCGGTGTTCCGCCCGCGGGCAACGCCAACTACGCCTGGCTCCAGCATATCCATCACCACCTCGCCCCGAACGGGACGGCAGGGGTAGTGCTCGCCAACGGCTCCATGTCCACGGCCACGTCGGGAGAGGGGGACATTCGCCGCGCTCTGGTTGAGGCCGACGCGGTGGACTGCATGATCGCTTTGCCGGGACAGCTCTTCTACTCGACACAGATTCCCGCCTGCCTCTGGTTCCTGACGCGCAACAAGGATCCCGGCGGGGAATGCCGCGACCGAGGCGGGGAAGTGCTGTTCATCGACGCCAGCAAGCTCGGGCACATGGTGGACCGGACCCGGAGGGAGTTTTCCGACGAGGAAATCGGCCGGATCGCTGATAAATATCACGCTTGGCACGGTGCACCGGACGCGATGCCTTACGAAGACGAGCCGGGATTCTGTAAGTCCGCCTCACTGGAAGAGATCAGGAATCATGCCCACGTCCTCACGCCCGGCCGCTATGTCGGCGCGGCGACGGACGAAGATGACGACGTATCGTTCGAGGAGCGTTTCGCGGAGTTGAAGGAGACGCTTGCGGAGCAATTCATCGAAGCCGACCAATTGAGCAGACAGATTCAAGAAAAACTCGAAACATTGGGCGGATAAATGGCTCGGAGGCAGACACAAACAGGCGGCAGGGAGGCCACTACCGGAATAATTGCAGGAGCCTACTCTTTATCGGTCGGCAATCCAAAACGACCTATCCCAGAGGGTTGGAAGTGGACACGTCTAACGGACGTTGCACGACTAGAGAGCGGGCATACACCGAGCCGTCGGCATCCAGAATACTGGAACGGGGAAATCCCATGGATTGGAATACGTGATGCGACATCCAACTATGGGCGCACGATTTACGACACCTTGCAGCACACTAACCAGCTTGGTATCGACAATTCGTCCGCTCGCATTCTCCCGGAGGGTACCGTATGCCTGTCTCGCACGGCATCCGTCGGGTACGTCGTTGTCATGGGTAGGCCCATGGCCACGAGCCAGGACTTCGTTAACTGGGTCTGCGGTGATGAGATAAGCCCCGAATTTTTGAAATACGTTCTCATCGCGGAACGTGAATTCGCTCAACATGTTCTCGATGGGGACCACGCATCAGACGATCTACTACCCCGAAGTCAAAGCGTTTCATGTCGCGTTGCCCTCCCGATCCGAACAGGACTCGATTACAGGCCTATTGGGCGCTTTGGACGACAAAATCGAGCTGAACCGGCGGATAAATGAAACGCTGGAAGCCATGGCACGGGCTGGGTTCAAGGACTGGTTCGTCGATTTCGGTCCCACCCGCGCCAAAATGGAAGGCCACGACTCCTATCTGTCCCCGAAACTCTGGGACCTTTTCCCCGACGCGCTGGACGAAGAGGGAAAGCCAGTGGGGTGGAGCAGGAAGCCTCTCGACGAGATCGCACAATTCCTGAATGGCTTGGCTCTCCAAAAGTTTCCCGCCTCGGACTCTGATGACAGTTTGCCAGTCATCAAGATCACCGAGTTGCGAGGAGGCATAACGCCGAAATCCGACCGAGCCTCGCAGTCAGTCCCCAACAAATATATCATTAAAGATGGAGACTTCCTGTTTTCATGGTCTGGTAGCTTGATTGCAAAATTCTGGACTGAAGGTGATGGAGCACTCAATCAGCACCTTTTCAAGGTGACCTCGGACCAATTCCCATCGTGGTTCTTCAGTCAATGGGTTCATCATCATTTGGACGAATTCCGAGCGATAGCAGCCTCGAAGGCCACGACTATGGGGCACATTCAGCGGCGGCACCTGAAGGAGGCGATCACGATCCTGCCGCCAGATGGGGTCCTTGCGCAATTGGGCCAAATCGTCAGCCCGCTTGTTGAACACACTATAAAGAACGCGTTGGAGAGCCGAACACTTGCAGAAACCCGCGATCTTCTCCTACCGAAACTCATGTCCGGCGAAATCCGCCTCCGCAACGTCGAGAAGACGACAGAGG
>JAPOST010000092.1 GCA_026709535.1 Rhodospirillaceae bacterium
GCGGCATCGAAGATCATCAACGGAAATCGACCCGCATCACCGCCTCTTTGCCCGAGCACGAAGAGGCAGCGCGACTGAACATTCCCCGCAATCGACCAGTCCTTTGGACAGAAAACATCAATATCACGCCGGAATGATCGCGAGTTGAATACGGTCTCACGACCTTTGCAGCCGATCGGATACAACTGTTGGTTGATACTTGAATCGAAACGGGCGACGCTGTCGTTACCGGACCAGCCAGATCAAGACAACGGCGACAGCGGCGGTGGCCAGTCCCGTCAGCCGGACTTGCGTTTCGGACGACTCAAGAAAGGATTTCAAGAGCCGGCGCATGCCGTTGGGAAACAGCGCATAGACCATGCCCTCCAAGGCGAACGCCAAGCACAACGCCAGAAATATTTCTTTCATGATACCCGGGCCCGCCCTGTTGGCGCCATCAAGGAATGGGCGTTATTTCCTGGCGTTAGCGGACTTCGTGCCGTTCATGTTACCGAAGTATTTGAAGAATTCCCCTGATGCTGGACCGATAAATCGCGTATTGTCCGACGCTAGGGAATCCCGCAGCGCGTTCATTGAGATCCAGAACTCGAAGAAGCCTGTGTTCTTGCCGTAGGCCCTGTTGTAGATCTCCTGAGCCTTGCCCTCGCCTTCGCCGCGCAGTTCCTGCGAGCGGCGCTCGGCCTTGGCGACAATGATCCGCGAGTCGCGATCGGCGTCAGCCTTGATCCGCGCCGACTCGCGTTCGCCATTGGCCCGGATTCCCGTAGCCTCCTGACGACGCTGCGATTCCATCCGCTCCAGAATGCGCTCACTGTTCTGCGGCGGCAGGTCAAGGCGCTTCACCCGCACATCGATCAAGTCTACCCCGTAACGAGGCTCCACGGCCGCGCTGACCCGATTGGCAATGTCCCGCATGATGTTGGCTCGCTTGGCTGTGAGCAATTCTGACAGGGGAACGCCGGCAAAGACGGCCCGCGTGGTGGAATTCACGATAGTGCCGAGTTGCTGCTCGAACCCTGCAACGGTCCGGGCCGCCTGAAAGAACTTCAGCGGATTTGTAATGCGGAACCTTGCGATCGTGTCGACCACTGTCTGTTTCTGGTCGCTCGTGTTCAATTCCGCTGGCTGGACATCAAGATCCAGAACACGTCGGTCGAAATACCGGTCATTCTGGATGAAGGGAATCTTGAAATGCAGGCCTGGCTTGTCGTCGACCCGGACAACCTTGCCGAATTGCAGGACTAGAACCTGATCCCGCTCGTGTACGGTGTAAATTGCCGAATAGCCGACAAAGCCGATCACAACCAGAAAGGCGATTATAGCGATACGCATTCGAGACATGTCACTGGCTCCTGCTGGCGTCAGCCGCCGGGCGGCGTAGAGTTGGATCAGTACTGGAGGGATCTTCGACGCCGTCGTCGGGCTTTGCCGTGCCGCGCTTCTTCATGAGTTCGTTAAGCGGCAAATAGGGTACCACACCCTGCCGGCCATCCTGATCGATGATGATCTTGTCCATGTCTTTCAGGATGTCTTGCATCGTTGCCATGTAGATCCGCTTGCGGGTGATATCCTCCGCCGCGGAGTATTCTTTTAGAATGGCGCGAAACCGGCTTGTTTCACCTTCAGCAATCTGGATTCTCTCCTGCTTGAAGGCTTCGGCTGCGCGTGTGATCCTGTCGGCTTGGCCGCGTGCCCTTTCCACCACTCGCTTCTGATAGGCTGTTGCTTCGTTGATCATCTTGTCCCGGTCGGCGCGCGCCGCTTGAACATCCCGGAACGCGTCCAGCACTTTTGCCGGCGGGTCCGCGCCCAGAAGCTGAACCCGAACCACCTCGATTCCGGCGCCGTATTCATCAAGGATGCGTTGGATCAGAAGCTTTGCGTCGCCTTCGATCTTCAAGCGGCCCTCGGTGCGAATCTCTTCAAATGGCGTCTTGCCGACGATTTCCCGAATTGCGCTTTCGGTTGCGTCCTTGATCGTCTTCTCGGGATTGCGAATGTTGAACAGGTAGTTCCGAATGCCGGGCTGAGTGGTAACTTCCTTGCCATCGACGGTATTGGTGACGGGCCGGGCGTCAATCCGCCAGTGCACAACAACCTTCACGTCGACGATATTTTCATCGCCCGTCAGCATCAGGCTTTCTTGCTCAATGGTATTTCGGCCACCGCCGATATCGCTGAAGCCGATGTTGGTTTTGGAAATTTCCGTGATTTTCGGTTTTTCGGTCTCGCCGATCGGGGAGGGCCAGTTCCAATGCAGTCCTTGTGAACTGATGTTGACAACCTTGCCAAATACCAGTTCGACGCCAGCCTCCTTTGGATCCACCCTGTAAAATCCGGTAGCCATCCAGATGGCCACTACCAGGACGGCGATTATTGCAATGCCCTTGGGCGAGCCGATGCCGCCAGGCATAACCTTGCGCACGCCATCCTGTCCGCGCCGAATCATGTCTTCGAAGTTCGGCGGCTGTCCGCCGCCGCGGCCGCCCGAACCGTTGTTCCATGGCCCCTTTCCGCCGCCGTTGCCGCCCCAAGGTCCTTGGCCGCCTGAGCCGCCGGTCTGATTATTCCAAGGCATCTTTTCAGTGTCCCTGATATGGCCGTACCGTATGTCGACCGCCAACGGCAGTCTGTCACCCGAAATTCTGGTCGGGTGCGATATGTTCTTTCCAGGCCGCCGCTAAACAGTTAGCGCCCTGTCCGGCGGCAACGCGTCATCGGCACTATCGCCTTCGCTGCAGCGAACAGGCGCAGTTCGGCGGCGCCAACTGGATCGGGATTTGAGAGAGGATTAGGTTTCTCCCGACTCTCACTAATTCTCAACCCATGTTGCGAGATATCGGGTGTACCGCGGAGAATTCAAGCATGGCGATCGTTTTAGAAGACGCAGTCCTGAACGCGCTGCGGACGGTGCAGGATCCAGAAAAAGGTCAGGATGTCGTCTCGCTCGGCATGATCTCCGGTTTGGTGGTGAAAGATGGTAACGTAGGGTTCTCACTAGAAGTGTCGCCCGAGCGAGGACACACGGCCGAACCGCTGCGAAAGGCTGTCGAAAAGGCCGTGTTTGCCTTGGACGGGGTCACTTCCGTGACTGCAGTTCTGACCGCACACCGGTCTGCTTCCACTTCTTCCGGCCACGATCGGCAACAGGCGGCGTCAGTGAAGGGCGCTGGCCTGAACGATGTGGCGCATATCGTGGCCGTGGCGTCGGGCAAGGGCGGTGTGGGCAAATCAACCACCGCGGCCAACATCGCCTTGGCGCTGCAGGCCGAAGGCGCGCGAGTCGGGCTGCTGGATGCCGACATCTACGGGCCGTCTATGCCCCGGATGATGGGCGTTTCCGGCAAGCCGACCACGGCTGACGGCAAGATTCTGGATCCCATGATAGGTCACGGCGTAAAGCTGATGAGCATGGGTTTCCTGGTCGATGAGGAAACCCCGATGATCTGGCGTGGTCCAATGGTCATGGGCGCCATGCAACAGATGATGAAGGATGTCGATTGGGGATCGTTGGACGTTCTGATCGTTGATATGCCGCCCGGTACCGGTGATGTGCAGCTAACCCTCGCCCAAACCGCACCCTTGGCTGGCGCCATCATCGTCTCGACGCCGCAGGACATCGCTTTGCTTGACGCACGCAAGGGCCTGAACATGTTCCGCAAAGTCGATGTTCCGGTGCTAGGGATTATCGAGAACATGAGTTATTTCCAGTGCCCCCACTGTGGTGAGCGGACAGAGATCTTTTCTCATGGCGGCGCCCGCGACGAGGCAACATCCCTGGGCATAGATTTCCTGGGCGAAATCCCGCTGGATATCCGGATCCGGCAGGCTTCCGACTGTGGGCAGCCGATCATTGTCACCGAGCCGGGAAGTGCCTACACCGGAGCATATCGCGACATTGCTAGCCGCATCCTGAACAGGCTGAATGCCCGATCATCCGGCCAGAGATCGGCACCAAAGATCGTTGTCCAATGACTTCCTCGTTCCGCGCCTCTTCGCTTCTCGGCCTGATAGCCGCCGGGGTGGCGGTGAGCCATCAAGCTTGCGCCGAGGCGACGGTAATTACTCCCGCATCTTGGCTGGGCCTGGAAAATCAGCAACCACTGATATTCGGCTCGCACCACAGACCTGGACTGGCTGGCAACCGAACTGCGCCGGCGCTGCAGACCGCGATTTCCTTCATGCGCGACGGGCATCCTGTTCTGCTGGCCCATGCCAAGAAGCCACGCGTCAAACGCCGGACAGAGCGTCTTGTGCACCGGCAACTGGAATGCAAGGTCTGGAAGTATCACGGCGCCGACCGCCTGGACCGGCCCTACAATCCGGATCGCTTCGTCTATACGGCAGAATACAAACGTAATCCCGATCGTCCACAGAGGCAGGAAATGGCCAAGATCGCAGAGGGACGCTTTCCGCAGATGGTCAATGGCAAGATCTTGCGCATGCTGGAATTGGTTAATCTGGTGCGCGCGCGGCGCGGTCACACTACCATGAAGCTGGAACCCCGGCTGATGATTGCCGCAAAGCGCCACAACCTGGATATCGCGCGATATGCACTGATGCAGCACACCGGGACTGATTGTTCGCAGTTGGTCGATCGTGTTTGGGATGTTGGCTATACTTGGACCAAGATCGCAGAGAATCTGGCTGGTGGCAATAAATCGGCTGTTGCCACCGTCCGGCAATGGACCGGCAGTTCTCGCCACCTGATGCAAATGACGTTGCCAAACATGACAGACGCGGGCATTGCGTACGACTATAATCCGAATCCGCCGCGGTCAGGCATTCCGATCAAGCATTTCTGGACACTGATTTTGGCGCGTCCTGATCCATGGCGAGACCGGCGATGGATACATGCCGACAAGTGAAAAGTCGTCAACTACTGGATTCTTGTGTTGTAACCGTTACAGGCAGTCCGGCAATTCCGTATCGTCGCAAAGCGTCAGCCGGTTGCGCTCAAGATCAATCGTCTAAGCTACGTTGAAGTAGTCATGTATTCATTCTTCAAGATAACGATTGCCATGCTCGGTTGCGTTCTCGTCCTTGCCGGATGTACGCATGACGACGAAGTCGAAATTGCCCGCAACGAGCCCCGAGTCAGTGATCCGTCGCCGGAACAGATGCGCGACGCCCAAGCGATTATCCGCGTGGTCAATGAATTCCGCACCGAGAACGGGCTGCCGCCGCTGATACTGGAGGCGCATCTGATGCATGCCGCCTTGGTGAAGGCCAATGACTTCAGGAAGAATTGGCGTTTCTATCACGCCGGCAGCGATGGCTCGACGCCAGACCAACGCGTGTCGCGAGCCGGTTATCTGTGGGTTGCAGTAGGCGAGACGCTGGCAGCGGCCCAAGCCACGGCCCGCGGCGCTGTGGGCAACCTTAAGGCCAGCCCCTGCCATCGCTATGCCTTGCTCCGGCCGATCTATATTCACGGTGGTGCGGCTTATATCTACACACCGGATGCCCCAGCCGGCCGATACAAGCACTGGTGGGTGATCAAGCTGGCCCGCCCCAGCGCTGCGATGATCTGGGACAAGACATATCCGACCGCTGGGGCTGAAAAGGTCGAGCGCAGCGGCGAGCCGACCCGAATGCCATTGCCGCGCGGTTGTGTCATTCGCGGCGGTTCGTAGATGGGACGGGTGCGGCGCACGGGCATCCTGACTTTGGCTGCGGCGCTTGCCATCGGCGCATGCAGCACTGGCGACAAGGATTTAGCGCTGCGCGAGCATCCCGGCGGCATCCCGGATTTGACCGGTGAACAGACCCGACGCGCTCAGACAATGTTGATGATTATCAACGAGTATCGCATCCAAAAAGGTTTGCCTGGATTGGTTCTGGAACGCCACCTGATGCGCGCTGCCCAATGGCAGTCGGAAGATCAAGCGCAAACGGCAGGGCTGAGCCACGACAGCACCACCGGACGGAAACTTGGGGACCGTGTGAGTGCGGTCGGATACGAATACCGCATGACCGGCGAAACTCTGTCCCGCGGCAGTTCCGATGTACAAAAGACATTTGAAGGTTGGCTGTCCAGTCCGCCACACTACAAGGTTCTGACCCACGAGAAATATGTCCACGCTGGCATCGGTTTTTCCTGGTCGACCCAGCGCGGTGTCAAGGAGCCAGTCTGGGCTGTCGTCGTCGGCCAACCGCTGCAACGCATGTGGGACCGCACGATGGTGATCGGATTTGAGGAAGCCAGACCGGGAAAGGACAAACAGCTATAAGTGGAAGATTACTAAGAAGCGGCGCGGAGGCTGAACCCGCTGGAGATATTCAACATCAAGCCTTCTGAGGTCATGTATCCGAGAAGGCGGTGTGATTGGATAAAGGTTCTGGAATATATATATATGTAACTATAAATTTTTTCACGGTGGGCTGCATCATTTTTATAAGAATGGCGAATCTAAAGTTTTGCATTTTCTATAGCAGTTACCATTAGTAATTGTATGAATTTCATTCAGTGTATGCATTTGGAGTCTTGCCTTGTATATTCAAAAGCTTTCGAAGCCTTTTTGTAGATCGGTCAAGATTTGCACCTTCATTGGTATTTAGTATACCGCATATCTCTAAACGGTAGTTCCTTACTCGATACTATGGCGTTTTCGTGTTCCAAAGACGGTCGGTCGCAATTGCAGCGCCTTCTGCCATGGCGCGGAGTTTCTCCCAGACAATGCTCGGCCAGACTCGCGGCAGACTGGCGAGTGTGCTGAACCCGCAATCAGTGCCGGCCTGAATCCGTTCTCGCCCTACAATGTCGGCATAGGCGCACAGGCGCTGGGCGATGAGCTTCGGATGCTCCACATGGTTGGTATTGGTATCGATCACGCCTGGCACCAGAATCTTGTCGTCGGGAATGGCGATCGTGGCGAGGTCTTCATGCTGATGGCCGTGTTGCGGGTTCGCACCCTCAAACAACACCGCCTGAGGCCGGGCCCTGAAGATGGTTTCAGCCATATCGACCAACGGCACATCGTGGGTATGCGGACCGGGATAGTTGCCCCAGCAGATATGTATGCGCATCGCCTCTGCCGGGATGTTTCGGGTTGCGTGGTTCAAGGCTTCGACACTGACTTCAGCCGCACGACGAAATTCCTCCAATGATGAATCTGCAAATTCCATGTGCCGGATCATCGCCAGGTCAGGGCAATCGATCTGCAGCAGAAAGCCAGCTTCATGGATCGCCTGGTATTCCTGTGTCAGGGCCTCTGCCAGAGCTTCAACGTAGGCATCGCGCGTTGCGTAGTAGGCATTTGGCATGAAGTGAGCGACGACGCCCGGCGACGCGGCGTTCAGGAACGCGCCAACGGGCACAGCGGCGTCAACGGCCGTACGAAAATTCGCCAGATCTGTATCCAGGGGACCGGTGTCGCCCGCTTCAATCGGTGCGCGGCAAGCCGGCGGGTCCAGATTGTTGATGTTGTTCATCCTGCGTTGGGCCGCCACGAAATCAGGATGCTCGCGCAGGTCCGACGGCGACCAACGAAGCGGCGCTGGATCACCAAAGCCGTTCAGGCGGTGCTTGACGTAGTTGGTGTAGGATATTTTCGACATCTCACCATCGCTGACAAGGTCAATGCCGCAGTCCACCTGTTTCTGCACAATCGCGATTACCGCTTCGGCAACACGCCGTTCCAGCTGCGCCGGGTCGTACGGTCGGTTCCGGTCCCTGGCGACCAGCATATCGATCAGGTCATTCGGCCTTGGGAGGCTGCCAACATGGGTGGTGAGAATGTGATCAACGGAATACAGCATGGCGGAACCGGAACCAGGACAGGCTGTCCTGCGTACAGTATCCCGACCGGAAACGCCACTCCCGGGACGGGTTGACCGCTTCGATGCAGTTGGCCGACAACACTCGGTCATCAGGAACGCAAAAACAGGAAACGCGATGCGTGTCGTGATTACGGGTGGCGCCGGCTTTATCGGCCAGAAGTTGGCTGCCGCCATTCTGGAGAGAGGGCGCTTGGCCAGCGCGAACGGGACCCCAACTGCGGTAACCGAGCTTGTCCTGTTCGACAGGACGCCTGCTGATGATTTCGGCGGGAACGCCACCGTCGAAATCGGGGATGTCGCCGACCGCAATCTTGTCGGCAGGCTCATCGACGGAACCACAACCGGGGTCTTTCACCTTGCTGCCATCGTTA
This sequence comes from Rhodospirillaceae bacterium, assembly GCA_026709535.1. Taxonomy (GTDB): domain Bacteria; phylum Pseudomonadota; class Alphaproteobacteria; order Bin65; family Bin65; genus Bin65. The sequence continues at coordinate 8,154 of JAPOST010000092.1, forward strand.
GCGCCGGTGCAGAGGAAGATTTCGACCTGGGCTATTGGACAAACTTGGAAGGGACCCAAAATGTGTTGGAGGCGTGCCGCGCGCTGGCAATTCCACCGCGCGTCGTCTTTGCATCGTCCATCGCCGTCTACGGCGGCGACGTGCCTGATGTGATCAAGGACGATACGCCACCCTCTCCGCAAACGTCGTATGGCACCCAAAAACTGATCGGCGAACACCTGATCCATGACTATAGTCGCAAGGGGTTTATCGACGGTCGCGCCTTGCGCCTGCCAACCATCATGGTCCGGCCGGCACCAAATCGTGCAGCATCCACTTGGGCAAGTTCGATCATCCGCGAACCGCTGCAGGGAAAAGACTACGACTGTCCGGTAGGGCCGCATGCGCCCATGGCGTGCCTGTCGCCCCGGCGAACCGTGGATGCTCTTGTACGATTGCACGATTTGCCCAGTGAAGCTCTGGGTCTGAAACGGACTTTGCTGTTGTCCGGTATCAAGGCCGAAGCTTGGGAGATGGCTGCGGCCGTCGCGCGCAACGCCGGAAACCGGAAAACGGGCACCGTCTGTTGGAAGCCAGACCCTGCAATCGTCAAGATCGTTGACGGGTGGCCTGGCGAAGCTCGTGGCGAACGGGCGGAATCACTCGGCATGCTTCCGGACGCCTCGATCGATGAGATCGTTCGTGCTTTCATCGACGACGATCTGGTTGCCGGCGACAACGATGTTCCAGAGAACGGCTGATGCCAACATTCATGTTGGCATAGAATACCTGGCGCGATGAATGGTGCCGGCGCGACGCCACCGATCGGCCAAAATACGGGATCCGCTTAGTTCAGACCGCAATCTCGATTGTCCTCGCCCACCAGTGATCGGCAGGCGTTCTGGCTGGGCCGTAACGCGGGGAGGCGATGGATTGCGGCCGACACCATGTCCCGGCGCCCTGAGCGCCTTTTGGCATGCGCCCGCAGCATAAAAGTCTTTTTGGGGTTCGGCAGGTCGCTCCATCGCAGCAATCCAGTTGCACGATGGCGATACTCAAGGGGGTAAAGCGAGTGAAGTAATGCGCCTGGGCGCTTATATGATATTCCATGAAGCGCTGAATTCGTAGTACCTGGCATGCTTGGATCACCGACAGCAACGTCAAGAGTTCCTGAAAGATCAATCGGGCTGACGCCCTGTCTGGCCCTGATGCCGCAGCCAGTGATCGGCCAGGACGCAAGCCATCATGGCCTCGCCCACCGGGACGGCGCGAATGCCGACGCATGGATCGTGTCGGCCCTTGGTGATCGCCATCGTTTCTCTGCCATCAACGGTCACGGTCTGCTGCGGCTTCAGCAAAGATGAAGTCGGCTTCACGGCAAAGCGGGCAATCACTGGCTGACCGTTGGTAATGCCTCCCAGCACACCTCCGGAACGATTGCTCTTGAATACTACTTCACCCCCCAGCATGCGCATGGCGTCATGCGCATATTCGCCAGCTAGGGCGGCACTGGCAAAGCCTTGGCCGATCTCCACGCCCTTGACCGCATTGATCGACATCATCGCCTTCGCAAGGTCGGCGTCAATCTTGTCGTAGACCGGCTCACCCAGTCCGGCTGGCACGCCCTCGCCATGGATCTCGACTACTGCTCCGGCGGACGAACCTTCCTTTCGGACCGTATCCAGGAATCGTTCCCACAACGGCAGGGCCTTGGCGTCAGGGCACCAGAAGGGGTTGTCGCTGACGATATCCCAGTCCCAGCGCTCGTCATTGATGCACAAGGGCCCCATCTTGATCATGGCCCCACGAATCTTGAAAATATCGCCCCAAGCCTTGGCCAGCACTTGCCGGGCGACAGCACCGGCGGCCACCCGCATCGCCGTTTCCCGAGCCGAAGCGCGACCGCCGCCGCGGAAGTCGCGGATACCGTATTTTTTCCAGTAGGTATAATCGGCGTGGCCAGGCCGAAACAGGTCCTTGATTTCGGAGTAGTCCCGAGATCGCTGATCGGCATTTTCGATGATCAAGGCGATGGGCGAACCGGTAGTAACTCCGTCGAACGTGCCGGACAGGATACGAACTGTGTCCGGCTCCTTCCGTTGGGTGACAAATTTTGATTGTCCGGGTCTGCGCCGGTCCAGCCAAGGCTGGATTTCATCTTCTGTCAGCGGAATGCGAGGCGGCACGCCATCGACAATACAGCCGATGGCCGGACCGTGGCTCTCGCCCCAGGTGGCGAAGCGGAACGCCGTGCCGAAGGCATTTCCGGGCACAGCTAATCCTTGCCGCGGGCTTCGGCGACCAGATCCGGGGAATTGATCGCCTTCATGCCGACGACATGATAACCGCCGTCTACATGGTGTACTTCTCCTGTCACGCCAGTCGACAAATCCGATAGCATGTACAATCCCGCGCTGCCGACATCGTCCAGCGTCATGTTACGATGAAGGGGCGCATTGTGCTCGTTCCACTTCAGAATGTAGCGGAAGTCGCCGATTCCGCTGGCAGCCAGGGTTTTGATCGGCCCAGCCGAAATGGCGTTCACGCGAATGTTGCGGTCGCCCAGGTCCACGGCCAGATATTTCACACTCGCTTCCAGCGCCGCTTTGGCCACTCCCATGACGTTATAGTGCGGCATGACTCGCTCTGCGCCGTAGTAGGTCAGCGTCATCAAGCTGCCGCCATCGTTCATCAAGTCCGATGCCCTCCGACAGATGTCGGTGAAGGAGTAACAGGAGATCAGCATCGACTGGACGAAGTTGTCCTTCGATGTGCTCAGATATTTACCCTTCAGTTCTTCCTTGTCCGCATAGGCGATGGCGTGGACGACAAAATCCAGGCGACCCCACGCCCCTTTTATGACATTGAATACAGCGTCAAGCGAGGCGTCATCCATGACGTCACACGGTAATATTAGCGAGGCGTTGACGCTTTCCGCCAGCGGTCGCACGCGCCGCGCCAGCGCCTCACCTTGAAAAGTGAACGCCAGTTCTGCACCCTGTGCAGCGACAGCCCGGGAGATGCCCCATGCGAGCGACCTGTCGTTGGCGACGCCCATGATCAGGCCGCGTTTGCCGACCATCAGTCCCGCGGGTAGGGTCATTTTCGTCACGCCTTCTCATGGCTCGAAGCGGGAGGTATCCTACACAGCCGACAGAACCGGTCAATTGCACGCTACCGCAGATCATCGGCGCTTCGATCAGGAGATCAAGTCTGAGTAACCGGATACTGCATAACATCAAGTCAAGGCGTACAGCCAGATCAATTCGGAGAATGCCGATAGGGAAACAACACCGTATCAATGCGGGGGGCACTGGCGCGAGAGGGGCCTGGTGTCTGCCCTTTCAAGGGTTGGTGCAACAGGCTGGTACTGGTCGAGAAATTTCAATCCAGGTCCGTGGTGGACGCTGCGGATTGCTTGTCAGAATCGTTCGATGAAGACGAAGATGTCTTCGGCGGACTTTGCCCATCAGAATGGCTGTGGCTTTGATGCAGTGCTTGATCTGGTCGAGCCATGACGCGACGAGGTGGCGATGCCAGCGCGGGCGCTTGGTGATCCAATCCCGGATCGACGCGGTTTTGTCGCGCAATGCAATGCCCACGATGGCATGGCTGTCGAGGACGGCATTGCGACACCCGTCCAAG
>JAPOST010000183.1 GCA_026709535.1 Rhodospirillaceae bacterium
GCCGCGGGTCGACGTGACGACATCCCTGTCAGGCATATTCAGGGATCTTCTGCCTCTGCAAACGCGCATGTTGGCGGAAGCAAGCTATCTGGCGGCAACCGCCGACGAACCGGTGGACCAAAACTACATCCGCAAAAATACGATCCGGTATCAGGACGAGAACGACTGCGATCTGGAGACCGCCGCCCTGCGGGTCTTCAGCAATGCACAGGGCGCCTACGGCGCCAACGTCAATCATCTGGTCGGCAGCGGTCGCTGGGACGACGAAGACGAACTGGCGGATGCCTATGCCGCCAGGAAGAGTTTCGCGTACACCCGGGCTGGCGACGTCCAATCGAGGCCGGAGTTGCTGAACACGATCTTGGGACAGGTCGATCTGACCTATCAGAACCTCGAGTCGGTCGAACTCGGAGTCACGACCATTGATCATTACTTCGACACGTTGGGCGGTATTGGTCGGGCGGCCCGACGTGCCAAAGGCGAAGAGGTGCCGGTCTATATCGGCGATCAGACACGCGGCGGCGGCAAGGTTCGAAGCCTGTCCGAGCAGGTCGCGCTTGAGACCCGCACCCGGGTTCTGAACCCCAGTTGGTATGAATCCATGCTGGATCATGGTTTCGAGGGGGTTCGGCAGATCGAATCGCATGTGTCGAATACCATGGGATGGTCGGCTACTACCGGCCAGGTAGAGCCTTGGGTGTATCGCCATATCTCGGAAACGTTCGTGCTCGATGACGTCATGCGGAGGCGACTCGCATCCCTGAACCCGGCATCGTCGATGCGCATGGCGAACCGGCTGCTGGAAGCCCAAAGAAGGCAATATTGGTCACCGGACAGAGAAACACTTGAGGCGTTGCAGGAGGCCGGAGACGAACTCGAGGATTGCGTTGAGGGCGTCGGGGTCGCCGCATGAGCAAAAGGGAAATCAAGCCATGTCTTTAATGGATACAGGAGTTCTGCCGTCTCGTCAGGATGGCGAAGGCAGCGTTCAGGTCCGGATGGATCCGTCGGTGTCAATCGATACCGCAAAGGTGTTCGCCGTTTACGGGAAGGGAGGCATCGGGAAAAGTACCACGTCATCCAATCTCTCCGTCGCATTCTCCAAGTTGGGCAAGCGGGTGCTGCAGATCGGCTGCGATCCCAAGCACGACTCCACCTTCACGCTGACGAAGCAGCTGCTGCCAACGGTGATCGACGTTCTCGACACAGTTGGCTTTCACACTGAGGAATTACGGACTGAGGACTTTGTCTTCGAAGGCTATAACGGGGTGATGTGCGTCGAAGCGGGCGGGCCGCCGGCCGGTACCGGTTGCGGCGGCTATGTCGTTGGCCAGACCGTCAAGCTCCTGAAAGAGCATCATCTCCTCGAAGACACGGACGTCGTCATCTTCGACGTTCTTGGCGATGTGGTTTGTGGCGGCTTTGCATCGCCTCTGCAACATGCCCAGCGCGCCTTGGTGGTTGCGGCCAACGACTTCGATTCGATTTTTGCCATGAACCGGATCATCGCCGCCATCTCAGCCAAGGCTAGGAATTACGAAGTCAGGCTTGGCGGGGTACTGGCAAATCGCAGCGCGGCGACGGACGAAATCGACCGCTTTTGCGATGCCACCGGCATGCATCGTCTGGCACATTTTCCAGATCTGGATGTCATCCGGCGCAGCCGCCTCAAAAAGTCGACCTTGTTCGAAATGGAGCCGTCGCCGGAATTGGAAGCGGTGCAGAACGAATATCTGCGCCTTGCGGCGGAACTCTGGACAGGCACGGAACCGCTGGATGCGACGCCGATGAAGGACCGCGATCTGTTCGATTTCCTGGGATACGACTGATGCAGCAGGCCACCTACACCACGCGGCGCCAGGAAATTGAGCGGTACTTCGCTCACACCGCCGCCGAAACGTGGTCGAAGCTCACCTCGGAAGCGCCGGTTGGCCGCATACGGCAGACGGTACGGGCCGGTCGTGACTCGATGCGTGACTGCTTGTTGAGTTGGCTACCGCACGACCTTCGCGGGGCGCGGGTGCTTGACGCTGGCTGCGGTACCGGAGCCTTGTCGGTGGAGGCGGCTCGTCGCGGCGCCCAAGTCGTTGCGATCGATCTGTCGGAACCGCTCATTACGCTCGCGCGTCGACGGTTGCCTGCCGACATTGATCCTGCGGCCGTCACTTTCCGCAATGGCGACATGTTGGATCCGGAGCTGGGCTCTTTCGACCACGTCGTGGCGATGGACTCGCTCATCCACTATGACGCCAGGGACATGGCCTGGGCGCTTTCCAGTCTGGCGGCGCGGACTGGCGCTTCGCTGCACTTTACATTCGCGCCGAAGACACCGGTTTTGGCGGCAATGCACGCAGTCGGAAAGCTGTTCCCGAAAGGCAACAAGGCTCCGTCGATCCAGCCGGTGAGCCAGGCTCGCATTCGCAAACTGGTTGAGCGGGAGCCTGGGTTGGAAGGCTGGCTGATATCGCGAACAGCACGGATCAAAAGCGGTTTCTACATATCAGAATTGGTGGAACTTTGCCCGACATGAGCCGAGGGCCAAACCCGATTGCGAGAGGCTGGATGCGGCTGGGGCCAAGGTTTCTGCCATTTGCCGATGCAGCGACAACCGAGCTTCCGCTTGGTCGGCTCCTGCGATTGTCCCTCTTCCAGATCTCCGTCGGTATGGCCGTTGTAATGCTGAGCGGAACGCTCAACCGCGTGATGATTGTGGAATTGAACGTTGATGCATGGCTGGTTGCGCTCATGGTGGCGTTGCCGGTAGCTTTCGCGCCGCTCCGCGTGCTTATTGGGTATCGCTCGGACCATCACAAATCCCGGCTCGGATGGCGTCGGGTGCCGTATATCTGGATGGGTTCCCTGCTGCAGTTCGGCGGCTTTGCCATCATGCCATTCGCGTTGCTCCTCCTTTCGGGAGACACTCACGGCCCTGCGTTTGTTGGCCCGTTGTCAGCAGCGGCGGCCTTCTTGCTGGTGGGAGTCGGTCTGCATACGACGCAAACAGCTGGTCTGGCACTCGCGACAGATCTGGCGCCTGCCCATGCGCGTCCGCGCGTCGTCGCGCTACTCTACGTCATGCTCCTTGTCGGCATGATGATAAGTTCCCTGATTTTCGGGGCTTTGCTCAGTGACTTCAGTCAGTTGCGGCTGATCCAGGTGATCCAGGCAGCGGCGTTGATCACCATTTGTCTGAACATGGTTGCCCTCTGGAAACAGGAAGTTCGCGATCCCGCAAGGACCAGCCCGGATCGGGTACGACCACCGCTGCGCGAATTGTGGCGGGACGTTACCGCGGAATCGTCGGTCAGGCGTCTGTTGCTGGCTGTCGCGCTGGGAACGGCGGCTTTCAGCATGCAGGACATTCTGCTTGAGCCCTATGGCGGGCAGGTTCTCGGTCTTTCCGTCAGCGCCACGACATTGCTGACTGCGCTGTTGGCTGGTGGCGCGCTGGCGGGTTTCGCGGTGGCTGCTCGCGGGTCAAAACGGGGGGGAGATCCGTGCCGGACAGCAGGCTTTGGGATCGTGATTGGCATTGTTGCCTTCAGCGCCGTCATCCTGGCTGGGCCTTTTGGCTCCGTGCTTCTGTTCCAGATTGGCACCATTCTTATCGGTCTGGGCAGCGGCATGTTCTCGGTCGGGACGCTGATCGCCGCCATGGCGATCGCCGACAGACGGCATGCTGGCCTCGTCGTGGGCGCTTGGGGTGCGGCCCAGGCGACTGCTGCCGGCGTGGCCATCGCATTTGGCGGCGCTTTTCGGGACATCGTTGGGGCCATCGCAAGCGCTGGCGGCATCGGCCCGGCATTGCAGCATTCGTCTACCGGATACGCGGCAAGCTACCTGTTGGAGATTATTCTGTTGTTGGTGACCCTGGTAGTCATCGGGCCGCTGGCCCGCCACACGAACCAGATGTCGGAAAACCGGTCATGGCGCTTGGGCCTTGCCGAATTGCCAAGTTGAGTACGCGGAAGAAAGCAAGCGGAAAATGAACATCATCGGTACCATCGATCCTGCACTCATCGCCCTCTACGCCTTCTGGATCTTCTTTGCCGGGTTGGTATTTTACCTTCGCCGCGAAGATCGTCGCGAGGGTTATCCTCTGGAAGATGACCGCACGGGTGTCCTGGAAAGTCCGAGCCCGACGTTAATGCCGACGCCGAAAACGTTTCATCTGGGCGACGGCACGACCCAAACGGCTCCCCGAGACGAACGGGACAGCATGGACCTGCCGGGCGAGCCGGTAGGCGGTTGGTCCGGCGCGCCGCTGGAGCCGACGGGAAACGCCATGGCAGGCGGTATCGGACCGGGAGCCTATGCGAACCGGCGCGATGAAGCGGACGTCGACCTCCATGGAAATCCTCGAATCCAGCCGATCGGAAAACTGGAAGGCTTCTCGATCGTGGGGCGAGATCCGGATCCGATCGGGATGACCGTCTACGGCGCAGACAAGGCGGTCGGCGGCACTGTCAATGACGTCTGGGTGGACCGCATGGAAGTGATGGCTCGCTACCTTGAGGTCGAGACAGGTAGCGGGAACCTGGTGTTGTTGCCGATTCCCTTTGCCAGAATTGATAATGGCCGTCGCCGTGTACAGGTGAACGCCATCACGGGCGGGCAGTTTGACGATGTTCCAAAGCTGAAAAGCCCGGACAGGATCACGCGGCTGGAAGAAGAGAAAGTCAGCGCCTATTACGGCGGTGGCACCCTCTTCAGCAATCCGCTTCGTCGCGAGCCTCTGATATGATCAGGCGCAGCAACGACGAACCGGTTTGCGGCCTTCCCGAACGGCTCCCGGAAGGCGAAATGATGCTCTGGCAAGGCGCGCCGTCCTGGAAATCGCTTTGCATGCGTCTGTTCAAGTGCTGGTATCTCGCGGGATACTTCCTGGTAATCGCCGCGTGGCGGGTTGGGGCTTCGCTGAACGAAGGAAACAGCTTTACCGAAGCGGCTGCCAGTTTGCCCGGAACCCTGATGCTTGCCGTGGTCTCAATTGCGATTCTGGCTCTTATTGCATGGCTGATCGAGCGGACAACCGTCTACACGATCACGAACAGACGGATTGTGATTCGGTTCGGTATTGCGTTGCCGATGACGATCAACCTGCCGTTCAAGGTGATCGGCGCTGCAGATCTGCGGATTTACCGCGACGGCAGCGGGGACATTCCGGTCCGGCTGAAGGGTTCTCAGCGAATCGGCTATCTTACGCTATGGCCCCACGTCAAGCCGTGGCGGCTGCGTCACCCCGAACCGATGCTGCGGTGTGTTCCCGATGCCGAAGCAGTTGCCGATATGCTGGCGACATCGTGGGCGCAGGCCGCTGCCGGACAGACGACCGCGACTGTGGGCGATGGCCCGGTGGCGAAGGCTGGTTCCGATATCTCTGAAGACGGTTTGACTGATGAGCGAGCCAATGCCGCGTCAGTGCCAGCGCCGGCCTAGGATATTTCGAGATGCACGAAGATCACCATCACGATTCACCGCCCCGCTGGGCCTTGGCTTCGCTGTTCGCGCTTGGCGCGATGGCGATCGCCATCGCCTATTTTGCGCCCGTACTGAAAGTCGAGAAGAAGGCAGCAGAAGCATTGCATGGTCAGATCGAGGCTGCCGTCGGTCTTCGGTTCGAGGACAGGCGCGCGGGCAGGGTTGCTGTGCTGGAGCATGAAACGGGGCAGGTGATTGCCTTGCTGAAGCCCGGCGCCTTCGGGTTCCTGCGCACCGTGATGCGCGGTCTGGCGCGAGAGCGCAGGCTGCGGGGGCTCGACCGCAATGCGCCGTTCAAGGTGACGCGGACGACGCGGAATCAGCTTCATGTGAACGACCCGCTGACAGGCAAATCCATCTATCTGAACGCCTTCAGTCTCAGCAACGCGAAGACGTTTGAGTTGTTGCTGGATGCCGCGCTCAAGGCGCGCGATGGTCGGAAACTGGCCCGGTCGGAAAAGAACTGACTTGTGATCTTGTTAACGGAGGAATGGGAATAAAGATGACCACGAAGCTCAAACAAAGATCAAGCGATCAATCGACGGAAAAAGCCAAGGAACACGCGATCCTGGATCCGCAATTCTACACGACTGACTATGATGCGCTTGACCGTCTGGACATGTCGCCTGTTCGCAAGGAATGGGACCAACTGATGTCGGAATTTGAGCGTGATTCAAATATTGATCATTTCGATCCCGGCGCGGAGTTCGAACGTCCGCTGGAATCGATCCCGGAAGCGGCCCGTGAGGAGTTTCTGCAATTCCTGATCAGTTCGCTCACGTCCGAGTTTTCGGGTTGCATCCTCTATTCGAATATCAGAAAGAACGTCAAAAATCCCGATATTGCCCGATTGATGGGCTATATGGCGCGAGACGAGTCGCGCCATGCCAACTTCATCAACCGCGCGCTCAAAGGCTTCGGGATGGGGGTTGATCTTTCGCGGTTGTCGAAAGAGAAAAAATACAAGTACTTCAAGCCGAAATACATCTACTACGCTACCTACCTGTCGGAGAAAATCGGATACGCCCGATATATTACGATCTTCCGCCAACTGGAACGCAATCCCGAAAACCGCTTTCATCCAATCTACGAGTATTTCGAGCAGTGGTGTAACGACGAGTTTCGGCATGGCGAGGCGTTTGCCCTCTTGATGCATGCCAATCCGAAGTTGCTGAAGGGATACAACAAGCTTTGGATCAAGTTTTTCGTGCAGGCAGTTTATGCGACGATGTACGTGCGTGATCACAAACGGCTCAATCTCCATGCGGCGCTGGGTCTGAACACGACCGAATATGACTACAAGGTCTTTCAGATCACTTCCGCCTGCGCCGAGCAGATTTTTCCGCTCTCTCTCGACATTGATCATCCGGCCTTTCGAGCTGGCCTTGAGCGGCTTCGCCGGATATCAGATGCCGGTGATGCGGTGAAGAAAAAGGGTGGTCTGTTCGGTGGTACCAGGCGCGCGCTCTACATGATCATGGGGGCGGCGACCTTTGCCCGGATGTATCTGATCCCCAGCAAACGCAACGAACTCCAGGCGGAAGTTCGGATGGCGCCCGCGTGGTGAGATGACGGCGCGGGGGAAGGGACGGCACGGATGGTAGATTACGGCCTGCCCGTATTGTTTACCCTCTGGGTTTGGTGGTTCAGCACCGGAGCCATCCTGTATCTGGTCGGCCTGCCGCGCCGGACCTATGGGGTCAGTCTCGCGGCGGCCACGGTCCTGCTCGTGGCGGCCGGCTACGGTCTTGCCCTCTGCGCCAAGGATACTTCTGTCTCTGGCGCCTATGTCGCTTTCGGCTGTGCAATCCTGATCTGGGGTTGGCACGAAATCATGTTTTTGACAGGACTTCTCGCCGGCCCCAACAGGCGCCAGGCGCAGCGCGGGCTCTCCGGATTTGCGAGGTTCAAGGAGGCGCTACTGGCGATCTTGTTTCACGAAATCGCTCTTCTGATTACCGCAGGAGTTGTTGTTGCGCTTACCTGGGATGGCCCCAACACCGTTGGCCTGTGGACATTCATGGTGCTTTGGTGGATGCGGCTTAGCGCCAAGCTGAACCTTTACTTCGGCGTTTCGAACATCCCGGACGAATTTCTCGTTCCCCATCTGGCCTATCTCGACGGCTATTTCCGGCGACGGTCGATGAACTGGTTCTTCCCGCTCTCGGTCGGTGTCTCGACGATCGTGACTGTTTTGCTCGTGGTGGCTGCATTGGCGCCCGAAGCAACCCGTTTCGAGACGGTTTCGTATGTTCTGCTGGCCAGCCTTCTAGGCTTGGCCGTTCTGGAACACTGGTTTCTCATATTGCCCATCCCCGTGATGGATATCTGGAAGTGGAGCCTGCGTTCCCGGTCAGCGCCAGCCTCGGAAAGTATGCCCGCCGTTGTGCGGAATAACCGGTCGCACGGCCAATGAACGGCAACATTGTTGCCGGGAGTTATTGAGGTAGAAATGAACTACAACGATTTCTTCGAGGCGAAGATCAGTGACCTTCACTCAGAGGGCAGATATCGCGTTTTCACCGATATTGAACGCCATGCCGGGAAGTTTCCCAAGGCAACTCGCTGGGTAGGCGGTGAGAAAAGCGAGGTCACCGTTTGGTGCTCCAACGACTATTTGTGCATGGGGCAAAATCGGCGCGTGCTGCAGACGATGCATGATGTGATTGATCGCTGTGGCGCCGGTGCTGGCGGTACGCGCAACATTTCCGGAACCAACCACTATCATGTGTTGCTGGAGCATGAGCTTTGCGACCTGCACAACAAGGAAGCAGCGCTTGTCTTCACCTCCGGATACGTGTCCAATCTTGCTGCCTTGTGCACTCTGGCGTCCAAGCTGCCGGACTGCATCGTCTTCTCTGACGAGTTCAACCATGCCTCCATGATTGAGGGCATCAGGCACTCCCGCGCCGAAAAGCAGATCTTCAGGCACAACGACCCCGACGATCTTGAGCGCTTGCTGGCGGCTGCCGATCCCAACAGGCCGAAGCTGATTGCCTTCGAGTCGGTATACTCCATGGACGGCGATGTTGCGCCTATCGCTCGGTATTGCGATCTGGCAGAAAAGTATGGGGCGCTGACTTACCTGGACGAAGTCCACGCCGTTGGATTGTACGGCCCGCGCGGTGGCGGCATTGCCGACCAAGAGGGCCTGATGGGTCGTGTTGATGTCATTGAGGGGACGCTTGCTAAGGCATTTGGCTGCATGGGGGGGTACATTACTGCCTCTGCGGCTATCGTGGATTTCGTTCGCAGCTATGCCTCTGCCTTCATCTTCACGACTGCGTTGCCGCCTGCTGTGGCAGCCGCCGCGATTACCAGTATTCAACATCTGAAAGTCAGTGCAATGGAGCGGCAGCGGCACCAGGGAGTCGTTGCCAAGGTACGCCGCCGCTTGTCGGATTTCGGGGTCAACCATATGGAGAATCCCAGCCATATCGTGCCGGTCATGGTTGGCGACCCTGTCATGTGCAAACAGATGTCAGACGATCTTCTCGATCATTATGGGATCTATGTTCAGCCGATCAATTATCCGACAGTGCCCAGAGGTACCGAACGCCTGCGGATTACCCCGTCGCCGATGCACAGTGACGAGGATATAGAGCATCTGGCGCGTTCCCTGTCAGCGATCTGGTCGCATATGAACCTCAAGCGGGCTGCTTGATTGAGGTAATCTCCGCCCTTTCATTCTACCGGCGCATTCATCAATTGATTGCCAGCCTCTCAGGCTGAAGTATCTCGCGCAGCATCCGGCACGTTTCGAGGTCTCCATGGTTTCAACCAGCGGCGGACTCAGATGCTGACCGATGTTATCGAAGAGACACGGCATCAGCCCGATTCCTTTGGCGTGATGGAACTCATCATCACTCCGCCTTACCGGGCATTCCTGGCCGCTTTCCATTTTTTGCCCATAATCCTGCATTCGGATCAGCATCTGCGGCCGATCGACATTGCTCCGGCGAAGCATTCGCCATGCCGCCAATTGTGGCCTCATGCAAACAACATCCGTAGATACACGACCTAATACCCTAGCGCGCACCCGTCCTTGCGAGGGTCGCTGCCGGCGGCAAGTACGCCGCGCACCCGGTCGATCACGATGCCCTGACTGCCGCCATGGGGATGGGGCGCGGGCTCAATGGCGTGTCCCAAAGCCTCCAACCGGACGAGCGTTTCGGCAGGCACGCTGTCTTCAGCCTCTATCGCCGCACCATTGTGGAAGACGCGCGGGCAGTCGATGGCTTGCTGGATGTCCAGGCCGTGATCCCAGAGGTTGGTGATCACCTGTCCATGACCCACGGGCTGGTAATGCCCCCCCATCACGCCGAAGGATAGTTCGCACTTGCCGTCGCCGTCCAGGACCATACCGGGAATAATCGTATGTAGTGGCCTCTTGCGCGGACCGACGCAGTTCGGATGGCCTCGTTCCATAACGAAGCCTGAACCGCGATTCTGGAACACGACGCCAGTCTTCTCCGAAGCTATGCAGCTGCCAAAGCCCCAGAACAACGAGTTGATGAAGCTGACGCAGTTCAGATCCCTGTCCACAACAGTGAGATAAACCGTGTCCTCGTGCTTTGGCCCGTCAACGATCGGCAAGTGGTCGATAGCTTGATCTTCCCTGATGTGACTGCGCAGTGTCGTTGCAAGGTCCTCCGACAGAAGAAAATCGATTGGCACATCGGTAGCGCGTTGGTCGGCAACAAATTTATCGCGTTCGACGAAGGCCAGGCGCTGTGCCTCGACCATCAGGTGAAATCTTTCAGCACTGCAGGGATCAAGGCCGGTGAGATCAAAGTCCTCCAGGATATTCAGCATGATCTGTGCGGTAATGCCCTGACCGCTAGGGGGAATTTCCAGCACAGTTCTGCCGCGATACCCTGATGCAATGGGGGTGACGGTTTCGTAGCAATAGTCGGTGAAATCGTCTGCCGTGTGCATGCCCCCGGCGGCCTGCAGATCGGCCAGCATCTGGTCCAGCACCGGTCCGGCATAGAAGCCGTCGCGACCCTTTTTCGCGACAACGCGCAAGGTCTGTCCGAGCGCGGGCGAACGCCATACATCGCCGGTTGCCGGTGCATCGCCGGCTTTCAGATACAGCGTTGACGCTGCTGCATTCCCCCGCAGACCGTCAACGCGCCGGGACCATTGCTGTTGCGTTACTTCGCTTATGGCGAACCCGTCCTCTGCAAGGCGGATCGCGGGTTGCAGCACGGTATCGATGCCCAAGGCACCATATGATTCCATGATTGCGCACCAGGCGTCGATCGCGCCGGGTATCGTAACGGATTCGATGCTTTCCGTGCCGATGACCGACACGTCGCTCTCTTCAAGATGCTCTAGCGTGAGCCCGGCCGGAGACCAGCCTGAGCCGTTGATCCCGATCACTGGTCCGGTTCCGCCCTTCTGATAGAGCACGAAACAGTCACCACCGATCCCTGTGCTCATCGGCTCAACAACACATTGCACGGCACAGGCGGCAACCGAGGCATCAATGGCGTTACCGCCCTGTCGCAGGACGTCGATAGCTGCCAAGGTCGACAATGGGTTGGACGTCGCCGCTACGCCATTGATGGCTTGGACGACCGATCGACCCGGGAAGTGATAATTGCGCATGAGCGTAGTATGTAAAGAATTATGATGGAAGGCGGCAGCACTGGTCGTCTGATCGTCCGCCGCGGCAGACAACCCTAGAACTGGCGTATCAGACCGATCAGCCGACCCTGAATGCGTACTTGATCCGGATGGAAGATCCGGGTTTCGTATTTTCTGTTCGCGGGCTCGAGGGCAATGGAATTGCCGCGTTGGCGCAGACGCTTCAGCGTGACTTCGGCGTCGTCGACAAGGGCCACCACGATCGTTCCATTGTCGGCCTTTTCGCATTTTTCGATCACGACAGTATCACCATTCAGAATGCCGGCTTCCACCATCGAATCGCCCTCGACTTCCAAGGCATAATGTTCGCCGCGACCAAGCAAGCTGGGCGGTACGTCGACCGTGTGGGATGCATCGCGCAGCGCCTCGATAGGCGTGCCGGCGGCGATCTTCCCATACAGCGGTAGCGCCGCGGCATCGTTTGCCGCTTGGGCCAGCCTGCCGGGCAGAATATTATTGCAGTCGCCATAAATGACGCTGGGCGAAAACTTCTTGTTCTGCGCCGGTGTACCAGGGCTGGTGCCGATGCTCGCTGTTTCGGGCATGCGCATGACTTCAAGGGCCCTGGCCCGATGGGGCAGGCGAC
>JAPOST010000055.1 GCA_026709535.1 Rhodospirillaceae bacterium
GCAACTCATTGATCATCAATAAAACCCGATCCCAAACTGTCGAAGATGAGGCAAAGACAAACTGAAACGGGCCCCGGCGAAGGCGGTGGCCCATCATTCCTGTCGTGGAATGAGTGGATGAAGCGCCGTATTTCAAGGAGACAGGAAATTACAAGCGCCGGGATGAGGGCCAGATCGCTCCTGCAGTCCGGAACTGGAATGAAGACTGGTTGCGATCCCGACCGTCGACAAGATCGGTTTTCTGGAAATGCGGATGATGAGCAAGTCCACGCCGTACATGGAAAGGCTCAAAAACGACTCTTCAAGCAGTCTCGCGGCAAGCTTCAGACCGCCTGTTCTTTCCCGTGCCGCAAGGCCCGTCCAATCCAAGCCATCACGACAATAGACATCATGATCGCCGCTGTGAAGACATAGATGCCAACGTGGACGCCGACATCGGTCACCAGCGAGACTTTCACTGCGACAACAATCAGCGCCACCACGAACACATCGACCATCGACCACTTGCCAAGTGCTTCCATCCATCCAACAGCACGATGACCGCGCGGGCTTGCGGCGTCGACACGAATCCAGATCCAACCGGCAACCAGGAGCTTGAGGGTCGGCAAAATCATTGAGAAACCGGCGACGATCAAGAATAGCGGCAGGTCGCTTTGGCGCAATAGACCAACAACGGTTTGCCACAACGAAACGCGGTTGCTCCAGAACCAGAATTCGGTCAGCGTCATGATTGGCAGAAACCACGCCACGACAAGCAGCGCGAGATTCGCAATGATGAACGGTCCGATCCAGAATGTTGCCGGTCGTCGAGCCAGAGCGTTGGGATGGCGCCAGCCCGCACTCTGTCTGCTCATCAGTTTGCTCATGTCAACCATAAGGTGACGAAGAAGGGCGTACGCAAGAAAGCCGCGGGCCGTTGCCGCTTGCTTGAACAAGGTTTGTCGCGAAGGCTTTGGCAACGGCAAGCCAAGGCACCCCTTTGGCCGGGCTGATTTTCATGAACGCCAGTGTCCATGCATCTTCGTGGATCCTGTCGCAGGAAATCTTCGTCGCCACGATGTTGCAGAAGATGCAATCCGGTTCTGTTTTCAATTGATCTGGTTCTCCAGTGTCCTCGATATGGCGTCGCGACCCTGCATTCACGAGAAGGGTTTCGCTGCAATTCGTTGCGGTCACTGGCAAAACTCCGTTGCGTGCCTATACTCGGCGTCTGAGTGCTTATACCAGCTGGAGACTCTGATGTCCGTACCCGGGCGCCATGCCGCCAACTCCCCTGCAGCTCGAGATATCGCCACGATAGTCCATCCTTATACCAACCTGAAACTGCATCAGGAAGAAGGCCCGCTGGTGATTCGGCGCGGCGAGGGGATCTACATCTACGATGACGATGGCAAGCAATATATCGAAGGCATGTCCGGTCTTTGGTGCGCTGCGCTCGGCTTCGACAATGCCCGCCTGGTCGCAGCGGCGACCCAAGCAATGCGGACGCTACCCTTTTACCACCAGTTCACGCACAAATCTCACATGCCGGGTGTGGAACTGGCGGAAATCCTGCTGGATATGGCCCCGGTTCCGATGTCGAAGGTCTTTTTCGCCAACTCTGGCTCGGAAGCGAACGACACCGCCATCAAACTGATCTGGTACTACTGGAATGCGATGGGCAAGCCGGAGAAGAAAAAGATCATCTCGCGCCAGCGGGCCTATCATGGCGTGACCATTGCCTCGGCCAGCCTGACCGGTCTTCCGCCGAACCATATGGACTTCGATCTGCCCATTGATCGTATCTTGCATACGACCTGCCCGCACCACTACTTTGAGGCGCAGGATGGCGAAGATGAGGAGGCCTTCGCCAGTCGCTGCGCCGAAGATCTCGAAACTCTGATCATGGAGGAAGGGCCAGAGACCATTGGCGGCATGTTTGCCGAACCGATCATGGGTGCTGGCGGCGTGATCTTGCCGCCCTGGGGTTATTTCCCGAAGATCCAGGCCGTGCTGAAAAAGTACGACATCCTGCTGGTGGCGGATGAAGTGATTTGCGGGTTCCATCGGACCGGCAATCCTTGGGGCTGTCAGACCTTTGATATCAAGCCCGACATGATCTCGGCAGCAAAAGCGCTGTCGGCCTCCTACTTGCCAATCTCCGCGTTGTTGATAAGCGAGGATATCTGGGCCAGAATGGTCGAAGCCAGCGCCCGGATCGGCGTCTTCGGGCACGGCTATACCTACTCTGGACATCCGGTCGCGGCCGCCGTGGCCATTGAGGCTCAAAAGATCTACGAGGAGACCCGTATTGGCGCGCATGTCCGCAGTGTACAGGACCATTTCCAGGAACGTGTACGGCAGTTTGATGACAGTGATCTGATCGGCGAAGTCCGCGGCACCGGCCTGATTGCCGGTGTGGAACTGGTGAAGGACAAGGCGGATCGTGCCCGTTTCGAAAAGCCTGGCGTTGTCGGGACGGAGTTCCGCAAGAACGCCGAAAAACATGGCCTGATTGTCAGGAACATCGTGGATGCTATCGCACTGTGTCCGCCGCTCATCATTGACGACAACGGCATCGACGATCTGGCGGACAGATTCGAAGCTGCGCTGGAAGACACGGCTGCTTGGGTCGCAGCAACTGAGCCGACATGACTTGCTATCGATAGGGTGTCGTTGCGCCAAGTGGCTGCCGTTCTCGTCATGAATCATGTCAGGGCTGGCGGTTTGCGAGTGTTTTCCGCGCCGACCTGCAAGAGTTTGCCAAGGAATCCCTTCCCGCCTTCGGTTTGTTGACGATTCGAAGCAGAGGGACCTTGCTGTTGGCCAGGTATCTTTAGCTGCCTGCAATCAGCGTGAGCCAGACACAGGTTTCGGCGGCAGTGCGTGCTGATCCGCCCGGATGTTTTGACCAGGAGCGCGGCCAAGGTACCGCCGACGCCGATGATGGAGACGATTATGCCGGTGTGGCCTTCCGTGCCTCACCACAGGCGGCAGGAGTTCGGAGCCTCAAGCCGAAACGATGGCAAATTGACGGGCATGGAATCGAAATTGGCGTGAAAATGACTGTTTTTCGACACTTTGTGCATAGTGGTGGTGACCCCAACGGGATTCGAACCCGTGTTTTCACCTTGAAAGGGTGGCGTCCTGACCTGACTAGACGATGGGGTCGGAAAGTGACGGCGAGACGTACGAGACGGGGTGCGGAAAATCAAGCGCCCCGGCGCCTGCCGGTCAAACTCGCGACATTTTGTTGACGATGTAAGCTGCAATGGTCTGTTTTCCGGCTCCATCCAGTTTTTGCGATATACCCGGTTCCACGACCTGCAGTTGATCCTGATTTCCTGCGTACGATACTGCCCAGCCTCAGAAGACGTCCAGATGTCAGCGAGTTCACGGAGTGCCTTGACAACACCAAAATACCAGGATCAGCGCAGCTTTCTTGCAAAAGTGCGGCAGCGCCAAGCGATGTATTCAACGATCAGTTGTGCGGGAAGCAAAACGCTTCGTCAGGCAATGCGGCGATGATCCATAGGTTGGAGCCGTGCTGCCTCGGATGGAGTCCGGGTCGGCAACTTCTGTGCGCAAGGACAACCTCGCAATTCCCTTCCTGTTGGCGGGGACCAAGGAGCACATGAGGAGCCGAGCCGCAGCACGGTCGGACTTCAGAAAGTTTGTTGCTGTCCTGGATTTGTAGGGCGTCAGGCGCGTGAACCGGGTGCTTGTCCTTGACCGGTTCACACGTGTTGGCCGCCATTGATGTGGAGTTCGGCGCCGTTTACGTAGCTGGAGGCTTCCGTACAAAGAAAGTAGACGGCCTTGGCCACCTCTTCCGGCTCTCCCAGGCGACCAAGGGGAATGCTGTCGCGCACCAGTTGATCCGTACCGGGAGAGAGGATTGATGTATCGATCTCGCCTGGCGAAATCGCGTTCACGCGAACGCCACGTTTGCCGAAGTCCGCAGCCATCTCACGGGTCAGGGCGGCGAGCGCGGCTTTTGACGTGGCGTATGCGGCTCCGGCAAAGGGATGGACCTTGCTGCCGGCGATGGAGGTGACGTTGACAATGGTTCCCTGACCGCGCTCCAGTTCTTCCACCAGGCCGCGGGCCAGCATGATTGGGGCAAAGAAGTTCACGCGGAACACCGAAAGCCAGTGATCCATCGGCGTCTCGAGGGTTCCCAGCCGCGTTCCGCTGTCGCTCTTTGGTGAGATGGCGGCATTGTTGACCAAGGCGTTGATCCGATTACCCGATCCGTTCAACCGCTCCCGAATTTCATCGATAGCGCGCAGAGTATCCTCAAGATTGCTCAGATCGACCTGAATATGGTCTTCAGGACCAGCTTCCCAAGGGCAATTTTCTGGAAACCCCTGCCGCGAGCAGGTCACTACCCGCCAACCTGCCGACGAGAAGCGTTTGACCGTGGCATGACCGATGCCACGGCTGGCCCCGGTCAGCAAAAGTATTGATCGTTCGGACTTATCGCGATCCGACATGTCCTGGCCCCGAATGGATAGGATGTTTCCTTCACCCTAGCGCGTCTGCGTAAAACGACCAAAACTTTTCTGGCGGAAAGATCGGCTTTCCGGACTCGAATCATGCATGATCGGGACTTCTTGGGTCTCGAAAGTTCTGGATGACGGTAGGACAGCTCCCGGAACCTTTTCGGCTTTCAAGGCGTAAAGGTTGGACTGTTTCGTCCAGGGACGCGTTTGAAGAATACTGGCGAGGGATTACTCAGAACCTTCCCAAGTGTTGTAATCTTCTCCATTGAGTTATATCCCTTCCGGCTTCGACCTCCCAGGCCTTTGGCTCGTGGAAGGCGACGCTTTCCCTCATCGCGATTTCGGCTTGGCGCGAGACATGCCACATGATTCCTGACTGTCGCGAACGTGATGACATCACTGTGGTCGGCCTGGCCCAGCCTTTCAACGTCAACAAGGGTGGCGTGGACGGCCCTGCTGTCTGGCGGCGCTTAGCGCCGCATATGGACCAGATTGCCAATCGTCTAGGGACGCACGCACTCGGGGTCTGCGAAGTAGTCGACCAGACGGCCGGAGATTTTGTCTATTCCCCCGCAGTGGAGGTTTCCGCCGTCACCGACCTGCACGATGATCTATTTGCCAAGGTGCTGAAGGGTGGCCGCTTTGCAGTGTTCAACGTGAAACTGACCAATTCAGACATCGCCGCGGAAATTCGGCGTACTTACCAATATATCTACGGACCATGGGTCGACGAAAACCGAAGCTGCCTGCGCGACTGGTTCGATTTCGAATATTACGACGAGCGATTCGACCGGGCGACCTTGACTGGCCAAGTGGATATCTGGGTGCCGGTATTTTAAGCCCGATCAGCATCGTCTACTTGCCGCCCAGAGCCTGGTAGATCCGTAATCCTGCGCGACCGGTAACCTTCAGGCCCAGCTTGCGCTCGGCCTGACGGATGGCAGCGCGGGACCGTTTGCCGATCTTGCCGTCCGCCTCGCCAATATCATAGCCGCGCGTAATCAGCAGTTTCTGAAGCTGTAGCCGTTGGGCGCGGGAGATGCCGGGATCGTCTGTCGGCCAACGCGTCTTGAAAGAGCCGCCACCAGCAAGCCGGTCGGCCAGATGCATGATGGCGAGCGCATAGCTTTCCGCATGATTGTACGCATAGACAGCATCGAAATTGCGAAATACCAGAAACGCCGGTCCATGGCGTCCGGCAGGCAGGAGCAATCCGGCGCGACGCGACCCCTTCAGAAGTCGGCCATCTGTACGGCGGATGCCGCGCACAGCCCAGTCGTTCAGCGAGAACTTGCGGCGGCGGCCTTCCGGGCCGGCATAGTCGGCTGGAACTCGCACCTCAATCAGGCGGGGATGGCCCGCGATCCATCCAGCTCGGCGCAGATAGTTGGCTGTCGAGCCGAGGGCATCAGGAATCGAATCGACCAGGTCCTTCTTGCCGTCGCCGTCCAGATCGACTGCCAGTCTCCGGTATGTTGATGGCATGAATTGCGTCTGACCGAAAGCGCCGGCCCAGGACCCGTACAGTTTGTCCAACGGCAGGTCGCCGTTACTGACAATCGTCAACGCCGCGATCAATTCTCGTCGCCAGAAAGCTGCGCGTCGACCGCCGCGGCACGCCAGCGTGGACAGGGCATGGGGCAGGAAGTTCCTGCCTGTCGTCCGGCCATAGTCAGTCTCGATGCCCCAAACCGCAGCGATGACATAGCGGTCGACGCCATAACGCTGTTCGGCCCGGGCCAGTGACACGGCGTGTTTCCTGATCACGGCTTTGCCATCGGCGATGCGCTGATCATCCACAAGAAACGCCATATAGTCCCAAATTGGCGTGCGGAATTCCGGCTGGATTTTCGACAGGCGCAAGACTTTCTGTTTCGGCTCGGCAATAT
Organism: Rhodospirillaceae bacterium; assembly: GCA_026709535.1. Classification (GTDB taxonomy): domain Bacteria; phylum Pseudomonadota; class Alphaproteobacteria; order Bin65; family Bin65; genus Bin65. The sequence continues at coordinate 6,374 of JAPOST010000055.1, forward strand.
CAAGTGCTCGCCGCACTACGGCAGGCGCGATACCGGCCCTGAGGGCGGTGCTCTTGAGACCGGCAACGCAGGCTTGGAAATCTTCCGCCTGCGCCGGAAGGGCGACGGCAGACAATTGGGCAAGCATCAAGATACTCACGCCACGGCTGACTATTCCAGTGCGGTGGTGCATGTACCGTGTCTTCCTGGCGGCTGCCGCGGTGAGGCTCTATATTTCGTAAGTGCTTTGGGCAATGGTCATTATCCGAGGGTGCATACGCGTCATTGGCGAGGTCAAAGTTGCCATAGTTTCACCCGACACTCAAAGATCCAGTTTCTTCGCACCACTATCGGCCCCGTCCGTATCCATACCAACAGTCACCTCCGCCGCATGCGCCCCTCCGTTGATTGCTCCACCAAACTGCTTCGTTGCGATGGAGTCGGGTCATCCAGTAAAGGCATCATCATGGTTGCGATTATTCGCCGACATGCACACGATAATCGACATCATGTCAGCAGCCGCTTACTCCTTTTGGTCCTTCTGCTTGCTGCTGGGTCCACGCCCGCTGCGGGAAGAGCCGTTTTGCAAGAAGCCAGCCCAGAACAGAGGCGATCGGACATGATCACTTTCGAAGGCAGGGTGAAGGCGCCGGAGATCATCACCGTGGCAGCGGTGGGCGATGTCCTGCTTCATGATACGGTGCAGCGTTATGCCATGAATCAAGAGACCGGATTCATGAGCCTGTTCGGGCCGGTGGTCGACCTGATCCAAGGCGCCGATGTGGCCTTCGCAAACCTCGAAGGACCGGTAGCCGCAGGCGTTACAAAGCGTGGTCGGGTGACCGCGCCGCCCCAACGATTGTGGGATCGCTGGGTCTATACCGGCTATCCGATGTTCAACTACCATCCTTCAGTGGTGCGATCACTCAAGGACGCCGGGTTCGACGTGCTCCAGACTGCGAACAATCATTCGATGGATCGGTTTGCCATCGGCGCAGACAAGACAATAGAGGCTATCGAGGCTGAAGGCCTCAAGTTCACCGGCACCAGAAAGCGTGGCGAGATGGTGCGACCCTGGCACGCGATCACCACCATCAGCAAGGGTGACAGACACTGGCGCCTCGCCTGGCTGGCCTGCAGCTATGGCACCAATGGCATACCGGATCACGCTGACCAGGTCTTGTTGTGCTACAAGCACAAAGCTCGGGTGCTGCAAATGATCAGCGGGCTATCACGGCGGGACGACATCGACGCGGTGTTGTTCACTCCTCACTGGGGCGCGGAATACCGGCATGAGGCGAACCGTCGGCAGAAGGCCTTGGCGGAGGATGCCATCAACGCTGGTGCCACGGCCGTAATCGGCAGCCATCCCCACGTCATGCAACCGATTGAGAAATACGTTACGGCGTCGGGCCGCGAAGGGCTGGTAGCGTATTCCTTGGGTAATTTCGTATCCAACCAAATCGGTCTGCCGCGGCGTAGTTCAATCATTCTGATGCTTGGCCTGAAGCCGACGCCGTCCGGCAAGCTGCAAATGGCTGCGATGGGCTGGATCCCGATCTGGATGCGCAATTATGGCAATCGGATGCAGGTCGAGGCGATTGACCGAGCCGGTCCGGTTGCATTGCGCAACCTGCTGCATCTTCGGCAGATTTTGCCGCGCGCCAATCAGCTTCCCGCCAGTAGCGATTACTGGCGGCAATATGACTGCTGCCCTGACCGTCGACACGACCGGCTGGAGGGCGAATACTGATCTGATTCCAGACTTTCCGACGTCTAGGATTAGAGCCGGTCGTTCGCTGATGTGACCTGCGATGAACGAAATCACCCGACCTGAAAACAAGACAGGCACCGCTGTCGGCGGCTTGCTCCAGGATTGCCTGCCGACTTGTCGTGAGGCGCTGGTTGCTGCCGAGAAGTTGAAGGATGCCGCGCGCCGGGCCGTCGCTGATCTGATCTTGCGGGATGGTGAGGTGGATTCGGCTCTGTTGGAACATCGGCAGTTTGCAGCCCACGGTCTGGCTTGGTTCAACACCTACGTCGTTGCGCTGAGACAGACGCTGGCGTGGGCCGAACGGCTCGACGCTGTCGGTGCGCTGGGAGAGGCCGAAAAGCTGATCCTGCAAGCCGGTTTCGGCGAATATCTTGGCCAGTTGAGTGGAGGGATCGCTATCAGCCAAGGCGAGATCCTTCGCCCTGCCGACATGGGCGTGACTCACGATGCCATGGCGGCGTTCGATACGCCCGCCGTGCGGACGCTTGTTGGGTGCGGCAACACAAATGCCGTGCGAATGCGTCTGGCGGCGCTGATCGCCGAAGGTGGGTTCGGCGACAACGGCCTGGACGACGAAACGCTGATCATGATCCGTGACCAGTTCCGTCGCTTTACCGACGATAAGGTGGCTCCTTGCGCCCACGGCTGGCATGTTGAAGACGTGCTCATCCCCATGGATGTGATCAACGAGTTGTCGGAACTTGGCGTTTTCGGCCTGACCATCCCGGAGGATTTCGGCGGCCTGGGATTGGGAAAGGTTGCGATGTGCATCGTGACGGAGGAGCTGTCCCGCGGATATATTGGTGTCGGCTCTCTCGGCACGCGTTCGGAAATTGCTGGAGAGTTGATCCGCGCAGGTGGAACCGACGCGCAACGCGAGGAATGGCTGCCCAAGATCGCCTCTGGTGAAATTTTGCCCACGGCAGTGTTCACCGAACCCAATATCGGGTCCGATCTTGCCAGCTTGCGGACACGAGCGCTCAAGGACGGTGACACCTATACGATCACGGGCAATAAAACCTGGATAACTCATGCCGCCCGCGCTGATGTCATGACCTTGCTGGCGCGGACCGATCCCGAACAACCCGGTTATCGCGGCCTCTCCATGTTCATCGCGCCGAAGCAGCGCGGCGATGACGTCGAACCCTTTCCCTCACCCGGAATGTCCGGCGGAGAAATCCATGTCTTGGGCTACCGTGGAATGAAGGAATACGAGATCGGCTTCGACGGCTTCGAAGTGCCGGCTGCCAATCTTCTTGGCGAAAAGGAAGGAGAGGGTTTCAAGCAATTGATGGCGACGTTCGAGAGCGCCCGCATCCAGACCGCAGCTCGCGCCATAGGCGTCGCGCAGAACGCCATGGAACTCGGCCTTGCCTACGGGCAATCGCGGATTCAGTTCGGCAAGCCGATTTACAGCTTTCCCCGCGTCTCCGGAAAGATCGCCTGGATGGCGATTGAGACCATGATGGCGCGGCAACTTACCTGGTTTGCCGCGCGCGAGAAGGACAGCGGTCGTCGTTGCGATATCGAGGCTGGGATGGCAAAGCTTCTGGCCGCCCGCGTGGCTTGGTCCAACGCAGACAACGCCTTGCAGATCCATGGTGGCAACGGATATGCCCAAGAATATGAGATCAGCCGCATCCTGTGCGATGCTCGTATCCTGAATATCTTTGAGGGCGCTGCCGAGATCCAGGCCCAAGTAATTACGCGGGGGTTGCTGGATCAGCGGAACTAGCCCGGATGTTCACGAACAAGGTCCCGCCGTGCTCCGTTTTGTGTGATGATTCAGTTGGTCAAGTGGAATCTGACACGGGAGCACAGAGGTTACGGGTTGTCTCTCGGATCGTCTTTCCTTTCCAGCCTGTCGGGATCGCCTTGTCGAGGCGGGTTTGTGGCCAGTGACGGTGGCGCGCTCTTGTTGCGTCAGGCGGATCGCCGTCTGGGTCTGACGGCAGCGGTGGCGCGGCGGTTCGGGATTCGCGTCAGCGCGGCAAGTGGCGCTACCATCCGCCTGGCGGTCGGTTTTGCCCGGAACACGAACGCCGTCATCGTGAATGGGTCCCGCCTTGGCGCGTGCTTTACAGAGGCCACAAGGCCCCCTTCGGAAGTCAACGGACTTCATGACCGATGCCGATGGACGCTCCCATCGGAGATCCATTCCGGCCTGTGCGGAAACGCGAGTGTCGTACTTGCCTATACAGGCGTCGGCCGTTATCCGGCCCCTGGCCGCAAAAATCGCTGAATGTCCGTCGCGGCAATCCGGCCAGCTGCCTGGCCATCTACTGTCGCCCGGCCCGATTTGACGACAGTTTCGAGAGCACCAGACAGGATGGGGCGGGAACGATGTAGTCACGGTTTGGTCTTGATTGAAGGTCGCCATCACGGCATATTGGCGAGAGAGGAACCCGGACCGGTAGCGACCTGCCATGGAACTCCCCATTCGCGACGCGAAAGCGCGCCTCTCCGAACTGGTCACCGCCGCCCGCAAGGGCGAGCGCGTTATTATCACAATGCACGGCCGGCCGACGGCCGGACTGGTGCGCTGCGATCGGCGCGGCGGGATCGACTTCGACAAACTGGAAGCCGCCCGCCGACGTCTCGGGATCGAGATCCACGGGGAAGGCTAGCCGGAGGAATTCAACGACCCCGCCTTCAGCCGCGAGGTGCTCGGGCTCGACGAAGAGTAGCCGGACGAACAACGCGCGTTCTGCTTGATACGTACTACCTGTTCGACTTCATGGACAGGCCGGGCATGTTCCCGGCCTCCCAGCGCCGGGTATTGGCGGCACGGGGAACGGATTTCTACGTCAGCGCGGTTTCGATTTGGGAAATGCGCCTCAAGCACGACGCTCGCCACCGGTCGGGCGAGCGCAAGAGCCACTTCTCGCCCGCGGATGTCGTTGCCGCACTGCAAGACCAGGATATGACGTTGCTGCCGATGACCGTGCGCCACGCTGCTGGCGAACTCGAAACACCGCTGGACCACAAGGACCCTTTCGACGAACTGCTAAGGCCCAGGCCCAGGAGGAAGATCTCCGGCTACTGATCTTGGACAGGCTCCTTGTCGGTCATCCGCTTGCGATCGCGGTTCATGAGCTTGGGTGACGAAATATGGGAATGATGTAGCAAAGTGCCGAACCGGCCAGGGGAAGTTGTGGATCG
>JAPOST010000138.1 GCA_026709535.1 Rhodospirillaceae bacterium
ACACTTCATCATGGATATCCTCGCCATCACCGGAAGCCTGCGCAGGCAATCCTTCAATTCCAGCTTGGTCCGCGCCGCCGGCGCGGCGGCTCCAGGCGACATGGCCGTCAGTCTTTTTAGCAGACTGGGCGAAATCCCGCCCTACAATGACGATGAGAAGGAGCAGGAAATTCCCAAAGCTGTGATTGATCTGGCGGAACAGATTCGTGCAGCTGACGGTGTCCTCATAGCAACACCAGAATACAATTACGGCGTCCCCGGCGTACTGAAAAACGCCATCGACTGGTTGTCCCGCGTGCCAGAACAGCCATTCAGGGACAAGCCGATTGGCATTCTGGGCGCTGCCATGGGCAATCTTGGCACCGCTCGCGCGCAGTATGACTTGCGTCGCGTTTTCATCTTCCTGGAAGGTCTGGTAATGAATCGGCCAGAAGTGTTCGTTGGCACCGCCCACCAGAAATTTGACGATAGTGGCGCCTTGACCGATGATAATACTCGCGAGTTTCTCACTGACTACATGACCGCCTTTCAAGCTTGGATCGACAAGGTGGGATAACATCATTTCGCCGCGGAGAAGACGCGATTAGCGAACAATCCGGCGTTCGCGCCGATGTACCCAACGCCGACGCCTACTCATCGACGGAATCTGCACACGTGTTAACGATAGCGCGATCCTCAGTATTTACGCCCACCGATGTATGGGAGATGCGCCCATTCGTGATGACGATGACGCCATCCATGTGAATTGACTGACAGTCGAATCACCACGCCGAGCGGTCGGCAGCAGCAATACCGAGAAGATCGCCGCCTGTGTTCTTGCCTGAACGAAACTCAAGAACCAGGTGGTTCAGACCCTTGAGTAATACGGCGCACTCTCACGGCGTTTTGTCAGCTATGGGGCCTGCAAAGTTTGCGACAAGCTGTGGCGGAGAGTATGGGAAAAGTCCAGAGCATGAAACTGCATCTTAAGCCATCTGAGTATCTGTTCCTGCGGCCACGGGTGGCCTCAATCTCCCGACAGAATACCACAGCGCGAGGCCGCCCGCGACTTTAGGAACAGAGACTAACAACCAAATCCCGGATGTCGCGGCGATTCCGGGAGAGTATTGGCCAGAGCTTGGTTGTTGCCATACTATATGGGACTGGAAAGACATGGCTCATTGATGACCCGTCCTGCCCAAACGCTTGCCGAAAAATTATGCGCTCGCGCTGCCGGCCAGGAATCCGTCGAGGCTGGTAAGATTGTTACAGTATCGGTCGACTTGGCGATGATTCACGATTCTGGCGGACCTCGCCGCGTGGCGCCGATGCTCCAGGAGCTTGGCGTCAGCGTTTGGGATCCAGACCGGATTGTACTGGTTAGCGACCATTACGTTCCAGCCGTCGATTCAGGAACCGCCGAAATCCTGAACTTTACTCGCAAATGGGCCAGGGAAAACGGTGTGACCGCTTTTCATGACATGCAAGGCATTTGCCATGTTGTACTACCGGAGCGGGGGCATCTGAAACCGGGCCTGTTCGTTGTGGGAGGTGACAGTCATTCCACGACCGGCGGCGCCTTCGGCGCCTTCATGATTGGCATCGGCGCGACAGAAATGGCAGGCGTGCTGGCGACCGGCGAAATCTGGATCAAGGTGCCGCCAACCGTCCGGCTGGAATGGCGGGGTGCGCTGGGTCCTGGCGTGGTCGCGAAGGATATGATGCTGGCCATGTGTGCGGCGCTCGGCATGGATGTCGGCAACTACAAAGCCATTGAATTCGGAGGGTCGGCCGTCGACGCGTTGGACATGGAAGCACGGATGACCTTATCCAACATGGCTGCCGAACTAGGTGGCAAGGTTGGATTGGTGGCGCCGGACGAAAATACCATTGAATGGCTCTCTGCGCATGGTGTTGCCGTCGAAAGCGATTGGCTGCGGTGGCGGTCGGACGATGACTCACTCCTGGAAGCGCGACACGTGTTTGATGCCGATGTGCTGATGCCCCAGGTTGCTGCACCGCACAGTCCCGCTAACGCCGACGATGTCCTTTCCTTCCGCGGCACGATGTTCCATCAGGCATATATCGGAGCCTGTACAGGAGCCAAACTGACCGACTTGCACATGGCGGCGGAAGTCTTGCGTGGCCGGACAATTTCAAACGACGTTAGGCTTCTTGTCGCTCCGGCGTCGACCCGGACAACGGCCGCCGCCGCGGCCGATGGCACCTTGGCCATACTCACGGAAGCCGGCGCGATCATGATGCCCAGCGGATGCGGCGCTTGCGCCGGGTATGGCGCAGGCGTTTTGGCGGAAGGAGAGGTTTGCCTGTCGTCCACGGCACGAAACTTCAAGGGTCGAATGGGTCATCCGACATCACAGGTGTATCTGGCCTCTCCTTACACCGTCGCCGCTTCGGCGGTGGCCGGCAAGATCGCCGACCCGCGCGAATTTCTGCTGGAGATAGCGGCGTGAGCGACGCGCGCGCATGGTGTTTTGGCGACGATGTCGATACCGACATCTTGGCGCCAGGCCTTTATATGAAGGGTGGTATCGAAAGCTTGGCGGCCCATTGCCTGGAAACCTTGGACCCCGACTTTGCGGCTGACCTTCAACCGGGCGACATCATCGTTGCGGGCTGCAATTTCGGCATGGGCTCCTCGCGAGAGCAGGCGGTCATGGCGCTCAATCATCTCAATGTTGGCGCCGTGGTGGCAGAGAGCTTTGCGCGGATCTTCTTCCGGAACGCTATAAACCTCGCTTTGCCGGTTGTCACTTGCGCCGAGGCCCGCTCGATAGCGCCAGGCGACCGGCTTTGCCTCGACCCTGCGAGAGGGGTGCTGGAAAACCGCACTCAACACAGGGTATTGGCTTGCGAACCGATCCCGGCGCATCTGCTGGTCATGATTGCGGACGGTGGGTTGCTGCCGCACCTGAAGAAGAAGCTGAAGGCGCGTGTTGCGTGACTGTTCTCCGCGATCTCGTAGACGAACCAGACATCCTGTTGGCGCCGGGCATCTTCGATGCTTTGACCGGTCATGTGGCTGAGCGCACCGGTTTTCGGGCGGCTTATTTGAGTGGCGCGTCCGTGGCCTATACCCGGTTCGGCCGGCCAGATGTCGGTCTGGTTTGCATGAGTGAAGTCGCTGACACCTTGGCCGCTATCCGGGATCGCATCACCATTCCGGTCATCGTGGACGGAGATACGGGCTTTGGAAATGCCCTGAACGTTATTCGCACCGTGAAGCTTTTTGCCCGGTTCGGTGCGTCGGCTATCCAGCTTGAGGATCAATCTCTGCCGAAACGCTGTGGGCATCTGAACGAGAAACGTCTGGTGCCGATGGACGAGATGGTCGGCAAGGTCAAGGCGGCGCTGGATGCCCGGCCGTCGGAAGACATCCTGATTGTTGCACGAACCGATGCGGTCGCCGTCGAGGGGCTGGATGCCGCTCTGGACCGTGCAGCGGCCTACAGGGATGCTGGCGCAGACATCCTGTTCGTCGAAGCCCTGCGATCCGGAAATGAAATCGAAGCCGCGATGAACCGCCTTGGCGGTACCGTCCCGCTATTGGCAAACATGGTCGAGGGCGGCAGGACTCCGATCATGTCGGCGGCGAATCTCCAGCGATTGGGCTATAGCGTCGTGATCTTTCCTGGCGGTCTGGTAAGGGCATTGACCAAGACGATGGAGGAATATTTTTCCAGTCTCTATGAACACGGGACGACCAAACCGTTCCGCGACCGGATGTTGGACTTCGAACAGTTGAACGACGTGGTCGGAACCCAGAACATGCTGGAGTTCGGAAGACGCTATGAGTGATTCTCCCATGTCCGGACAGGTCGATGATTCTGATGCCAGCAAAAAACCTCTTGATCCCGTGACTCTTGCGGTTCTGAAAGGCCGCCTGGAGCAGATCGCGGATGAGATGGACGCTACCCTCTTCCGCAGCGCCTTCAACCCGATCATTGCAGAAGCACATGACGCCTCCCACGGCATCTACGACGCCGTGACCGGTGACACGCTAATCCAGGGAAAGCTGGGGCTTCCGATCTTCGTTGGCGCTATGGCCTTCGCCGTCAAGCTGGTGATCGACAAGGAAGACAAGAGCGCTGAGGAAGACGGCGATGTCTGGATATTCAACGACCCTTACGAGGGCGGCACGCACTTGTCTGATTTCAAGCTGGTTCGACCGTTCTACTACAACGACAACCGGTTTTGTTATCTGGCCTCTGTCGGCCACTGGCATGATGTCGGCGGCAACGTGCCGGGCAACTACAATCCATCAGCCACCGAGTGTTACCAGGAGGGCATGCTGATTCCGCCGGTCCGGTTGTACCGCAAGGGCGAATTACAACAAGATATCGTCGACATTTGCCTTGCCAATTCGCGGCAGCCTGGGAGTGCGTATGGCGACCTGTTCGGCCAGGTGAACGCGCTGGATCTGGGGGTCGAACGGTTGACTGCGCTGTTAGACGAGTATGGCACCGACACTGTTCGGCAAGCCCTTGCCGAGTTGAAGGCGCGCGCCGCGACCCTGATGCGGGCCAACATCGCCGATGTGCCGGATGGCGTCTATTCCGCGGACGACTGGCTCGACAATGACGGCATCACTGACGAACCGCTGAAGATTGCGCTCGATATTCGGGTAAATGGCCATCGGATGACCTTGGATTTCTCGCGCTCAGCGAACCAGTGTTCCGGGCCGGTGAATATCTCCCGTTCGACGGCGATCGCCAGCTGCTATGTGGCGCTGAAACATGTCTTCAACGATGTGCCTGCCAACGCTGGCTGCCTGGATCCTGTTGATTTTGTCATTCCCGAAGGTTCGATCCTGTCAGCGGAGCGGCCCAAGCCTGTCGGTGGCTATACGGAAACTATCCTGCGCGTGATCGATACGATTTTCGCCGCGCTGTCGAGAGCCGTGCCGAACCGGGTCAACGGCTGTGCCTATGGTACGATCAATGCCCTGTCTCTGGCCGGTCATCGGAAGGACGGTAGCCGTTGGGTGATGTTCTCTTTCTTTGGTGGCGGCCACGGCGGCCACCCGGATGGTGATGGTCTGAATCACGGTAACGCCCCGATTTCCATGGCGACGATCCCGCCCGTGGAAATCATGGAAGCAGCCTATCCGGTCATGTTCACCCAATGGGCCTTGCGACCGGACAGCGGCGGCGCTGGACGCAGCCGCGGCGGTCTGGGCGCGATTTACGAGCTCGAGCTATTGGAGGAACAAGCCGATGTCTTCTTGTTCGGAGAACGCGGCCGTTATCCCCCGCCAGGCGTTCTGGGTGGCGCCGACGGTGCCATGAATGAATTTTTCTACCAGCAAGATAACGGTGAGCAAGCGCCGCCGATGGCCAGCAAGATGACCGGTATCAAAATCCGGAAGGGACATCGAATCCGCATCAGATCTCCCGGCGGTGGCGGCTACGGGCCGGCACGGGAGCGGGCAATCGAGGCGGTTGCCCGGGATGTGCGGCTAGGTTACGTCAGTGCTCACCACGCACGGAATCTCTACGGCGTGGGTGTTAATGACGAAGGGGACATAGACGAGGCAGAGACTGCTTTATTGCGTGCGGCGCTCTCAGAATAACCGCTCCCGTTGAGCCGTGTGCATCGATATTGGCGATATCGGCCGTAGCTCCTTTCCAATGCAAGTTGCTTATGTTTCGTGTGTGGCCGCACTTGTTGGCGCAATCACCAGCGCATTCGGCTTGTCGAAGCCGTCACGATTTCATGGCTGGTCGGGGGGCTGCGGAGGACTTTGGGCGACACGGACGGCTTTCCATTGCAGCGGGTCCTCTTGGGATACGCTTATGCTAACCCGAATCTGCTAAGTGTAGCTTAGGTCATCTTCATGTCACAAAATACTGAAATGAGAATAGAAAGCTCCAAAGCGAGAGGTCCGATCTGCATTGGAGTGGATGTGGGCGGCACCTTCACTGATCTGTTTTTCTTTGATGAAATCTCGGGCATATGCCAACTGGCCAAGGTTCCCTCCACGCCAGCTAACCAGTCTATTGGCTTCATGGACGGAATCGCCCGACGGGTGAGTGATCTCAAGACGGTCAAGACCATCGTCCATGGCACAACAGTTGGCACCAATGCTCTCCTGGAAAGGAAGGGCGCGCCCACCGGCATCATTACGACCCTGGGTTTTCGCGACATCCTGGAAATGCGCCGCCGCGACCGGCCGCACACATGGGGCCTTTGGGGCATGTTCGACCCCGTGGTGCCGCGAGACCGCCGCCTTGGCGTGCCCGAGAGAACACTGGCGGACGGTACAGTCCATACCCCCGTGGACATTGAAGCAGTGACCGCTGCTGCTCGAACCCTGATCAAGAGGGGTGCTGAGGCAATAGTCGTCTTTTTCGTTAACGCCCATGCCAATCCCGCCAACGAGCAAACTGCGCTGGCGGCGATTCGAGAAGTCTGGCCGAACGATCATATCGTTGCATCTAACGAGATCCTGCCCGAAATCCGGGAGTTTGAACGAGCATCGACCACTACCCTGAACGCCAGTCTCCAGCCTGTTGTCGGCGCGTATCTGGCCTCGCTGGAAGACCGCCTGAGCGATGCCGGATTTGCCGGCCAGTTGCTGGTCGTCCAGTCCAATGGCGGTGTCATGACAGTGGAAACCGCCAAGCGCCGCCCGATCCGAACAGCACTGTCTGGGCCTTCGGCTGGTGTGATCGCTGGCGGGCATATTGCTCGCGCTGCCGGTTTCCCGAACGTCATCACCGGCGATATGGGCGGTACCAGCTTCGACGTGGCGCTGATCGTTGGCGGCAAGAGTACGCTGGCTGCCCAAACGACCATCGATTTCGGTATGGTCGTCCGGACACCGATGATCGAAATAACAACCATCGGCGCAGGTGGCGGCTCCATCGCCTGGGTTGATCACAGCGGCTTGCTGCAGATCGGGCCAGAAAGCACTGGCGCCGATCCCGGGCCAGTCTGCTATGGCCTTGGCAACGACCAGCCGACAGTAACGGATGCGAATGTCGTGCTGGGCCGGATCAATGCCGCCAGCCCCATCGGCGGCAAACTGGATCAATTGGATGTGGACGGTGCCCATGCGGCGCTGGAGAAACATGTCGGCGCGCCGTTAGGGCTGGATTCAGAAGAGGCGGCGGAAGCCGTGATCCGAGTTGCCAATGGCGCGATGGCTGGCGCGATCCGGCTGGTTTCTATCGAGCGCGGCCACGATCCTGCCAATTTTGCCCTGATGCCGTTCGGCGGCGGCGGCGGTTTGCACGCTGGCGCATTGATCCAGGATGTCGGGTTGGCGCAAGCGCTGGTGCCCCGTTTTCCAGGCGTGACCAGTGCCTTGGGCTGCATTATCGCCGACATGCGGCACGATTTTGTCAGGACCCTCAACCGACCGCTGGATGCGGTGGACATTTCCGCCCTCAATGCCGAGATCACCGCCATTGCCAGAGAAGGCACCGACTTGCTGGCTGTCGGCGGTGCCACGTTTGAGGCGCAAGATATCCTGGTTGAATTTGACATGTCTTACATGGGTCAGACCCATACCGTCGTCACGCCTGTTGATTCGGACGCGAGCGCGATTGCCCGCACCGTGACCGTCGACGATATTCGCAGCGCCTTCGAACAGGCTTATCGGCGGATCTACGGCCACTTGCTCGACGACGTGCCGATCCGCGTACTGAACCTTCGCATGGCTGTGATTGGCAAACGGCCAGCTTTTGACCTGACGGCTCTACGACCAGCGGATGGCTTGACCGTCCCGGCCGCCAGGACCGGAAGGCGCTCGGTTCGTGCCCTTGGCGCATGGCGCGAGACGCTGATTTTTGATCGGTTGCAACTGCCGGTCGGCGCGGTGATTCCGGGACCCGCCATTCTGGAACAGACGGACACGACGATCTTTGTCGATCCCGGGCTTCAGGCGCGAGTAGACAATTTCGGCAACGTCGTGCTGGAACGGGCGGCATGAATATCGGTGTGCTTGATCCTCAGACGACTGCCTTGCTGCTGGTCGACATGCAGAATGATTTCTTGCACGACGATGGTGCCTATGCACGTGCTGGAACTGTAGCAGATGAAATCACGGCATTGCCGGAGCGGGTTGGTCGCGTGGTCGATGCGGTCCGCACCTGGGGCGGCTGGATCGTGGCGACACAATTTACCTTGGTACCCGGCAAGGACGGTACACCCTTGATTTCTCCGCATCTGAAGAAACTGCGTCCCTTCCTGACAAAAGGAGATTTTGCACCTGGCAGTTTCGGACAGGACATTCTTGAGTTGTTTCATCCGGTCGACCTTAAGGTCGAAAAAGTGGCTTTCGACGCCTTTTATCAGTCCCGCTTGGAGTTCACGTTGAAAAAAACGAAAATCTCAACCCTCATCTTCGCTGGAATCGTGACCAATGGCGGCATCGCCTCGACCCTGCGGGGCGCCCACGTACGGGACTTTGCCACCATCCTGCTGAGCGACGGCTGTGCTGCCTTCAGCCGCCAAACACATGATACTTCGATTGCATCTCTTTCGTCCATCACGCCGGTCATGACCTGCGCCACCTTTATCGAAGTACTTGCTGACGGATAGATCGTGGGCTACCCCCGCCTTATGAGCCTAGGCGCAATTCGTTCGACCGATCTTTCCCGGAAGAGGCGCCGACTGCTCATCGACAAGGATTGTATTCTGGAGCGCACAGACCCTTTCGATCAGGTTCTTGGCGGCACGTTGTTGAAACTCGGTTTCGTCTTTGCTCGGTTTAGGACTGCTGGCCTTTCAGTTTTCACTTTCAGATCCACTGGTTGTCCATCCTGTGGAAAGCTGACAATGAACTGTCCTTCCGGCAGTGTGTCCTGTCGACGCGCAGTTGACCGCTACTCTCGTCATTACCATCCAGAAGAAGTCCATGATGGCGCCGCGCCGATGAGGTGGCCTGACGATGTCCGGATTGAAGCCGCGATTTGTGACTCGAAGCGGGAAATCCTGGTATCGTCTGCGCTTGCTCCGCTGCCGCTCCACCTCACCACGGGTGCCGGGCGAGTGCGCCTCTGGATGGACCGTAAAGGACGGCTGGTGTCCGCGCCGTAATAATGGCAGCTGATAACAATCCCGTTCGCGGTATAATGATCATGTGCTTGTCCATGTTCTTTTTCGTGGCCATGGATGCACTAGCTCGGGAACTGACCCAGCGGCTTTCCGTAGGGCAGATTGTGTGGGTGCGTTTCCTGATCTTTGCTGTTCTGGCGGCCTTGATGGTCGGCCCACGGACGATAAAGGCGAAGCTGAAAAGTCGGCGCCCGTGGCTACAAATCGGGCGCAGCATCGTCATGGTGGCCGAAATCGGTGTCTTCGTTCTATGCTTTCGTTACCTTCCGGTTGCCGACGTTCACGCTGTTGCGGCTGCCACGCCGCTGCTGGTAACGGCTTTGGCCATACCGGTTTTGGGCGAGACAGTTGGTTGGCGACGTTGGGTGGCCGTATGTATCGGGTTTATTACTGTCATTGTCATCCTGCGCCCTGGCTTCCGGGAATGGGAGTGGTTCCATACCCTACCGGTGGGTGCCGCAGTATTATGGGCAATCTATCAGGTCTTGATTCGGCTGACTGGTCGCTACGATGGATCGGATACGACGTTGCTATGGACGGCTCTGATGGGCGCGCTGATTTCCAGTTTCGTTGGCTGGATCGATTGGGTGTGGCCCAGCACAGAGACTTGGTTGCTGCTGATTGCAGCCGGTTTTCTGGGTGGCGCGGCGCACTACACGCTGATCCTGGCGCTTAGCGCGGCCCCTGCTTCCCTGTTGCAACCTTTCGTCTATACGACCTTCCTGTGGGCACTGATCCTGGGCTTGTTATTCTTCGGAGAGTTTCCCGACGCCATCACGATCATCGGGGCGGCAGTATTGATCAGCGTTGGTCTATATGTCATGCGCCGCGAAGCCAAGACGCAGTCAGGGTAGATCGCATGACTCCATTTGTGCGGCCCTTGGGCGGCATGGCTCGGCACCTGATGTCGTTGGGCGAACGTATCCGGGCGCGGGAGATTGCGGTCCGGTTGGGATCGGCGGGAGAGCGTATCGACCGATACGGCGGCGCGTCTGATGCGGTCGGGTACGTCGCTCTTCGCTAGGGGCCGCGACCCGGGCCGACGAGTTGGTGGCAAGAGATGGCGGTATGCGGCGACCGAACATCAATTAACGCTTGACGAACCGTAATCCACCATCGCCACCTCTGGTCGCGCCAAATCACTCTTGATACGTCTTGGCTTGGCTGGGCCTGAACCGTAATCCACTTCCCATTGCTGAACAGGTCCGTTCATGGATTTCTTATTATCACCCGTCACCTTGTTTTTCATCTTGGGCGTGGTGGCGGCGCTGCTTGGGTCGACCCTGACGATACCGGAAGCCGTCGGCAAGGGTATATCGCTGTACCTGATGGCGGCGATCGGGTTGAAGGGCGGCGTTGAAGTTTCTGCAGCCGGTTTTTCTACAGACCTTGCTTCCGCTGTCGTTGCAGGTCTCCTGCTCGGCTTTCTGCTTCCATTCCCGACTTATTTCGTTCTGCGGCGGCTTGGCGGCCTTGATCCGGTCAACGCGGCGGCAGTCGCAGCGCACTATGGGTCCGTTAGTGTGGTGACCTACGTTACCGGCGTCGAAATTCTCACAGCCAGTGGCATGCCACCAGCCGGATATATGGTAGCGGTTCTTGCTTTGATGGAGGCGCCTGCCATCGTCGCTGGCCTGATGCTGGCTCGCAGTGGCGGCACGGATTTGGGGATAGAGCGTCGCGAACTGGTTCGGGAGGCATTGCTGAATGGCGCCGTTGTTCTACTCGCGGGTGGCTTTGTCATCGGCTTGCTGGTTGGCAAACAGGGCTTTTCAGCCGTCGAACCCCTGTTTCAAGATGCGTTCCGCGGCATCCTTTGTCTGTTCTTGCTGGATATGGGTCTTCTCGCCGCTCGCCGGTTGCGCGAAGGCCGAGCACTGACGATTCGGCTGGCATGCTTTGCCATGCTGTTCGCGTTGGTGAACGGTATCGTCGGTGTTTTGGTTGGTACCGTGATTGGTCTGGGCGCCGGGTCTGCAGCGGCGCTGGGCATCTTGGCGGGCAGTGCATCCTATATTGCGGTGCCGGCAGCAATGCGTCTGGCGTTGCCAGCGGCGAACCCGGGTATCTATTTGTCAATGTCGCTCGCAGTTACGTTTCCGTTCAATATCATTGTCGGTATTCCCCTGTTCGCTCATTTGGCTCTCTCATTGGCAAAATTGACATGACCAACACCATCACACGTCAACGGATTGAGGTTCTTGTCGATTCGCCCTTGGTGCAGCGCATCCTCGACGCTGCGGAAAGTGCCGGTGTAACTGGCTATACCATGCTGCCGACCCTTGGCGGATTAGGTCAAAGCGGGCATTGGGCGGACGATCAAGTCAGTGGGGCTGCTTCGAAGGTCCTGTTCATTACCGTGACCAATGAGAAGAAGGCGGCCGCTCTGATTGATGCGCTAACACCGCTATTGGAAAGTCATTCATTCGTGTTGTTTCGTAGCAATGTGGAGGTGGTGCGGGGTGACCGTTTCTGAGCCGCTGCGCCAGCCAAGTCACCATGCCGCGTCTGCTGCTCTCCTGATGACGCCAGCGCGGCAGGGGCGTGTGAAGCTCGCTTCGTGCTTCCGATGCAGGTAGCGGGCCGGTTCAGCGTGGAGATAACCTCCGATCCCTCGACTGCGGAAGCGCCTGCATTCGACGCGTATCCAGGAGCAGCAATTCCGGCGTCGAAACACCTGCTATTGCCCAGGCCGGTGAGAAACCCCTCTCGGAAGAATGAAGGTTGGATCAACCGGTGGATTTTGATGGTGGCTCCTTTTCGTCTCGTTTCAGATGCATCAACCGGCGGTCGGCAGGATTGGAGGCTGATCAATGTGGTAAGGAGCCTTCTCTGTAACAGCAAGGTACTCTGGCGACCGTTCTCTTCAACGCAACGTTCCTTCTCGGCGAGGAGCGCCGGACATGAGCGGTTCCGAGTGCCGGTATAGTGGCGGTACAAGCCGTAGCCGGCGACAAATCGGCGGTTCCTACAACAATCGAGCGACAAAATGATAGCACAACGAGAGGTAGCCAATGCCGGGCTGGCGGCTGTTTGATAACAGGAAATTTGGTTGCTCGCTGATGGATTGTTTCGTAGCTAGTCTTGGAACAATCCGGGCTATGGTGTGATCGAAGCTATTCAATTCTTGATGGACGCCGCCGCAGGCAATCCGTGGCTGCTCGCAGGTGCGCTAATCTTGGCAACCTTCATACTGGAAGATGCCGCCATGATCGCTGGCGCGCTGATGGCTGCGGATGGCATCATATCACCTTGGCTCGCCATAGGCGCGCTGATTGGTGGGATCACGCTGGGCGACTTGGGCCTGTACGGTTTGGGCAAGTACGCGATCATCCACGTGCGGATCCGTCGCTGGCTGGAAGGCAAGCGCCTGCAAGAAGCTGGCGAATGGCTGCGCAAGCGGGTATTCTGGACCGTCATCGGCGCCCGGTTTGTACCGGGAATGCGCCTGCCGGTCTATACTGCATGCGGCCTGTTTCAAGCCTCATTCCTCCGCTTCCTGACCGCCGTCGGCTTGGCGGCTTTCGTGTGGACCGGGGCTCTGTTTGCCCTGCTTTATTTCGCTGGCAAGGCCGCCTTGGCGGCGCTGGGTTCATGGACGTGGCTGATCGGCGTCGTGATTCTGCTGGTCCTGATCATCGGTCCGCGGATCTTGGCCAGCCGACGATCCGCAAATGCAGCAACCGGCTGATCGCCGCGACGGCTCGGGAATGACAACCACAACGAAAAACAAGGCGACGACACAGCGGAAAACTCGTCTTGGAACAACCGACACCGCCACTGATCGCAAGGCCGTTCCACACCAAGGAATGCCGCCCTTTGACGCCAGCGGCCCACCGACATCCTGGTTTGAGTTCTGGCCCGGCTGGCTGTTCTACATGCCGATTTACCTGCACTGGCTCCTGATGATCTTCAAATACCGACGCACTGGGCTGCCTGTCGTGGCCAATCCGCGTTGGCCGATGGGAGGCATGGTAGAAGACAGCAAGATCGGCGTATTTCGGCAGTTGGAAGGTCATGCCCGAGACACGTGCGCACCCTTTGCCTGGATCTATACCGCGAAGGACGAACATCTTGAGACCCGGGTAGCAAAGGATGTCGCCAACGCAAAAAGAGCGATGAAGGATGCGGGACTGAAATGGCCCTTGATCGCCAAGCCGGATATAGGTTGCCGCGGTCAGGGCGTGCGGCGCATCCGGTCCGACGAAATGCTTGCCGAGTGGCTGCGCGAGTATCCCTCGGACGAAGGTGTCGTGCTACAGGAGATCGTGAATCACGAAGCCGAGGCTGGCGTCTTCTACATCCGCCTGCCGGGGGAGAAGCAAGGGTTCATTTTCTCCCTCACCCTGAAATACTTCCCGTGGGTTGCGGGTGACGGCGTCTCGACGCTGAAAGAACTGATAATGGCCGATCCGCGCGCCGGCAAGTTGCCTCACATGTATCTGCCGAAACACAAGGAGCGTTTGAATTGGATAGTCCCCGAAGGCGAGCATTTCCGTCTCGTCCATACCGGGGCTCACAGCAAGGGAACCATCTTTCGTAACGGCAATCCGTACATCACTGATGCAATGGCCAAAGCTTTCGACCGGATCGCCGACGACATTCCAGATTTCACCTTCGGCCGATTCGACGTCCGTTTCAAGAACATCAAGCTGTTGCAGCAAGGCAAGGGTTTCAAGGTCTTGGAAATCAACGGAGCAAGCAGTGAGGCGACCCACATCTGGGACCGAAATGTCACCCTGCGCCATGCATGGTCTGTATTGTGGAAACAATGGGACTATCTTTGGGAATGTGGCGCGCTTCAGGCCCGGCGGGGCTGGAAGCCTCCGAGCGGCTGGCTTCTATTGTGGTACCTCAGGCAGGAAAAGAAGAAAACCAGCACTTATCCGATTCCGGACTAGATCGCATGACCCCATTTGTGCGTCCCTTGGACGGCAGGGCTCGGCGCCTGATGTCTTTGGGCAAACGTATCCAGGCGTGGGGGGACTGCGGTCCGGTTACGGTCAGGGTGAGAGCGTGTCGACGGACACGGCGACGCGTCTGATGCGGTCGGGTGCGCGTCGCTCCTCGCCATGGACCGGCCCGACCGGGCGTCCCGCCTCCAGAAAATGGAATGAACCGAAAATACCTGATTACGCGAAGCGTGAAGGGGCCATAAGCATCGTGTAATCGCCGGTTAGCCCAAAGTGAGCATTTCTCCAAAACCGATCGACATATTGAATGCGTCCGCGTCATCGCCGTCGGATACTGCTGATTTGATCACGCCGGCGTGCGTGACGACCAATATGGACGCGTCGCTTCGCTCGCGATCTTTCAATGCGTCCAGCGTCCGTTCGCGCAGCATGGCGACGCTTTCGCCCCCATGAGGTCGTGCGTGCAGAAAGTCTTTCGACCACTGCTCCAGTTCCAGTTTCGGAATGTCGGCCCAGCTCTGCCCTTCCCACTTGCCGAAATCCATTTCGATGATCCGCTCATCAGCGATCACGTGAAGGCCACGCACCACTCCGATACGGCAGGCGAGCTTCAGACATCGCTGAAGCGGGCTGGAAACAACCGCATCGATGGGCGGCAACTGGTTCATGATGGTTGAAGCCTCATCCTCGAAAGTCTCCGCGATATCCAGATCCATGCGACCGTAGCACACGCCATCCTCAATCGCCGGTCGGGTATGGCGCAATAGCATCAGAGCCATCCGAGCAGCGCCAGATAAAAACCTACTTCGCTGACTTGTTGGACGGCGCCCAAGGTATCTCCAGTATGTCCCCCCAATTTGTGCTCATAGAACCAACGCATGGCAGCATGCCCTCCCGCGGCTCCCAGGAACGCCCATCCGGCAGCAGAAGGAGTCACCAAGTAAGCAAGGCCGACCAACAGCAGAACGCCAGTGGACACTGCGATGGCAAGTCCACCAGCGCCAAGTCCATCCAAGGTAAAACTCCCGGTACCTTGTTCGCGAACATAGCGGCTGGTCATGATAGCAACGACGCAGGAAAGCCTGGACAATCCATGGGCAGCGATGAGGGCGATGGCGGCAAGCACCGGCGGCATGGAGGCTAGCGCAGTAATCTTCAATCCGACAACCACAATCAGTGCCAGCGCACCGTACACGCCCACGCGACTATCCTTCATGATCTCCAGCGTGCGCTCGCGGTCATGGCCGCCACCAACGCCGTCGACTGTATCCGCGAGACCATCTTCGTGAATCGCACCGGTTACCAGCAGCCCCATCCCGAAGGACAAGATGGCAGCGACTGCTGGCGGGAATACATACTGCGCCCCCCAGTATGCGCCGGCACACAGGGTGCCGACCAAAACACCAATCAGCGGATAGTAGCGCGCAGCGGATGCCAGTTGCTCCGGCGCATAGGCGTGGCCCACAGGAAAGGGAATCCGCGTCATGAACTGGGCCGACAGAATCAAGGTCCGAAGCTCGTTGCGAAGCAAGCGCGCCAAGACGCTAGAGCGGACTGGCAAAGCCAAGGCCGCGTTGAGAGTGAGAGGAAAATCGTATCATCGACATGCTGGTGGTCCGTTTGAGACCGCTTTGCAAGCACTTTATCTCGCATCCCGCCGTATCCGGGCTTGTGGCCCCGGACGGAATTCAGATTTTTGTCGGCGCAACGATGTCCCGCAGCACGCAGTTCCCTGTTGACGCAAGTGTTTGGTTACCGTCCGCTGCCGTGGCGTCGACGAAAGCTTTATCGCCATGATGGACCAGCCAAACCCGGCAGGCACTGATCGAAAACATGGCGGGCGGCTGCCTGCAGGCTATCATGTCGTCTGCTCCGATTGATCGATCTGGCGCCGGGAGTTGAAGGTTGCGAACCAACCGTTCCAGCATCACTGATCTCCAAGGTCAGATTGCGTAGTCCAGCATGGTTGACGGTCCGTCGCAAAAGAAACAAGTATCGATTGGCCTTGCAGCACGCGTCGGGTACATACCTGCCGCGGCCCGGACTCTACTCCTCAAACAAAGGACGCCATCATGCGCGAAGCCGTCATCATCTCTACCGCCCGGACGCCAATCGGCAAGGCCTATCGGGGCGCTTTCAACGACACCCAGGCCCAGGAGTTGGGTGGTCACGCTATCAGCAGCGCGGTCGACCGCGCCAAGATCGATCCTGCGGAGATTGACGATGTGGTTGTGGGTGCGGCCTTGCAGCAGGGCTCCAGCGGCGGCAACACGGCTCGTCAGTGTTTGCTGCGCGCTGGCCTGCCGACGTCGGTGGCTGGCATGTCTCTCGATCGGCAGTGCGCGTCTGGCATGATGGCTATTGCGACAGCGGCCAAGGAAATTGTCGACGATGGTATGACGGTTACCGTTGGCGGCGGCCTTGAGAGCATCTCGCTGGTTCAGAATGACAACATGAACCAGCATCGCGCCGCGGATCCCTGGATTGTCAAAGAGATACCGTCTCTTTACATGACGATGTTGGAAACGGCAGAAGTCGTCGCCGATCGCTACGATGTTTCCCGTGATGACCAAGACAGATACGCCGTCGAATCACAGCGCCGGACAGCAGCGGCGCAGGAAGCAGGCAAGCTTGATGACGAGATCGTCCCGCTGCCCTCAACGATGAAGTTCCAGGATAAGGAAACTGGCGCGATTTCGGAACAGGATGTCGTTCTGGCAAAGGACGAAGGCAACCGCCCCGGGACAGCGCTGGAAAACCTGTCTGGCTTGCAACCGGTCTTCAAGAATGGTCAGGTGATTAAGGAAGGAAGGTGCATCACGGCCGGTAACGCATCCCAGTTGTCCGATGGCGCGTCGGCCGCCGTACTGATGGAATCGTCCGAGGCTTCCAGGCGCGGCTTGGACCCGCTCGGCGTTTATCGTGGTATCGCGGTAGCCGGCTGCGACCCGGATGAGATGGGCATTGGCCCGGTTTTCGCAGTGCCGAAGTTGTTGGAGCGTCACGGCTTGACCGTCGAAGACATCGACCTGTGGGAACTGAATGAAGCCTTTGCCGTCCAGGCGATTTACTGCCGGGACCGGCTTGGCATTGATCCTGAGAAGTACAACGTCAATGGAGGCGCAATCTCTATCGGCCATCCGTACGGCATGTCCGGCGCGCGAATGGTCGGTCACGCCCTGATTGAGGGCCGTCGCCGCGGCGCGAGATATGTAGTTTGCACCATGTGTGTGGGCGGCGGCATGGGTGCGGCCGGCCTGTTCGAAGTCAATGGTACGGCTTGATTGATGCCAACGACAGGAAAGAGTAGTGCCATCGTCCGCGCCTTCCTCGCTGCAATGGAGGCGCGTGATCTTGAGGCGGCCAGGAGTTTTCTGGCGCCGGGATTTGAGATGATCTTTCCCGGCGCGACGCCCATGAAAGCGCTTGAGGAACTGGTTGTATGGTCGCAATCACGCTACCTGAGTGTCGGCAAGACATACGACCAGTTTGACGAGCTTTCGAGCGAAGCAGGACAAATCGTCGTTTATTGCTTCGGCCATCTTCATGGCGTATGGCCAGATGGAAACGTGTTCGATGGCATCCGGTTCATTGACCGGTTTACTGTCCGAGACAACAAGCTGATAGACCAGAAGGTCTGGAATGATATGGGCGAAGCACAACTGGTGTTGCAGAAGTAATCCGCCTACGCTTCGCCGTGTTAATCTCAGCAAGAGGAATATCTCATGCCCAAGGAAATTCCAGACGTTCCCGGTCTGACGGAAGGTGTGCGCAGTAACAACGTCCCATTGTCACCGGTGGTGAAGGCAAATGGCTTCGTCTTCGTGTCTGGCCAGCCACCGTTCGACGTAAAGACAGGAGAATTGGTGAAGGGTGATGTGGAAACCCAGACCCGGGCGTGTCTCGAAGCGCTCAAATACTGTCTGGAATGCGCCGGCTCCTCTCTGGAACAGGTTGTGAAAGTGACTGTCTTTTCGGTGAATGCCGCCCATTTTGCGCGCTTCAATGAAGTCTACAAGACCTACTTCCCGAAGGACCCGCCGGCGCGATCTTTCGTGACTGTCGCCTCGTGGCCTCTTGATTTCGATATCGAGATAGAGTGCATTGCCCTTGCCGAATGACCACTCCGATAGAGGCAGTATCACGGTCTTGGGCGCCGGCATCGTCGGTACCTGCTGTGCCTTGGCGCTTCGGCTCGAGGGCTTCCAAGTCAAGCTGATTGACCGGGATACACCGGGCGCTGGCGCATCCAGTGGCAATGCAGGAATGATCCAGACCGGGACTCCCATTCCCATGGCAACGCCAAGCACGCTGCGTCAAGCGCCTTCGATGCTGCTCGACTCCAGTAGCTCTCTGGTCATACGCTGGCGATATTTGCCGCGATTGATCCCTTGGCTGTGGCGCTTTTTTCGCCAGTCGACCGTACGACGCGTGGAAGCGAACGCGAAGGCGCAAATGCAACTGCTTGATCATGTTGCCGACGCCTATCGAGAATTGATCAAGGCTGCCGACGCCGAGGACATGCTCCGCTATAAGGGAATGCTTTTCGTCTATAAAGGCGAGGCGGAGGCACAGGCCGCAGAGTGGGAGATAGACCTGTTCCGGCGCAATGGCGTGACGGTGGAAGCGCTGAGCATCGACGAGCTGCGCCAGATGGAACCAGCACTGAACCGAGAATACTCCCACGCCTACTACTTGCCGGACTGCTTTTACACCGTTGACCCCAAGAGACTGACGGAGCGTCTCGCCGAAGCTTTTGAACGGAAGGGCGGCATATTCAATCAGGCGGATGTTACCCGTATCGATATGGGCCCGGACGGGCCCGTGGGATTGCGTACCGAATCCGGGACGATTCCTGTAGAACGCTTGGTGCTGGCTGCTGGCGCCTTCTCGAAGCGGTTCGCCAAAGAAATGGGAAGCATCGTTCCACTGGAAACCGCCCGTGGCTACCATCTGATGGTCAGGAATGAGGATCTTCAACTGAATGGGCCGGTGGTCGACGGGACACGTCACTTCGCGGTGACGCCGATGGCCGGCGGTCTCCGCTTGGGCGGTATGCTGGAACTGGCGAGCCTGAATGCCGCACCGAATTACGATCGTGCCGAGATGCTCTTGCCGCTGGCGCAGGATATGCTGCCGGATTTGAAGGGGATCGAGACGGAGTCCTGGATGGGGCATCGTCCGGCAATCCCCGACAGCTTGCCAGTCATTGAGCGGTCGCGCCGCTACACAAACACATTCTTTGCTTTCGGCCACGGCCAATTGGGCCTGACGATGGGTGCCCTCACTGGATTGTTGATCGCGGACCTTGCCGTCGGCCGCAGTCCACGGGTGGATCTCACGCCGTACCGGACCGATCGCTTCTAGGTTGCGCTTCCTTGATCCGGCAGCGTATTTTGGGTTTCTGGAGGCGTTGCGCGCACTTGGCCTCCGAGCCACCTTGGCGCAGGCCGCCTCGGCGGCCTGATCCCACGCCCCCTGGCGTCAGCCGCAGCATGTCACAACAGGTCACGGCCTCGATAACGCCAGCGCCTTCCATGTCCACAACCTTCGGGGATGAGTTCAGCGAATAGGTGGCCGAGCGCTGATTTGCGTTGATGGCATTGATATCTGCTGCGGTATGCTGAAGACCTGTCTCCTCTGGATTCGTGTCGCCAACCTCAAGTTGTTCCCATTGCATGTCCTCAAGATCATCATGGATAGCAATCCGCATTGCGACAACCGACTCCGTCATTTTGTCTCTTCCCCATTGTATCCACGTTCTGAGTACGCAAGAGAAAATTTCGCCAACTCCAAAATCGGAATAATACCCCTTGGCTTCATGCGACCTATCCAATCAATGGGTGGACCTACTGCCGGATGGACGCCCGGCGCTGATGGGCATTGTCAATATAACGCCGGACAGCTTTTCCGATGGTGGCCAATTTTATGAAGTGCAGGACGCGATCAATCATGTGCAAAAATTGATCTCCGCTGGTGCCGACATCATTGATATCGGCGGTGAATCAACCCGTCCTGGCGCTGCCCCGGTGACTCCAAAAGAAGAGCTTCGGCGGACGATGGGGCCACTGGCGTATGCGGTAGAGACCGGAACGCTTGTGTCGATCGATACCCGAAACGCTGCCGTGATGCGCGGCGCGTTGCGCCACCGGGACACAGTGATCATCAACGATATCAGCGCCTTGCGTAATGACTCCAAGAGCATTGAATTGGTCATACAGGAACAGCCGCCGGTCATTCTGATGCATATGGCGGGCGAGCCGGCTACCATGAACGATGATCCGCACTATGACGACATAGTCGCCGACGTGATCAACTGGCTGGTGTCCCGGGCTGAGTTCTGCATGGCAGCAGGCTTGGATCGTGGTTGTATTGCGCTTGATCCAGGCCTCGGCTTTGGCAAAGCGCACGCTCATGACCTGGCACTGTTGGACAACCTTGATCGGATTGTCGATCTGGGCTTTCCGGTGTGCATAGGAGCTTCGCGCAAGCTGACAAGCTGGTCGGCAACACCGACGACCAGGCTGGTCGTTTCAACCACGGCGGCAGTCATTGCAGCGATGAAGGGTGCAGCGATCCTGCGGGTTCACGATGTGGCTGAAACCCGTGGCGCCTTGCGCATCGCCGGGTACGATATGTCACGATCTTGAGAAATTACTTCCCGCGGGCAATCATATGGGACTTCGAAAAATCACCGGAATTAAAGACCAGGATGGCGCTATGAACCGCAGGTTCTTTGGTACTGACGGCATTCGCGGCGTTGCCAACCGTGAGCCCATGACTGCGACAACGGCATTGACGCTAGCTGCTGCAGCGGGCAGCTATTTCCGGCGAGGCGAACATCGGCATCGGGTGGTCATCGGCAAAGATACGCGGTTGTCCGGCTACATGCTGGAACCGGCGTTGACGGCTGGCTTCATCTCAATGGGTATGGATGTGATCCTGGTGGGGCCGTTGCCGACGCCGGCGATTGCCATGCTGACTCCATCCCTGCGCGCCGACGCGGGCGTCATGATCTCGGCGTCTCACAACGCTTACCAAGACAATGGCATCAAGTTGTTCGGACCAGATGGCAACAAGCTCTCTGACAACATCGAATTGGAAATCGAGCGGCGCATGCAGATCGGCATTGCCGAGATCGGGCCGGCAAATTCTTCGGACCTCGGCCGGGCGCAACGGCTGGATGATGCGCCCGGCCGTTACATAGAGTTCGCCAAGGCTACCTTCCCGACGGAATTGAGATTGAAGGGCCTGAAGATCGTTGTCGATTGCGCCAACGGGGCTGCTTACAAGACCGCTCCGGCCGTGCTGTTCGAGCTCGGCGCTGAAGTGATTCCGATTGCCGTATCCCCCAATGGCTTCAACATAAACAAGGATTGCGGCGCCGCTGCCCCCGAAGTGCTGGCGACCGCTGTCGTGACACACGGCGCTCATGTTGGCATCGCGCTTGATGGCGATGCGGACCGCGTTCAAATGGTGGACGAGAAGGGCCAAGTCATCGACGGTGACCAGCTCATGGCGTTGATCGCTCGCAGTTGGCGTTGCGCCAACAAGCTGAGAGGTGGTGGGGTGGTCACGACCGTCATGTCAAATATGGGCTTGGAGCGATATCTGAAAGAGATGACGCTGAGTCTGATTCGAACCAAGGTAGGCGACCGGTATGTGGTCGAGCACATGCGCAGTCACGGCTTCAATGTGGGCGGTGAGCAATCCGGCCACATCGTTCTGACCGACTATAACACGACCGGCGACGGCCTCATCGCGGCGCTGCAGGTGCTGGCAGAACTGGTCAGATCCGACCGCCCGACGAGCGAGGTTACCCGGCTGTTCGAGCCGGTACCGCAGCGTTTGAGAAGCGTCCGTTTCAAGACAAACGACAAGAAGATGCCGCTTGAGGCTTCAGGGGTCAGGAGAGCTGTCGCTGAAGGGGAGAGCCGCTTGGGTGACAGCGGACGCATTGTGATTCGGAAATCGGGGACCGAGCCAGTTATTCGGATCATGGTAGAGGGTGATGACGAGGATATGGTCATTGACATTGTAGAATTGATCTACGCCTCGATTGAAGACGCCGCCTCGTGAACGGGCGAGTTCTCATTATCGCCGGCTCCGACTCGGGCGGCGGCGCCGGAATCCAGGCGGACATCAAGACTGTCACGGCGCTGGGCGGGTTCGCTATGACCGCCGTGACTGCGTTGACAGCCCAGAATACGCTTGGGGTTCACGGCGTTATCGGGATAGAGCCAGGATTTATCCGCCAGCAGATCGACGTGGTGATCCAAGATCTGGGTGTTGATGCCATCAAGACCGGCATGCTGCATAACACACCGGTGATTGAAACAGTGGCGGCTGCCATCGCGGAAGCGGCACCCGAAGTACCGCTGGTAGTCGATCCGGTGATGGTCGCCAAAGGCGGCGGCGCGTTACTGCAAGATGAAGCTGTTATGGCGCTACGCGACCACCTGCTTCCGCTCGCAACTGTCGTCACGCCGAACTTGCCGGAAGCTGGCGTACTGCTTGGCTGGGCCGTGCCAGATCGAGATACCATGTCGGCCGCCGCCGCCAGGTTGGCAACGCTGGGCCCCCAGGCTGTCCTGCTGAAAGGCGGACATTTGGATGGGGGCGAAGTGATGGATCTGTTGACCGTCACCGGACGTGAACCGACAACGTGGTTGGACCCTCGTATCGACTCAGTTCATACCCACGGGACAGGCTGCACATTGGCTTCGGCGGTAGCGACCGGGCTGGCGCAGGGTATGGCGCTTGAAGAAGCGGTGGCGCGTGCGCGGAACTACGTCCGGGCGGCCATTCTCGAAGCGCCGGGCTATGGTAGCGGGTACGGACCACTGAACCATACTCCCTCGAAAATAGCTGGGCAGGAAAAGGGCGAGATTCATGGGGGCGAATAGTAGTGGCTTGTAGCGAAACCGCCATCGTAGCGGTCCCAGGTGGTGAGCGTCATCTCCCTACGCCCAGAACTCGTCCTCAAGACAAACCCGCCATCGTTGCCCTCCAAAAATCACCTGCGAGACCCGGACCCGGAGGGTCAAGTTACCGCCGTCGCCACCGCGTCAAGGCCACCAACCAGGAATGTGGGGATCGGTCGAAATGCCGTCTCGGCACGAAATCGTCTGCTCCTGTTGGGTGGTTGGGTACTAACCCCAATTGTAGAGACACTAGGTGATCGATCCGTCAAAGCGACCGGCAATCGCCGAGTGAAAACAAGCTACACCTCCAACCGCTATTGCACATTCGCCATCTTGCCGGGCGTCCCATCCGAAATAGGCGTCAGCGGAGAGTGCCAAAACCCGATTTTCGGCGCCAAAGCGATATCCGCCAGCTATTTAGATGCCCTGACCCGCTCTGGCATCAGGCATCGCATGAATCCTTTTATCAACGCATCTTACTGCGCAAGCTGCGGCCTTTAAGAATGATGTCAGGTCCGAGCTTGTCGCGGACCGCGTCCAACGTGTGCTCGACCTCCGCGCGTTTGCGCGCTTCCGAGTCGAGGAGCTGGTCAGTATGGTCGCCAGCGACGGAAAGATCACTGAGTCCGATCCCGATCAGGCGAAAGGCAGTACCGTCGCATTCGCTGGCGAGCATCGGGCGCGCCGCCTGATACATGTCTTCGGCGAGATTGGTGGGCTCGCCTGTTTGGCGGCTTCGGGTGCGTAATCGGAAATCTTTGGTCTTGAGTTTAAGTGTCAGGGTATGGCCCACCATGTTCGCCGCTTTCATGCGACGGGATACCACTTCGCACAGTGGCCACAAACGGGCTTCCAGTTGATCTATATTGGCCAAATCCTCGTTGAACGTCGTTTCGGAAGACACGCTCTTGGCATCGTTGCTGCGATGGACTGTTCGACTATCATCGCCATGGGACAATCGGTACAGGCGGTGACCGAGACTGCCGTATCGGGACAGCAGAGTCTCTTCATCCAATTGTTGCAGTTGGCCGACGGTTTGAATACCGTCCTTTGAGAGTTTTCTGCACATTGCCTTGCCCACGCCCCAGATGATACTGACCGGTTGGCGGGCGAGAAAATCCTTGGATTCGCCGCGGCCAATAATAGAAAAGCCTCGCGGCTTGTCGAGGTCTGAAGCGATCTTGGCAAGGAACTTGTTGTAGCTGAGACCGACCGAAACCGTTATGCCGATTTCACCTTCGATGCGGCGAACGAGGCTTGAGAGTACGATGGCTGGCGGCGCTCCAAGAAGGCGCATCGTGCCGGTCAGGTCCAGAAAGGCTTCGTCGATTGAGATCGGCTCCACGGCGGGAGTCAGCTTCTGCATCAGGCGACGGATTTCTTTTCCGATTGCGCTGTATTTCGCCATATCGGGTTTGATGACAACGGCATCTGGACAGGCCTTCAGGGCCTTGAACATGGGCATGGCAGAATGGATGCCATAGATTCGCGCGATGTAGCAGGCGGCGCTTACCACGCCGCGCTTGCCACCGCCAACGATCACGGGTTTGCCGCGAAGACTGGGATCGTCGCGTTTTTCCACGCTGGCATAAAAGGAATCGCAATCGATATGGGCGATGCTGAGGTCAAAAAGCTCGTCGTGGAAGATCAACCGTCGTCCACCGCAATGAGTACATCGATCACTAGCGGCCGAAGACGAAGCAGTCGTCAACACGGTATCGCAATTGCGGCAGAAGCCAGTCATGGTAAGACGCTGCTACGGGACCATTCAAAGGCACATTAGCACATTCTTGGCCAGCGCGTTCTGGACAGTTTTTGGTTGTGGATTTCAGCACGCCAGCGCGACCATGGTGGGAGGTCACCTCCAGCCGGGCGACCACCTGACGCTGGCGGTTCCACGAGCTGGCGGCGTCATCGAACTCAGCGCGAAGCCGCGGACCTTGTCGGCATCGGTTTGGGCGCGCCGCATTCCCCATCAGGCCGAAGATGTCATCGACGCCGTTCTCCTCGCACCACGCCATCGCCACGGAAGGTGAGCCAGATGCGCCGCGTCAGGTGCTTGAGCATGCTCGACCCCGGACGGCGTCTTGCACGGGCGCAGAAGAACAGCCACCGGCCTGCCGCTCTCGACATGGTAGACATGAACGGGCAGGAAGCACCTAGTGTCGTGGAAACTGTTGAACCGCGAGAGTTGATGGTGGCCGTGCGCCGGATCGCAGGTCTCGCCGATGTCGAGCGTGATCGCCGGCGGCGGGAAGGAATGGCAGAAGATGTCGATCGGCGCAGCAGCCTACCTCGCTGAGCGACGGCGCGTTCTCCAGCCGGCTCATGGTGGGATGCGAACAGAGATGGCGCCAGCTTGAACAGCGGATCGGTCCTCAGATCGTCGCAATTATCGGCGTCCTCGTAGCCGCAGGCGATCGCGAACATGCGGAAGCGCAGCATCGCTGGCAGGGCTGTGGACCGTCCGCGCCGGCACTCCGCCCCGCGCAACAATAAAAGTCTGCCATCCGACG
This sequence comes from Rhodospirillaceae bacterium, assembly GCA_026709535.1. Lineage (GTDB taxonomy): Bacteria > Pseudomonadota > Alphaproteobacteria > Bin65 > Bin65 > Bin65. Next base: position 25,417 of record JAPOST010000138.1, read on the forward strand.
AGATCGAACCGCCCGCGAAATCGGCGGTCACTTTCTTGCGGCTGACGGCTGGAAGATCGAATGGGGAAAGGGCATCTTCGGTCATGGCGGCGTGGCGCTTTCGTTGCTTCGGAAGAAATCCGCTCGGAAACGAATTTCTGCCCGAAACCAACAACTTGCGCCACATCCGCCACAAATTCACCTCGTCATCAAGAATAAAGCAGGTCAGCGTGGTAAATCCGGCGGATATGCGGTGAAGGCGGTTGGTCTTACCTCGGGAGGTCTGGGTCGTACCTCTGGATGTCCCAGACTGAAACAGTTCCGCAAAGGCCGTGATCTTCTTGCTCTTTCCCGGTCCGGCGCACGACCCGCCGGAGGGACGCAAGTGCTGCCCGATGGTGTCCGCGCCTGGGCAGACGATGAGACGCGCCAACTGGCGCGTGATCTCGGCTTTGCGCCCGTCGTTCCGCCACTCAAACCTGGCATGCGATCCTTGTTTGTACGACCAAGAGGCATGCAAGTGCCGCCATGAGATCAAGCGCTTGTTCAGAAGGCTCGAGGGCTTCCGCCGCATCTGCTCCCTTTTCGCCAAATGCGACATCCTCTTCCCGGGCTTAGTCCACTTCGGACTCATCCACGATGCTCGGCGTTAGTGGGAACACGCCCTAATCGAACTGTAGGGATATAAAGCAGTCCGTAAATCGTCAGTTTCGCGCCAAATTGCTGTCCGGTTGTGCTCTTGAAACGTCCTATTTGATCTTTGCTTCCCTGAACAGAACATGTTTACGGGCGACCGGGTCGTACTTCTTCTTTTCCATTTTCTCGGTGGTATTTTTAGGGTTCTTGAAGGTCACGTAGAAATAGCCGGTGTCCGCAGTACTGACGAGGCGGATTTGCTGGGTGTTCGGGCGTTTCGGCATTGAGTAAGTGTTCCACTTGGCGGCCGCGGATGGAGCGAGCCGCTGCTATTGATCCAAGACAAGGAAGGTTAGGGATTCAGACAATACTGTCAACAGCGGGCGACAATTTTTGGGCTATCGTGTGGTTGTTATGGCTGCACGGTCGTTTCCGAACCGTAGCCGCCGGGCTGTGGGACGACTGGTTCTCCGGATGGAAGCCGCCAAGACCTTCTCGTAAAGAACCTTGTCCTTCAAAAGCTGGCGCGCAATCACCATCTCTACATCAAACGGTCCTGCCAAGGCCTTCGGTGGGCATCCGGCGCGTAGTGTCTCGGCCACTTGGAGGAGTGGCGCTGTATACTGACGCCATGATTGAAAGACATCAGCTTGAGCAATCTTATCCTTGATCAGATGCGTTGCTGTGCTGCGGGAGTTGCGCGCCTCCAAGCTGGTGCAGATATTTGGCCGGACGCCCAAGCCTTGTAGCGTGTAGCCGGACGGAGCGTGAAGGCGCGACCACGTGAGGATCATTTCGCTCTGGTTGGGGAGCGAGGCAACGCTTTGCACGGTGCCTTTTCCAAAGCTGTTGCTGCCGACGATGACAGCCCGCTCATTGTCCTGAAGAGCAGCTGCAACGATTTCGGAGGACGACGCCGAGCGACCATTAACCAGCACAACGATCGGTTTGCCGCCCAAAATATCACCACCCCGTGCTGTATATTGCTGGAAGCTCTCCGGATGCCGACCTTTGGTGTAGGCAATCGATCCGGAGTTCAGGAACAAATCAGAAACTTTGATGGACTGGTCCAGCAACCCACCGGGGTTGTTGCGCAGGTCCAGAATAACGCCCGTAACCTTGTGTTTCCCGATCCGCGACCGCCACCTTGCGACCGCTTTGGTGATCTTCCGAGCTGTTCCACGGCTGAAGCGGGTGAGCCGGATGTAAATTGCTTTGTCTTCTCGATGGGCAATTACTGTATTTGGAATGATAAACTGGCGTGTTACGGCCACGGTGAGAGGTTTTTTGCGCGTTACTCGACGTACGGTGACCAGAACACGGGACGCCTTAGGGCCGCGCAAGCGCTGCACGACGCTTCCCAAGCTCATCTTGCTGACCGGAATGCCGGCGATCGCAGTGATGACGTCGTTGTCCTTCAGACCGGCCTTCTGGCCTGGCGATCCCGGCATGACGGTGATGATGCGGATCTCGTCCTTTTCCGACCGGATGATGATGCCAATCCCGCCGTAACCATCGCGCCAAGCACGGCTGTCCCGGGCCTCAGCAGAGGTCGAATAGCGAGAGTAGCGGTCAAGAGACGCCAAGGTCGAACTGAACAACACCCGATAAACTTCTTCCGATGGGGCGTTACGGATCTTGACCGAAACATTCTTGGCTATCTGGAAAGCTTGGACAGTCACGCGCGCCCAACCCTCAATGTCTCTGGTTCCGGGGCGGTCAAGGTGCGCAATGATCTTGCCGTTATGGTTCACGACGATGGACCCGCCCCGTTCTTTTGCCCAGGTTTGCGGGTCAATCAGCGTCAAACCTTTCAGGCCTGAAAGCGCGATTTGCGGAATTGGAACATTGCGCACGAATCGTTCAGCGATAAACCGGTATCCTGTAACGATTACGGTTTCGCCGCCTCGTGCCAACGGCACCGAGGTCGGTTCCCCCCAACTGGCGCAACCCGTAGCCGAGATCAGAACAAGGGCGATTGTGTGCCGGAAACTCCAACGGTTCATGAAACGTCGCATCCGCCGTACGAAGCTTACCTCGGACGATGAAGCTTGCTCGCAGCGGTCTGGTTCGAAAATCCTGAGCGAGCGTGGGCGCACTCTCACGCCAACCGTATACTGTTTCAGCATACGGGTCTCCCTACTCTTTTTTCAAAGCAATTTGTACGCCGATGATTGAATTCTTTATGGATTCTTCCAACGGTCGCAGCCTGCCATGATTCTTCGTAGGTTGCAGCATGACTGGAGCACTGATTTTTGTCAATCCATTTCTGATAGTGTTTCATTAGTATTTTCAATGGGTTGGTTGAGGCATCCCCGTAGGATTGGCTGGATTTCCAAGGTATGTTCTGCGGTCTGATGGAGGTATGCATATGAGTGGGAGGCGCTGGAGGTTTGAAAGTGAGTCGAAAGCGAAGATCGCGCTGGTGGGTGGCGCCTCTCGGCGTCAGGCCAAGACGTTGCCTGAGGAACAAGAGAGGCGGTAGATATCCTGGGGGTATCGGTTCTTGCGGTCCGCCGCTTTGGCGAGCGCACCGGCAATCGTGCTCCGACTGACACGGTGATGGAGATACCGGCGTTGGTCGATATCGGGATGACGCGCTAGTGCGCTTCGACGAAACGCTGGCGGCGCAGCACGAGTTTGTCCAGCGTACGGATGACCTTGCAGCGCCTCGGCGTCCGATGGTTGACATGATGCTAATGCACTGGTCAACCGGATGGTGCGCATCGCTGATGACGAAGAAGACGCCCCCGCCGCGGTCTGACCGATCGGGCGGATAGCCGTGGGCAGGTCCGAGGAAGAGCAAACGGCCAATCGAGACGGGATCTTCGAAAACCAGTGCACATCACAGAGCCATTGCGCGCGGATACGATCTTGGATCCGGTCCACGCATCTCCATGAGAGCCCGCGGCGCGTGACCTGCCGCATCAAGATGCCGGACACACGAAAGCACCTGACCGCATGCACCCAGCCGATCATTGACAAAAAAGGGGGTATCAAATCTGCACAAAATATGGCCGCGTCCTGCGCATCCCTGATTGGAAGCCAAGATTGATCAGGCAAAATTGGCTCGTCACTCGCTCAACAGGTGTGCCGTCTTGGTTATGCTATCCGTGTGCACGCAAAGTTGACCATGTGTAGCTAAGTACACAGTTCTCAAAAGACAGATAAATTGGGGAATTTCAGTGCTCCGATGCACGCCGACCCGGCACAGGCGGCAGGCAAATACCCCCAATTGATATCTTCGATCTTAGCGGCGACTATCTCGGTTTGTCGGCTCATGAGATTGAGGAATCGCAGGGTGTTGGTACTCTATTCGTGGCGGGCCATGCCACAAAGACATTCGAGTGGGGCCGACAAATCGCTATTTTCCCGCTGACTTTTTCTTGGCGACTTTCTTCTTGCTGGCTCCCTTACCCTTGCCGCGATAGCTGGAAAGCTTTGGCGCAAGTAGTTGAATCGCCTGTTCCAAAGTAACTGAATCGACTGTCAAGTCCTTCGGCAGACTGGCATAAGTCCGGCCCACTTTTACGAACGGGCCGTAGCGGCCAGTGCCGGCAATGACTATCGATTTCTTGTCGGGATGTTGGCCTAGTTCCCGTTGCTTTTCCTTGAGTGCCGGTTGCTTCTCCTTGACCTCGGCAAGCATACTGATAGCGCGGTTCTCACCGATCTCGAATAAATCTTCCCAAGATTCCAGGCTGGCATAGAGACCGTCGTTCTGGACGTAGGGGCCATAGCGACCGATCGCTGCTGTGATCGGTTTTCCGGTTTCGGGATGGGCGGCACTGATTTCCCGAGGTAGAGACAGTAATTTCAGCGCGATGTCCAGATCGACGGAATCGGGTTCTAGACCCTTGGGCAGGGAGGCGCGTTTAGGCTTTTTCTTCCCCTCGGCCGCGCCTAGCTGAAGGTATGGTCCGTAGGGTCCAGTCTTCAGATTGATATCCTTGCCAGTCTCAGGATCAGCACCGATTGGCCGGTCAGCAGAGATCGCGGCAGAGGCCTTGGCGCTATCGTTGACTACGGCCAGTTGCAAGGTAAAGTTGCACTCTGGATAGTTCGAGCAGCCAATAAAGCCGCCATTCCGACCGATCTTTAGGCCCAGACGGCCATTGGCGCAGGCTGGACATCGGCGCGCGTCACCACCGTCTTCGCGGGCTGGGAAGAAATGAGGTCCCAATGCTTCGTCAAGGGTGTCGATGACCGTTGCCCGGTCAAGTTCTGTCGCGTCGCTGACAGCCGCGTTGAAGGCAATCCAAAAATCCCGCAAGACCTTCTTCCAATCGAGCCGGCCGTCACAGACGATATCGAGTTGCTCCTCCAAATCTGCCGTGAAGCCATATTCGACATACCGGCCAAAGAAGTTGGTCAAGAAACTGGTTGCGATTCGACCGCGGTCTTCGGGATGAAAACGTCTGTCTAGCCGGACGTAGCGGCGTTCCTGCAGGACCTTGATGATTGATGCATAGGTCGATGGCCGGCCAATTCCGAGTTCTTCCATCTTCTTGACCAGGCTGGCTTCGGTATAGCGTGGCGGTGGTTGAGTGAAATGCTGTTCGGGCCGAATGGCCTTGCATTCGGCAGGCTCGCCATCATTGATTTCCGGCAGCATCCGGTTTTCGTCGTCAGCATGGTCAATCGGGTCGTCTTGGTCTTCGCGATACAACTTCAGGAAGCCATCAAACTTCAACGTGGAGCCGGTAGCTCGCAATCTGGTCCGGTTGTCGCCACTGGTCAGCACCGCGGACACTTGATCCAGGATGGCGCTCTCCATTTGCGATGCGACAGTTCGTTTCCAGATCAACTCGTAGAGCCTGTGCTGGTCTCGATCGAGGTATTTTGCGACTGTCGCAGGCTTGCGGAACAAATCGGTTGGTCGGATCGCCTCGTGGGCTTCCTGCGCATTACGGGCTTTTGTTTTATAGGCACGCGGCGCCTTCGGCAGGTATCCGTCACCGTAATCGCGCTTGATCAACCGCCGACAGCCGCTGATTGCTTCGCTGGATAGCGATATCGAGTCAGTTCGCATGTAGCTGATCAAGCCGACGGTTTCTCCTCCCATATCCAAGCCTTCATACAGGCGCTGGGCAGTCCGCATCGTCTTGTCGGCACTCATGCGCAGCTTGCGCGAGGCTTCCTGTTGCAGGGTCGAAGTGGTGAATGGTGGTGTGGGATGACGCTTGATCTGTTTGCGCTCGACTGTATCGACGGAAAAGCATCCGGCTTTGATCGCAGCGACTGCTGCTTCGGCTTGGGCGTGACTGCGGATGGCCAGCTTGTCGAGTTTGTTGCCGTCCAAGTGGGTCAGGCGCGCCGTGAACTTGTCCCCCCGCGGCGTCAGAAGATCGGTTTCAACGGACCAATATTCCTGCGGTTCGAAGCGTTCAATTTCATTTTCACGTTCACAGATCAGACGCAGGGCAACGGACTGAACCCGCCCGGCCGACCGCGAGCCGGGCAACTTGCGCCATAGAACCGGCGATAGGTGGAAACCTACCAGATAATCCAGCGCACGCCGGGCCAGATACGCGTCGACCAAGTTCTGATCAATCTCGCGTGGGTTCGCAATGGCGTCGCGCACTGCACTCTTGGTGACTTCGTGAAAAACGACACGGTGGACTTTCAGGTTCTTGAGCGCGCGTTTCTTCTGCAGGACCTCTAAGACGTGCCATGAAATAGCTTCGCCCTCGCGGTCGGGATCCGTCGCCAGAATCAGGCTCTCAGCGCCTGCCGCCGCGCGGGAAATCTTGTCAATTCGCAGTTTGGATTTGGCGTCTATCTGCCACGTCATGGCAAAGTCGCTGTCGGGATCGACTGAGCCATCCTTTTCGACAAGATCGCGGACGTGACCATAGCTGGCGAGTACCTTCCATTCCTCGCCCAGATACTTGTTGATGGTCTTCGCCTTGGCCGGAGATTCGACAACGACGACTTTCATGAAGGCTCTTTTGCTGTCTGAAATGGTGCCATGTCAGGCGCCTTGAGAAGCTGGCAAATGGGGTTCGGGTCGGGTGGCGTCAAGCGAAAACCCCGTCACCTGTCCACAAGCGTGTCCCTATTACCATAGCAGTGCATCCGCCATGCGGCGCCAAGGCGGGAAACCGGAGTATAATTCACGTCTCACCGATCTTCGGTTCTTCATGCGTCAGCAACCGGCGGATGTTGGCAGCATGACGAAACCAGATCAATACGGCAATCAATGCGGTGAACTCGGCCATCTGATGATAGGCGATCGGGCTGCTGAGCAGGGGCGCATCCGCCCAGCCGAGAACTTTGGCGCAGACAGGCGCCACAATCATAGCAGCCAATGCTGACACGCTTGAGTAACGGAACATGATGGCGACCAGCAACCAGATGAGGCAGGCTGCGGTACCGACCGGCCAGTTGCCGGCCAACAGGAGGCCGATTGCCGTCGCTACACCCTTGCCGCCATTGAAGCGCAGCCAGATTGGAAACAGGTGGCCGAACAAGGCGCCGACGCCGGCAGCCACCCCGATATCCGGCCCATACGTCCAATGCCCGATCAGCAGGACAGCAGCTCCCTTGCCGCTGTCAAGGATCAGAGTCGCCAGCGCCAGTCCCTTGCTGCCAGTGCGCAGCACGTTCGTGGCGCCTATGTTACCGGAGCCGATTTTGCGGATGTCTCCCTTGTCGGCATGCAAGGTGAGGATCAATCCGAACGGAATAGAACCCGCCAGATAACCGGCGCCAAAGGCGCCTAGGAGGTAGGGCCAGGCAAAGGACCAGCTGATGGGATCGGGCATGACGCGAATCCTATTGCAATTCGTCGTGCAAAACTCGTCCTTCGACAACCGTCCGCACCGCCCGGCCCTGCACGGGCATGTCTTCGTAAGGCGCGTTCTTGGACTTGCTGCGGAATTCTTCGACATTGATACGCCAGGGCTTGTCCGGATTTATGATGACAATATCTGCGGGGCGGCCTTTCTTCAGCCTGCCTTCGGCGAGGCGCAGGATGTCAGCTGGTCCACAGGTCAGTTTGCCGATGAGGCTCGGCAGGTCGAGATGGCCCTTGTGGACCAGCGCCAGGCTCAGCGGCAGCAGGGTCTCCAATCCGACGATTCCGTCTGCGGCCTGGGCAAAAGGTACTCGCTTGCTATCTTGGTCATGCGGAGCATGATCGCTTGCGATGGCGTCAATCGTGCCGTCGACAAGGCCCTCAATAATGGCTTCGCGGTCTTCCTCGGTTCGCAATGGCGGTGAGAGTTTGGTAAAAGTTCGGTAGTCGCCGATCGCGAGTTCGTTCAGGGTGAAGTACGGCGGGGTGGTATCGCAAGTCACAGGTAATTCCCGTTCCTTGGCTTGGCGGATGACTTCGACCGCTTCCTTGGTCGAGATGTGCGCTGCGTGATAGCGGCCGCCAGTCGCTTCGACCAGCCGCAGATCCCGTTCGATCATCATGACTTCGGCGATTCGCGGGATCCCTCGCAGGCCCAGCCGCAAGGCTATTTCACCCCCGTTCATGACGCCATTTTCTGCCAGCGTCGGGTCTTCCGGATGCTGGATGATTAGTTGCCCGAAGGTTTTGGCATAGTTCAGGGCGCGTAGCATCACCCGCGCATTGGCGACTGCCTTGGTGCCATCTGTAAAGCCCAACGCACCGATGTCTGACAGCAAGCCGAATTCGGTCAACTCCCGCCCTTCGAGACCTATCGTGGCTGCTCCGTAGCAGAACACCTTGGTAGCCTTTACCTCCCGCGCACGCCGGGCGACGAATTCCACACCGGCGACGTCGTCAATCACCGGATCAGTGTTGGGCAGGCAGACCATGGACGAGATACCGCCCACGCTGGCTGCGGCACTGGCGGTCTCGATCGTTTCTTTATGCTCTTCGCCCGGTTCGCGTAACTGGGTGCGCATGTCGATCAGACCGGGTGTCAAAACCAAGCCCTTGCAATCGACTATATCGACCGTGGCGGGCGGCAAGTCGTTGAACAGCGACGGCCCGACATCGGCGATGACACCGCCGTTCGTGACAAGTGCCCCCGGTTCGTCCATCCCGGTTGCCGGATCGAGCAGTCGGGCGTTTACATAGGCAACCATCCCGGCGCGTTCAGGCCCTGTCGGCATCACCGGGTTTCCAAAATTGGCAAGTTGCATGTCAGCACTTCCAGGCAGGCCATGCGAACGGCGACACCCATCTCCACCTGTTCCTGGATGGCGCTACGGCCGATATCGTCGGCAACCTCGCTGTCGATCTCCACACCGCGGTTCATGGGTCCGGGATGCATGATCAGAGCATCTTCTCTGGCACTGGAGAGTTTCTGTTTATCCAATCCAAAATAGCGGAAATACTCTCGCTCGGACGGGACGTAGCTGCCTTGCATTCTTTCCAGTTGCAGACGAAGCATCATGACGATGTCTACGTCCTTCAGGCCGCTTTCCATGTCGTGGAACACTTCAACGCCGAGCTGTTCCATGGTGCCAGGCACCAGGGTTGGCGGACCAATCACCCGCACCCGCGCGCCCATCGTCTGCAACAGGTAAATGTTGGAACGTGCGACCCGACTGTGCATGACATCACCGCAGATGGCGACGATCAGCCCCTGGAGTCGGCCCTTGCGGCGCCGAATCGTGACGGCGTCCAGCAGGGCCTGCGTAGGGTGTTCATGGGCGCCGTCGCCGCCGTTCATAACCACGCACCTGACCTTTTGAGAAAGTAGTTTGACAGCGCCGCTTTCCGGGTGTCGGCAGATGAGCACGTTCGGATGCATGGCGTTGAGCGTCAGCGCAGTGTCGAGCAGCGATTCGCCTTTCTTGATAGAGCTGTGCTCAACTGTCATGTTGATGACATCTGCACCCAGCCGGACTGCTGCCAGTTCGAAAGATGTACGCGTCCGTGTCGAATTCTCGAAAAACAGATTGATGACCGTTCGACCTTTCAGAATTTGCGGCGCGCGAACATCTGTGCGGTTGAATTCCGCGTAGTGATCAGATCGATCGAGCAGCAAGCTGATTTCGTCGGCCGACAATTCCTCGATTCCAAGCAGATGCTGGTGCCGGAAGTCGAAGGTCGGGAACTTTTGTGCAGCGGTCATTAAAGTGGCCTTATAAGCATGGAGGTACGACCAGGGCAAGGCGGCTTGTCCCTGACGGCGTGGTCAAGTTGGCGCCCGCCTTGGATATGGCCAATATCGGAAACATCAGTGGCGACCTGGCCTCATTGCTGTCGTGCCCATACCAGGCGCTGTTGATCTCGGGCGACGTCGCGGACGCCCGCCGCCATCACCGGAAGCGGATTTCCGGCGTCCTGCGGTGCATCCGGCCGGGCAGGACGTTCGTTTTAATGCCGATCCTGACCTGCGCATGTCTGACGCTTTCTCCATGAGCCGCAACGGTGTTGAACCCGGGTTGCAATGATAAGGGGACAGCGGCCGCTCCGGAAGCATGAAGACTGGCGGCGGCCGGGCCGAATGGAAGCCTCCCGCGCCTGATGTGAAAGTCAATCAGCAGGCAAGGGGCACTGCATCCGGGCAGGCTGGCCAACTTTGGGGAATCAAACTCTGAGGATCAGTTTGCCGTCTTGTTTTGAATGGCTGATCTGTCGCTCGCGCCACCAGATGTAGAGCCCGGCCGACACCACGATGGTCGCGCCCACCAGTGTCATGGCGCCGGGGTAGTTTTCGAAGATGACGATCCCGGCGAGGATCGCCCACAACAGTGTCGAGTATCCGAACGGGGCCAGCAACGACGCTTCCGACCGGGAGAAGGCGGCGATCAGCAGAAACTGGCCAGCACCCGCCGTGAAGCCGCAGCAGACCAGCCATGCCCAGCCTGTCGCGGACGGGTTGTGCCAGAAAAAGATCATCAGGACCGAGGCAGCGACAATCCCGAAGACAGGTGTCCAGAACATGGTCGTGAAAGGATCGTCCTCCGCCGCGACTGCACGGGTCACCAGTTGGTAGAGCGCATAGCAGACGGCCGCGCCGAGCGGGAGCAGCATGGTCAGGTCGAAATCGTCGCCGGGCCGCATGATGATGGCGATGCCGACAAGGCCGATGGCGACAGCGCTCCAGCGCCGCGGGCCGACCTTCTCCCCCAGAAACAGATGACTGAGGATCACCAGCACAAGTGGTCCTGCATACATGATGGACGCTGACGTCGCGAGGGTCAGATAAAACAGGCTGCTGAAGAACAGCGTGTTCGTGCAGAACAGGATGGCAGACCGGATGATCTGCAGGGTCGGTCGCCTGGGTCGCGTTGCGCCGCGATGTTTCGGCAGGAAAAACAGTGGGAGGAAGACTACCCAATGGAAAACCATCCGGCCCCAGGTGATCTGGAAGACGGTCATTTCTTCCGACAGGAATTTTATGACAACGTTCGTGCACACGAAGAAGAACGTCGCGCTCAACAGCAGCAGAATCCCGCTGTGATCCGTCCCGCGGACATAGCCGCCGGGAAGGTCAGTCATTGATCTTCCGCCGCGGCGCGGGCGCGCTGTGCCTCCCTCCACCAAATATACATGCCGCTGCCAATCACAACGGCTGCGCCCAGCAGAACCCAGATATCCGGCAATTCGTCGAAGATCCACCAGCCGAAGAAAACGGCGAGCAGCAACTGGGCATAGATGAACGGAGCAACGGTCGAGGCTTCGGCGTACTGGAAAGCCTTGATCAGAAGATATTGGCCGGCAAATCCCATGAAACCGACGCCGACAAGTATCAGCCATTCCTGCCTGGTCAGAGAACTCCAGTAAAACGGCACGATCAGAGACGTTACGACCGCGCCGACGAGGCTGGTATAAAAGAACAGGGTGAGTGGATGATCCACGAAGCTTAGCAGCCGGGTGGCAACCTGGTAGCAAGCATAGAACAGGCTGGCAAGAAGCGGCAGAAGGGCGGCTATTTTCATGAACTCCGTGCCCGGACGAAGAATGATCAGCACGCCGAGAAACCCGACGGCAATTGCGGCGCGCCGCCGCCACCCGACCGATTCTTTCAGAATCAAGGGCGACAGCAAGGTTACGATCAGAGGCGCGGTGAATATGAGCGCCGTGGCTTCGGCCAGCGGCAGGAGGCTTAGCGCGCCGATACCACTGAAAGTGCCGCCAACCAGAAACAGCGACCGCAGTGTGTGCATGCGCAAGTGTCGAGTGAAAACCAGCCTGACTGTCGTCGGCGTCAGGAAGATCGGTACCGTGAAAGCAAAGTGAAACACGTACCGACCCCAAACCACCATTTCATAAGGTTGGGTTTGAGTCAGATATTTGGCGCCGGCTTCCATCACGCTCAGACAGGCGACCGTCCCCAGCATCATCAGGATGCCGAGTTGCGGGCGATGGCGTCTTGCGTGCGGGGCGGAGCCTGGGGTTGGCATGACGCCTTTCGATGATTGGGTTTGGTGCGCCGGAAGTGTTCCCGGTTGTGGCAGAGGCTCCTCGGGACGGCAACCGCTTGGGGCATGCGGGAAGCGGGAGCCTCTTATGCAGGGTACCGATCCAGGCCATGATGCCTGTCCCGGCTGCACAAACAGGTACATGTCGACCGGGTTCTTATGATGTTCCCGCCGCCAAGTGCCTGGAAAACAGAGGGCCGACGATGAAGGAGATCGTCAGTGCGCCCTAGCCGTTCGGGGGCCGCTCCGCAGTAACCGGCCGGGTGATCCCGAACCCGGTCCCTGTTCTCATACAACACCATTCGCTCGCAACTTGTTGACGGCGGCGGCGTCCATGTCCAGCAGTTCCGAAAGCACTTCATCGGTATGTTCGCCAACCGTTGGCGCGGGGCGTCTGTATTCCGGCGGAGTCCTGGACATTTTCAGGGGGTTGGCGATGTAGGGTTCCGGTTTGCCGGTGGCCGAGTGCGGTATTTTCACCACCATGTCACGCGCCTGAACTTGAGGGTCCGCGAACGCATCGCCGATGCTGTTGACCGGGGCGACGGGAACACCGACGGTCGGCAACCCTTCCAGCCAGTGCCGACAGGTGCGTTGCAGGGTCAGTGCAGAGACAGCTGCGACACAGGCATCGCGATGGCGTACCCGTTGTTCGTTTACCCGGAATCTGGGGTCCATCGCCAATTCCGGCTGGCCTGCGAACTCGGCAAAGGCGGCAAACTGCCGATCTGTCGCCACGGCAAGAATGAAACGGCCATCCGACGAGGGAAAAGCCTGGTACGGAACGATGGAAACATGCGCCGACCCCCAGGCACGAGGCGATTCGCCAGTGTGGAGATAGTTCATGCCTTCGTTCACCAGCCAGGCGATCTGCGTATCCAGCAGAGACATGTCGAGATGCTGGCCTTCGCCGGTCTTGTCCCGGTGGCGCAACGCTGCCAGTATGCCGACATTGCAATACATGCCGCACATCAAGTCGGCGATGCCGACACCGACCTTGCAAGGCTCCTGTGTCTCCGGGCCGGTGATCGACATGATGCCTCCCGTCGCTTGAATCACCAGGTCGATGCCGCTGCGTGGGGCGTAGGGGCCGGTATGCCCGAAGCCGGTCAGCGAGCAATAGATCAAACCCGGGAGTTCGCCTTTCAGGTTCTCGTAGGACAGGCCATATTTCGCGAGCGCGCCTGTCTTGTAATTCTCGAATAGAATATCGCATTGGGCGATCATCTTCCGAGCCAATAGCTGGCCTTCGGCGGTGGCCAGGTTGAGTGAGACCGAGCGTTTGTTCCGGTTGGCGGCGTTGAAGTAGACGCTGTCCCGCAGCAGTTCGTTACCATCCTCATCTTTCAAGAAAGGCGGCCCCCAACCGCGGACATCGTCGCCGGTTTCGGGTCGTTCTACCTTGATCACATCGGCTCCCAGATCTGCCAGTACTTGGGTGGCGGTTGGTCCAGCGAGAATCCGGGTAAGGTCAAAAACGCGTATTCCTTCCAGCGGACCTGGCATGGCGACGGACTCATGTAGCTTTGCTCGGGGAAAGCAGGATGAGGCGCTTATAGGCAAGCGTCGGAAGCGGCGCAACGGGTGTTCTTGATCGGTTCGCGGCAAAGGGGGGCGGGACTTGTCCTCGTCTTCCGCTGCGCCTGCGGGGTGGCAGGTTCGACGATATGGCTAGCCCGGCAGAACTGGAGAACAGTTGACAATACGAGAACAATCATCTGAAACGCTGCACAGGGCTCGACAAATGCCCTCGCAGGCGCTGCCGCTGCGATCCTGCTGGCCAAGCAATCGCGCCTGATTTTGCAGCGTCAATCATCAGCCGATGCAGCGTCAAAACCTGCAGTTCAAACTCGACACGCGACCACTTCGTACGATGCGAGGCCGCCGCACATGAACGATGATCTCGCGACGCCGAATGTATCTCTTGCCGGACTTGACGGCTGCCGTGGCGGATGGGTGATGGTCCGCCGCGACGGTACCGGCGCGTTCAATGCGCCCATCATACTCAACCAGATCGACGCGATGCCCCCGACGGATATTGTGGTCATCGACATGCCGATTGGCTTGCCTGAAACAGGCAGTCGGGCCTGCGATCTTGAGGCGCGTGCGTTGCTCGGTCGCCGCCGGAGCAGCGTCTTTATCGGTGCACGCCGACCATTGCTGAGCTTCAGGGATTATGCCGACGCCAATGCGTGGGCGAAATCCGACGGCTCAGGCATAAGCAAGCAGCTCTGGCACATCCTTGACAAAATCAGGCAGGTAGACGCCTGGATCACACTGGCCGATCAGAAGTGGTGTCGTGAGGGCCATCCGGAGCTGGCTTTCCTGGCCGCCGTCGGCACTCCGCTGGCTTACCCAAAGAAGACACCGGAGGGTGAGGCCGAACGTTGCGCGGCGCTGGCGCGTTTCATCCCGCTGCCACAGTTGAAGTCCTGGCTGGATGACCTGTCTGGAAAGATGGTCGCGCGGGACGATCTGATTGACGCCGCCATCCTGTGTCGCAGCGCCGCCCGGACTGCTTTGGGAAGGGCCTGGCAATTGCCGGCCAATCCAGAGAGAGATGCAACCGGGCTGGTCATGGAAATGGTTTTCTAGGACATCTTCAGCTCGGAAAACTTACCCGCTTGCATTCTTGCGCGGATCACTTTAGAAACCTTGTCTATACAATTGCAACTATCCGGAGTTGATACCATGAAACGTCGTGATGCGCTTAAGATCGGCGCTGTTGGTCTCGGCAGCTATGCTCTTGCATCAAGTGGCGCGCATGGTGCCAGTCACCGGAAGCCGAGCTTTGTATTGGTTCACGGCGCTTGGCATGGTGCCTGGGCATGGAGCGAGATGACAGTCCGGCTAGCCAAGGCTGGCCACGCGGCTTTTGCCGTCGACCTGCCTGGCGCCGGCACCCGGGCAAGGTTCCCAGCCTCGTTTCTGAAACGGCCGCTGGACAAGAAAGCGTTTGCGACCGAAGTATCGCCGACGCGTAGTTTGACTCAGGACGAGCGGAATGCTTACGTGGCCGATGTGGTAAAAAGCGCGGCGACGATCGGTAATGGCAAGGTCGTTTTGGTTGGTCATTCGTGGGGTGGTAATACCATTTCCCACGTGACTGAAGCCGTGCCGGAACTGGTTTACGCCGTTGTCTATCTGGTCGCTTTCATGCTCCCCCCCGGCATTTCACCGAGCGGGATGCTCCAGGACAAAAGCTATGCGTCCGGGCAGGTCAATCCGCTGTTGATGGCCGATCCTGGGAAAGTTGGCGCACTGAGGCTGGACCCGCGCAGTTTAGATCCAGCCTATGTCACAGCGACCAAGAGAGCCTTCTACGCCGATCTCTCCGATGCGCAATTTGTGGCGGTTGCCAACCTTTTGCATTGTGACGAGCCAGCGCAAACTGCCGGTGTGAAATCGCCAATAACGGCCGCTCGCTTTGGCAAGGTCAGTCGACATTTCATTCGTTGCGAAGACGATAGGGCGATGCCGGCAGCAGCTCAGGACAGGATGGTTGAACTGGTGGACGGCGCAGGAGTTGGCGGCAAGACGGTGGTACACAAGATGAGCGGCAGCCATTCGCCCTTTTTCGCCCAGCCGGATGCACTCCTGGAAGTTTTCCGGAAGATTGCGACCTGATCGTCCGTCCGTGAAAGATGCGGCCTTCCTGCTCGCATTCAGCGTTGTTCTCCCGGGTTTTTGATCTTGCAAGATCCATTGAGGAGATCTGGCGCCATGACCGTCAGGTCCATGGAAAACCGGTCTTGTGCTGAAAAGAAGGGCATCCGCAGTCCACAGGTCTGCCAGAGGGGGCGGCGCCTTTATCCGATATTCGACGTGAAGGTCCCGCTCCTGCGCCCCGAGCGGCTCTATCGTCAGCGGTGGTTCATCCACCGATACGCTCGCGCGCTTCGATCACTCGCTCGGCCGCGGCCACGGCGTTGTGCAGCACGAAACGGCTGAGCGTGGTTTCCTCGTAGGCCGCCGCGCGTTCGAGCTTGCGCCTGCTTCGGGCGTCGAGACGCAGGTGGACGCGCTCGTGTTTCGTTTCGGCCATTACGCTGTTTCCCACATGAGATTGTGATGGCTCCATGCACCAAAACGGCGTACAGAGCAAGCATGTCGGCGGATGGCGAAAGGCTCAGCAATGCTCACTCTTCATGGCTATTATCGATCGTCCGCCGCCTATCGAGTGCGGATTGCTCTGAACCTGAAGGGCTTGGACCACCGGAAAACTTTCATCCACCTGCGCAACGGGCACCAGTTCAGCGCGGCTTATGCCGAACTCAATCCACAACAACAGGTGCCAACGCTCGAAACGGATGGCGGAGATATGCTGGTCCAGTCCTCGGCCATTATCGAATGGCTGGAAGAAACCTGGCCAGAGCCGCCGCTGCTACCCGCCGATGCCCTGGGACGTCAACGGGTTCGCGCCCTCGCGGCGGTTCCGGGTTGTGACATCCATCCCATCGGGAACTTGCGGGTGCTGAAATACTTGCAGGAAGAATTGGGCCAGGGACCCGATGCTGTTGCGGCATGGGCGAGGCACTGGATCGAATTGGGTTTTGCGGGCCTTGAGCGTATGTTGGCCGAGCATCCGGCCACGGGACGATTCTGTCATGGCGATGCGCCTACCATGGCCGACCTGTTTCTGGTGCCACAGGCTTTCAACGCTGAGCGCTTCAATGCCGACATGGACAAGTTTCCGACAGTGGCGCGAATCTCTGCCGCCTGCAATGACCTGGAAGCGTTCGCCGCTGCTGCGCCAGGTAATCAGGATGATGCCGAGTAGGGTGGCTGCCGATGGCCTGTAGTTGTTTGCCGAATTTCACCCCTGTAACTACAGGAATGGCAGTGCAGCTTCTTGGTTGCGCCGCTTCAGCAACTTCGCGCGATGTTCACGTGTTCGCCTTTGATGCCCAGGCGATACGAGGCTTCGACGATAGATTTCCCGAAGACTGGCCTCTTGTGTTGGTGAAAAGGCTGCTGACTGCCCCGGCAGGCAGGGTTTTCGGCACCTCGCTCCAACCCGCTCCGACTCTTCCGGTTGCCATATAGTCTTTCTGCTGCGCCTTGGTGTGCGTAGCGCGCCTCTTTGCCTTGCCCCCGGATTGTGTATAAGGAGGTCGGACAATCGGCCTCCACTAAAGCTTCCAGTATATCTCGTACCGCCCAGTACTGCCCGTATGTTCTCTTCCGAAATACGCTCTTCCTCGCCCTTTCCCCAGGCGCTGTCATTTGACGATGTCTTGTTGCAGCCTGGCCTGTCCTCCGTCTTGCCGGGAGACACTGAAACCGAGACGCGGCTGACTCGCTCGATCCGGTTGGGTATCCCGATAGTATCTGCCGCCATGGACACGGTGACAGAGCACAAGCTGGCGATTGCCATGGCACAGGCCGGCGGCATTGGCGTACTGCACAAGAATATGGAACCGGCCGAACAGGCCGGTGAAGTGCGGAAAGTCAAGAAATACGAAGCTGGGATGGTGGTGAATCCTGTCACCATTACGCCGGAAAAGACTCTGGTCGACGTGCTGCATTTGATGAACCGCCACAAGATATCCGGAGTACCGGTTGTCGAGCCTGGCAGCGGCCGCCTGGCCGGGATCATCACCAACCGGGATGTCCGTTTTGCCGACAATCCGACCCAGCCGGTGCGGCAATTGATGACCAGAGACAACCTGGTCACGGTTACCGAATCGGTTGACCGGGCCGAAGCCAAACGACTTTTGCACAAGCATCGCATTGAGAAGCTTCTGGTCGTGGACAACGACAACATCTGCACCGGTCTGATCACGGTCAAGGATATCGACAAAGCGGAGAAGCATCCCAAAGCCTGCAAGGATGACCACGGCCGACTGCGCGTTGCCGCGGCAACCGGTGTCGGTGAAGCTGGTGTGACTCGCGCGGAAGCCTTGCTGGATGCCGGCGTGGACGTTCTGGTTGTCGACACTGCACACGGCCATTCCGAGGGTGTTCTGAGCGCGGTGGCGCAGATTCGCAAATTGAGCAACTTCACCGAAATTATCGCAGGGAATGTGGCGACGGCAGATGGCGCAAAAGCATTGATTGATGCCGGGGCCGATGCCGTCAAGGTCGGCATTGGCCCCGGCTCCATTTGCACCACCCGCATGGTGGCAGGCGTAGGCGTGCCACAATTGACCGCGATCATGGATTGTGCGGCGCCGTGCGCTGCAGCAGATGTGCCGATCATCGCCGATGGGGGAATCAAGTACTCCGGCGATCTGGTCAAGGCAATCGCTGCCGGAGCATCGGTCGTGATGATCGGGTCACTTCTGGCGGGTACCGACGAGGCACCTGGCGAGGTTTTCCTGTACCAGGGCCGTTCCTACAAGTCTTACCGAGGCATGGGATCGGTCGGCGCCATGGCGCGTGGCTCAGCTGATCGCTACTTTCAGCAAGAAGTTGCCGATTCTCTGAAGCTCGTCCCGGAAGGCATCGAAGGTCAGGTACCTTACAAGGGGCCGTTGGGAACCGTGCTGCACCAGTTGGTAGGGGGGCTCAGGGCAGCCATGGGCTACACAGGCAGTAAAGATGTCTCTGCGCTGCAGAAGAACACTCGATTTGTCCGGATCACCGGTTCCGGACTGCGAGAGAGCCACGTCCATGACGTTACCATCACACGCGAAGCACCCAACTATCGCCAGATGTAGGCGCTGCACCGGCAGGGCGACGTCATGACTGCTGGTCGCCTGCTCCAGACGTCCATCAATATCCTTGATTCGATCGGCTTGATGGGAAGATGTGCCAATGGTTAGCGAGACTCGACAACACTGCTATATAGGCTCCAAGGTCTGACATATCATGAAGGATGGTATGGCAGACGCTGCGGAATTCAGTCGCCGCAAACGGATGGTTGATCTCCGTCGTATGTTCGGTTTTTGCGCGGACAATGATCAGGTCTCAGACTGATTTCTATCGCCCCGGGCAGGTCCGGTTGTGTGCTGTTGTGGAACGCCCCCTCTCGCTTTTTCGGAAGACAGGAGGTGTGGTTCGGGCGGCAAGGCCGAGCGAACGCTCAAGGGACGACCATCTGCACGGAAGTCAGCGATCTGCAGCGGGGCCTGCGTTCAAAATTGACGTGCTGCCGATTTCTTTCATGGCTGCCTTGCAGCACAGACTGATATCAGTGGCGTTTCTTTCCATCCGTCAGCAACCTCTATAGCATGACAGACCGGATCCTGATCCTCGATTTTGGCTCTCAATACACACAGTTAATCGCTCGGCGGGTGCGGGAATCCAACGTCTATTCGGAAATCTATCCCTTCAACATCGGCGATGATGCGATTGGCAACTTCGGTGCCAAGGCTATCATCCTGTCTGGCGGCCCGGCTTCCGTATCTGTGGAAGGCTCACCGGCGGCGCCAGCGATTGTGTTCGATCTAGGTCTGCCCGTTCTGGGCATCTGCTATGGCGAACAGACCATGGTCGATCGCTTGGGCGGCCGGGTCGAGTCGTCTGACCATCGGGAGTTTGGTCGGGCGACAGTTCATGTCGCTCGCGACTGCGCCTTGTTCGACGGCGTCTGGAAGCCCGGCGAAACGCACCAGGCGTGGATGAGTCACGGCGATCGAGTCATTTCGCTACCGGAAGGTTTCTCCGTCTTGGGGACCAGCGAGGGCGCGCCCTTTGCCGCTATTGCGGATGAAGCGCGCCACTTTTACGGCCTGCAATTCCACCCCGAAGTCATCCAAACGCCATCCGGTGCAGGGCTTCTGAAAAATTTCACCCATGCCATCGCTGGATGCTCCGGTGACTGGTCCATGGCTGCCTTCAAGGAGCAAGCCATCAAGAAGGTGCGAGCCCAGGTTCGCAAGGAGCGGGTGATCTGCGGTCTCTCCGGGGGAGTCGATTCGTCGGTTGTCGCCGTCCTGTTGCACGAGGCGATCGGGGAGCAACTTACCTGTATTTTTGTCGATCACGGCCTGATGCGCTTGGGAGAGGCCGAGCAGGTCCTGGGACTGTTTCGCAATCACTACAATATCCCTCTGATCCACCGGGATGCGTCGAACCTGTTCCTGAGTCGGTTGGAGGGTGTCGATGATCCCGAGAAGAAGCGGAAGATCATCGGCGGCTTGTTCATTGACGTTTTTGAAGAGGAGGCGATCCGTATAGGAGGGTCGCGGTTCCTGGCTCAGGGGACGCTATATCCCGATGTTATCGAGTCGGTGTCAGCCACTGGCGGACCCAGCGCAACCATCAAATCCCACCATAATGTCGGAGGCATTCCGGAGCGGATGAACATGGACCTGGTCGAGCCGGTCCGCGACCTCTTCAAGGACGAGGTACGCTCACTAGGCCGCGAACTGGGCCTGCCCGAAGATTTCATTCGCCGCCACCCGTTTCCGGGTCCAGGATTGGCGATTCGCATTCCCGGGCCGGTTTCCCGCGAGAAGGCGGAAATGCTTCGGCTTGCGGACGCGATCTTCCTGGAAGAAATCCGCAAGGCTGGTCTTTACGACGAAATCTGGCAGGCGTTTGCCACGCTTCTGCCAGTACGCACGGTTGGCGTCATGGGCGACGAGAGGACCTATGACTGGGTCTGCGCGCTGCGCGCGGTAACTTCGACCGACGGAATGACAGCGGACAGCTATGCCTTTACCCATGATTTCCTGAGCCGCACGGCGACACGAATCGTCAACAACGTCCGTGGAATCAATCGCGTGGTCTACGATGTAACCAGCAAGCCGCCCGGCACCATCGAATGGGAATAAAAAGGGAGTTTTCCGGTTCAGGGTTCTTGCTTATTCAACGACTTGGTCACATCGCCCGATGCCCAACCCGGATCAACCGCTCACGGACGTGCGTCCTTGACATGAATTTCTCTGTCTCGTCGACCGAGAAAACATCTGCGTCCGACAGAGCATCGCTTCCGTTTGCTGGAGAATGTGGGCTGGATACCTGCTGGGTGAGGTCGCCTGCTTCCCAACGCTTCCTGACCGACAGGTGGCACCAACTTTGAGTTGGCGGAAGTAATATGTTTGGTACCAGTCGTGAAACGGTTGTCTTCTGCTTGCGCGTCCGAGTGGCTGCCGCCGGACGACGCTACAGGTGGGCCGGGGAACACCGTTGCAGATGCGCGCGCGACTCTCTAGGATTTCAATTGCAAATGCATGATTTCGGCTTCTCGCCGGATAGTCAAGGAGGCTCAATCTCATGAGATTAATCGCAGTAGGCGCGCTGGCTGCCGTTGCCGGTCTGTTGACGGTCGGGCCGGCAGTCGCCAAGATCGAAATGAAACTGGCCCATTTTGTTACGCCGAAACACACTTTCTCGAAATGGCTGGTCGACTGGACCAAGGAAATTGAGCAGAAATCTGGCGGCGAGATAACGTTCAAGATTTTTCCAGGCGCCCAGATGGGACCACCGCCGAAATATTATGACATCGCGCGAACGGGTCGCGCGGAAATCGTCTGGTCGGCGCACGGCTTTACGCCGGGCCGGTTTCCGCTGACGGAATTATCCAACATGCCATTCCTGATCGGCAGCGCCGAAATCGGCACCAAAGTGCTGAATGACAAGACCTTGCGGGCCAAGTATCTGGACAAGGAACACCGCGGTGTAAAAGTCCTCGCGCTCATGACGCACCAGCCGGGCAATATTCATACTGCGAGCAAGCCGGTTCGAGCGATTGCGGATATGAAAGGCCTGCGCATCCGGTTTGCTTCGCAGACTATTCGCGAGTTCATCCGTGCGTTGGGAGGTACGCCTCGCGGACTGCCACCGACCCAGATTGTTGATCAGATGCAGAAAGGAACGTTGGACGGCGCCTTTATCGACTACGGCGGCGCGGGCATCGCCTTTCGAATGGGACCGGTAACCAAGTACACGACAGAGATGTACAGTTATGTCACAAGCTTCTGTGTGTGCATGAATGCCAAAGCCTATGCTGCCCTGTCTTCAAAACTGAGGAAGGTCGTCGACGACACGATGACTGGCCGCGAGAAGGAAATGGGCCATGCCTTCGACGTACTGGACGCCATCGGCAAGAAAATCATGATGAAGGCAGGAACCAAACCGGTCGTCTTGTCTGCCGCGCAGGCCAGGAAGTTCCGGGAGGTTGGCGCCAGGGTCACCGAGCAGCATCTGGTCAAGCTGGAGAAGAAGGGCCTGCCGGCTCGCGCGGTCTACGCCATGATGAAGGAACTTTCGACGAAGCATGCCAAGACGTCCCGAAACTTCATGAAATAAGATGTCGTCGTCGGCGTCCGAATCCATGGCAGAAAGGACCGGTCTGAGGGAGGGTGCGGCGCGGGTATTCTCGCTTGCCGCTGCGATCTTTCTCGTCTTCATGATGATCTTCACCACATTGTCGGTGACGCTGCGCTATGTGGCGAACTGGACCGGGGAAAATGACGTCGACATCATGGTGTGGGCCTTTGCAACCTGCATCTTCATTGCCTTGCCTGCGGTGACCTTGAGGGACGAACACGTGGTGGTTGATCTCATTGATCACATCGCTCCAAAACGGACCGTGATGGTCATGCGTTGGTGCGGGCTGCTGCTGGTCATGATCTTTCTCGCGATCTCGTTCTACAAGGCCGTGCCGGTTGCTCTGGAAAAGATGGAGTTTGGCGAAACCACCATGTCTCTGGACATCAATCGGTTCTGGTATTGGCTCCCCATGCTTGTCGGTTTGGCCTGCGCTACTCTGGCCGCAGTCGTGGTTGCCCTTTCATGGTGGCGCGCAGGAGTCCCCGACCAGAGTGAGTCTGGCCAGCCTTCCTGACGGATGACAAGCCAACGTGTCGGGTGAACTGTACGGGCTGCTTGGGCTGCTGGTCGTTCTGGCGATGATTCTGGTCCGGGTCCCGGTCGGAGCAGCACTCGGGATCACCGGCCTGCTGGGCTACATGGCGATGGACGGATGGCGAAATGCCGGGCTCGTGGCAGGGCAGACTTCATCTTACCTTGTGGCCGAAGACGCCTATGGCCTTACAGTCGTGCCGCTGTTTATCCTCATGGGTGTGGTGGCGACGAAATCCGGGATGTCCGGCGACTTGTACCGCGCTGCCAACGCTCTTTTCAGTGGCCTGCGTGGTGCTCTGGCGATGGGAACAATCGGGGCCTGCGCCGGCTTCGGCGCGATCTGTGGTTCGTCATTGGCGACGGCGGCCACCATGTCTCGCGTATCGATCCCGGAGATGCGCAAATACGGCTATGACGAGGCGCTGGCGACCGGCACCGTAGCATCCGGCGGGACTTTGGGCATCCTGATTCCGCCATCGGTGATCTTGATATTCTATGCCATCATTGCCGAGGCGAGCGTACCGGAGCTGTTTGCTGCGGCCCTGTTACCGGGTCTGGCACTGGCGGCCCTGCATGTCCTGGTGATCGCCATCATCGGCAAGCTCTGGCCGGAGCGGCTCCCTAAAATGCCCGGTTTGGCCTGGGTCGATCGGTTGAAACCGATTGCAGGCCTCTGGAAGATTGCCTTGCTGTTTGCGATCGCCGTCGGAGGCATTTATCTCGGCATTTTCAGTCCCACCGAGGCGGCAGCGGTCAGTGCGCTTTGCGCAATCCTGATCGCTGTATTCACGCGATCGCTAGACTGGGCAGGCTTTCGCACCTGTGTCGGCGAGACCGTCTCGGCCACCGCGATGCTGTTCTTCATTGTACTGGGTGCGTTCATGTTCAAGGAGTTCATGGTGCTGACCCAGTTGCCGAATGCAGTCACGGATATCTTTGGGGCGGGAGAACTGCACCCATGGCTGGTCGTGTTGCTGATGCTGGTGGTGTACTTGATCCTGGGGTGTTTTCTTGACGGGCTCAGCATGATCCTGATTACCGTGCCGGTCTTCCTGCCGTTAGCCGAAGGGATTGGCTACGACAAGGTATGGTTCGGGATATTCGTCGTCGTCGTCGCGGAAGTTGGCCTGATCACGCCGCCGGTCGGCATGAACATCTTCGTCATCCGGGCCCAGATGCCGGATATCCGGTTGGGCGCTGTCTATCGAGGCATCGTTCCCTTTCTGTTTGCCGATGCTGCGCTCATCTCATTACTGGTTCTGATCCCGGGGTTGGCCCTATGGCTGCCGCGCTTGCTGTATTGATCCTGAAGTTTTCCTGAAGGGTAGGGCGGCCGAGTCGAAGGGTTTTCGCGTTACCGGATTCGGGCGCCGGGCTTTGACGGTCGGCGCCAGTTGGCGGGTGATCTTCCGGTTCGAGGAGAGCTTTGCCGCCAATGTCGACCATCTGGATTATTATCAGGAATGCAATGCCCATGCTGATGCATAATCCGCCCCATCCTGGCGCCGTCATCCAATGTCAGTGCCTTGGGCTTGCGGTGATTGAGGCTGCGAAGGGGCTCGCAGTCTCCCGAAACACGCTGTCGTTGCAGCTCAAAGGCACTCGCCCGAGATGGTCATCCGGCTGTCGGAAGCCTTCGGCGACAGCCCCGAAAGCTGCTGGGGCGGGAACGGCCGTCACCGACACCCAAGGCTGTCCCGGAG
>JAPOST010000003.1 GCA_026709535.1 Rhodospirillaceae bacterium
AGTGTCTGTCCGGTTCGACAGCCTCCGTTGCTGCCGAATATTCGGCCCCGAGTTTCTCTATGCACGGAAACGCTCCGGACCAGACTCCCGACGATTGTGGCCTCAATGACCGTCCGGTGATCCTGGTGAGCACCCGGGTCGGAAGGTTCCGCCGGTCACGGTCGCGGAAGGCTGTGCGGGTACAGATTGAAAAAAGCCGCACTCGGTATTACAAAGAGGCATGAAGACGGACGTTCGCGAGGATCTAATTGCAGACGTTCAAGACCAAGGCGTTTGCCCGGTTCGCCGCCCGCGAAGGACTGGAGGATACGGCGCTGTGCGAAGCCATACGGCGGGTTCGGGGCGGACTGATCGATGCCGACCTCGGCGGAGGCGTCATCAAGCAGCGGATCGTCCGCAAGGGCGGTGGCAGGTCGGGCGGGTTCCGCATGATCGTACTGTTCCGCCGGGGCGCGTTGGCGTTCTTCGTCTACGGGTTCGCCAAGAGCGACCAGGAGAACCTGCGCAGGGACGAGTTGGAAACCTACAGGCTGCTGGCCAACAGGTACCTGGCGCTGGACGAAAAAGGCCTAGCGGCCGCGCAGGCCGCCGGAGCGATTGTCGAGGTGAAATGCGATGACCAAACAATACAAGAGTGAGGCCCTGGCGGCGGCGCACGAGGCGGCGCTCGATCTGGCCGAGGCGGGCCTCATGTCGAAGCAGACCATGCGCAAGTTCGACGAGATGTGCCTGACACCGGTACGGGAGATGACGCCGGAGGAGATCCGTGCGCTCCGTCTGCGCGAACAAGCAAGCCAGGCGGTATTCGCCCGCTATCTCAACGTGACGACGGGTCTGGTGAGCCAGTGGGAGCGCGGCAAGAAGCGCCCGCGGGGCGCTTCGCTGAAACTCCTGACGCTGGTGGCGAAGAACGGTCTCGGGGCGGTGGCGTGAGATTCGTTGCCCGGCACCCGGTGTTGCGATAGTGTTGACACTCTATATGGCAGAGCCAACGTTCCTGAAATAACCAAGCAATTACAGTTGTTTGTCGTCCAGCGAATCTTCTTGTCGCAAGATCGTGAACCTGGCGGATCGATCGTAGCGACAGCGGCAGCCTGTCCAGCCGGTCGAGTCCGTATTCCAACGCGGCGACATGGTTCGCCACCTCGTGCAAATCAGCATTGTCCGTCGCGACTTTCGCTCCGGCTTCGGCGGCGAGCAATTCGGCAAGCGTCGTCCGGGTCCCTTCGATGCGGCTCGACAACACCGCTTGCCGGCGGACGAAGAGATGCGGGTCTGGAAACCGGCTTGCCTCTCCGGCAAGGCGTCCCACGGCGAGGTCCGCGCCTGAAAGAGCGACGGCCAGCGTATCGAGTGACCGTGGGACTGACGATCCTTGTCGGTCCTGACCATGGTATGACTTGGCGTCCTCTATTTGCGAAATGAAAACAGATCGTCGGGATATTATCGAAACGAGGCTGATCCGCAAACAAAGGTGTGGTAGATCGCAAGGCGCCCGATCAAGGATTCAGCCTGTGACCGGAGGTGCATCTCGCGCACTTTGGTCTTCGCTGACGGCTTGGACGCCTCGCGCTATAGCCCGCAAGGCCGACGTCCACGCCGTCTTAATTCACGAAAACAAATCACGGGGAATCAAGACCCTGGCCTCCCTGGCAAATCACTCTTGACGTTGCCAATATACCTGATGAGTTGAAGCCTTACCGTCTTTCCCGCTATGCTGAAGGCTGCGCCCGCGGCAAATGACATTCCATGTGCCTGTGGACGCCAGGGATCAAGTAATTTGGGAGGCTTCATCGCGTGACCGAAGGCATTACGTTTGCAGATATTGACGACATCGCAGTCCACTATCGAGTGGATGGACCAGAACATGCGCCGAAACTGGTCTTTTCCAACTCGCTGGGAACGGACTTCCGCACCTGGGACGGTGTTGTCGGGCGACTGGCAGACAGGTACCGCATGTTGCGCTATGACACGCGCGGTCATGGGTTGAGTGGTTGTCCTGACGGAGCCTATTCCATTGAGCGCCTCGGCGAAGACCTGGCTGGTTTGATGGATGCGGTCGGTTTTGATCGAGCCGTGATTTGTGGGCTCTCCGTGGGTGGCGTGACTGCCCAGCAGCTTCACAAGGCCCATCCGAACAAGGTCGCCGCGTTGATCCTGTGTGATACGAATGCGAAGATCGGCGACGCTGCCATGTGGCAGGAACGGATTGACGGAGCCTTGGGGGACGGCGGAATCGAAGCCTTGGCGCCAGCGATTCTGGAACGCTGGTTTTCAGCCGGCTATCAGGCCAAATACCCGACCGATCTCGATGGCTGGCGCAATATGCTGGTGCGCACTCCCGGTATCGGATATGCAGGCGTTTGCCATGCGCTGAAGGAGGGCGACCTTCGAGACCATTGCATCAATATCATGTTGCCGACGCTGGTTGTCTGTGGTGCGGAAGACGGCGCGACGACACCGGAGGCGGTGCAGGCACTGGCCAATGCGATTCCTGCTGCACGTTACCTGGAAATTCCCGATGCTGGCCATCTGCCCTGTATCGAACAACCGGGGGTTCTGGCCGATGCTATCGACGCCTTCATGAAGGAAAACCCCAGTGAGTGAGTCTGCCTACGAAAAGGGCATGACGACACGCCGATTGGTTTTGGGCGATGCCCATGTCGACCGGGCCAGCGCGAATGCGACGCCTTTCGACGAAGCCTTCCAACGGCATATTACCGTGCGGGCTTGGGGAGATGTCTGGAGCGATCCCCATCTGGACAAGCGGACCAGAAGCCTCTTGACCATCGCGCTGCTTGCGGCCCTGGGCCATCACGAAGAGTTGGAGATGCACGTCCGCGCAGCCCGCAATACCGGTGCCACGGCCGAGGATATTCGGGAAACCTTGATGCACGTGTCGGTCTATGCTGGTGTGCCGGCTGCCAACCGCGCCTTCGCCATTGCAAAACGGGTGCAGGCGGAATTGGCTGATGACGATTGAGGAGACGAGCAGTGGTTGATCCCGTCCCTTACAATACCCGGGACTGGGACGTGCATCCAGCCTATGACTATGGACCTTATGCATCGACCAGGTTGCGGGCACCGAAACAACCCCTGGTCAAGATCGACCACACGTTGTCCGAAGTCACCGGGCCATCATTTGGTCCGGATTCCGCGCCGGAACTTGAAGCTGACCTGACGCGCAATGCCCGGATCAACGGCGAGCCGCTGGGCGAGCGAATCATCGTTACTGGCCGCGTGCTGGATGAAGATGGTCGCGCTGTGCCAAACGCCATGATCGAGATCTGGCAGGCCAATTCCTGCGGCCGCTACATCCACGAAATTGACCAACACGATGCGCCGCTGGACCCGAATTTCACGGGTGCAGGCCGTACGCTGACGGATGACGATGGGCGCTACACCTTTCTGACCATCCGACCTGGCGCTTATCCATGGGGCAACCACTACAACGCCTGGCGTCCGGCTCACATTCATTTCTCGCTGTTTGGACCGGGATTTGCTGCTCGTCTGGTGACACAGATGTATTTCCCGGGTGACCCACTGCAGCCGATCGACCCTATTTTCAACGGCGCGCCGAGCCGGGAGGCGATGGCAGCGTTGGTGTCCGACTTCTCCATCGACATCACGCAGCCGGAATGGGCCTTGGGATTCACCTGGGATATCGTGCTGCGGGGTCGCAACGCGACCCCGATGGAAAACCAGTAGAGACCGACACATGGCCAAGCAGACATCATCCCAGACCGTCGGTCCTTATTTTGCCTATGGGCTGACGCCGGGGGAGTTGACTGGCATCAACTATGTTGGCTTCACCGGCAATTGCCTGGCGAGCCCGGAAACGCAAGGAGAGCATATTGTCATCCATGGGCATGTGATTGACGGTGAGGGCGCGCCCGTCAACGACGCCATGCTCGAGATCTGGCAAGCAAACGCTGCCGGCCGCTACCGGCATTCGGAAGACGAACGGGATGATGTGGCGCTGGACGAGACTTTTCACGGCTTCGGCAGGACAGGAACGGACAGGAACGGCCAATACCGGTTCGACACCATCAAGCCCGGTCCGGTGCCGGGCCGCGGAAATGTGCTTCAGGCGCCTCATGTCATTTTGTGTGTATTCGCGCGCGGTATGCTTTCCCATGCCTATACGCGAATGTATTTTTCTGATGAAGCTGACCCTAACGAGTCAGATCCGGTCCTGAATTCAGTAGAGGACGTCCGTCGTCCGACTCTTATTGCCGAGCGAAGCAGGTCTGGCGGACAGACTGTATATTGGTTCGATATACACCTGCAGGGCGACAGGGAGACGGTATTCTTTGACGTGTAGGATGATGGCGGCAGATTGCCACCGACCAGGCGGGTATCCTCCATGACTATCGGGCCATTTGCGTCGCGCCTTCTGTCGCCGCTGGTCTCTGATCCTGACGTCAACATGCATCTGACGGACAGCGCAGCGATAGTCGCGATGGTTGAGGTGGAGGCGGCGCTGGCGCGGGCGCAGGGCAGGCTCGGCATCATTCCTCAAGCCGCGGCGCTTCGGATTGCCTCGGCCTTGGAAGATTTTGCTGCCGATTACACCGCTATCGGGGCCCAATCGGCTGTCTCCGGACTTCCGACGATCGAGCTAGTAGCCCAACTGCGCCGACACGTCGGCGGAGACGCCGCGAACTACGTTCACTGGGGCGCCACCAGCCAGGACATCATTGATACCAGCTTTATCCTGCAAAGCCGCGCTGTTCTGGCGTGCGCTGATCGGCGACTTGCCAGCCTGGTAGGCAAGCTAAGGGCGTTGGCGCAGGAGTATCGGGCGACGCCAATGGCGGGCCGAACCCGGTCTCAGCAAGCAGTGCCAATCAGCTTCGGCTTGAAAGTGGCGCACTGGGCGCAACCCCTGATCCGACATCGGGCACGCCTCGCCGAGATGCGCAAGCGGGTGCTGCGCGTCCAGTTCGGGGGCGCAGCCGGTAATCTTTCCGCGCTGGGGAGCAATGGGATCGCCGTAGCTGATGCTTTGGCGGAAGAACTCAATCTTGCACCAGCGGCTGCCAGTTTTCATGCGGCGCGGGACAGCATCTGCGAACTGGCGGCCTGGCTTGCCCTGGTGACTGGCAGCTTGGGCAAGATTGGCCACGATGTGGCGCTGATGACGATGTCCGAGGTTGGCGAACTGGCCGATCGCGCCGGCGGTAGCTCCAGTACGCTGCCGCAGAAGTCGAACCCGATCGCCGCTGAAACCCTGATGACCCTGGCAACCCATACGGCCGCGCAACTCGCCGGCATGATGCAGGCGGCTCCCCAGGAGCACGAGCGCGGGGGCGCTGGCTGGACTGCCGAGTGGATGCTTCTTCCGCCCATGCTGGCTGCTGTCGGTGGTGCGCTGCGGACTGCGAACGAGATGCTTGACCGACTGATCGTAAGACCTGAGCGGATGCGCGCGAATCTGGATGCCTCGCATGGCCTGCTGTTGTCCGAAGCCGCCAGTTTCGCCCTGTCCGCCCATATGGGTCGTGCCGAGGCCCAGGCCTTGGTGAAAAAGGCGTGCCATGATGCGCTCGACTCCGGTGTTCACCTGATTGACATTCTAAAAGGCCGAACCGAGTCATCGGTAGACTGGGAGGCGCTGCGCGACCCGGCCAACAACCTGCATGCAGATGGCGGCTTGATCGACCGAATATTCAAAGACGCCTGATCTGTCCCGCTGTTACGAGCAACCCGGATCAAGACGACTCGGTTACTCGGTGCGCCTCTTCCTGTATGCTGTCGCGTCCATGGCCTCGGCTTCCCAGGTAATTGGGGGTTGCTCCAGCATCGCCATTGGCTCTACCAGTTCGCGCGGGGCCGTGCAGGCCCAACGTCGAACCGGGGTCCGGGTTGGTCTCGCTGGCAATCCTCTTCCGGCGCTCTTGCCCGCGGGCGGAAACGGGACCTCCCAGGTTCCTTGGCTATCCATCCCGTGACTTTGCGACGGTTTTCGACCCCGGACGCCGAGGCCATGGACGCGACAAGGCCTCAATGGCGAAATCAGGCAGTTCAGTTCATCAATACCGTCGGCATCGTCCCCAAAGAGAACGCCGTCACAAGGCTGATCGTTGCTGTCCTCCTTGAGCGGAACGACGGATGCGCGGTCCAGAAAGCCCGATACATGACAGTGGAATCCATCGCTCCCATTGCAACTATCAAGTTGCCTGTCTTGGCAGACTGCCTTGACGGCTCTACCAGACAGATACTGTGACGGACAACAGGCTCTTGTATCATCGCCAGGGGACACAATCCCCGGACGCTCTGGATTTCGAGGCAATTTGCAGTCTCTGTGCAGCTACCCGGCTGGACATTGCGCCGCCTTGATTGGATTGATGAATTCGCGGAGAATGATTCAATGATCCAGACCGACGGCGCGTTGGCGCGGTTTCGCGACCTTCCCGGACCTTACAGCTTGCCGATGCTGGGCAACCTGCATCAGATCCGTTTCAATCGACTCCATCGGATTCTGGAAGACTGGGCGGAGCTATACGGGCCGATCTACAGGATTCGTATCGGGCGGCGGCGCGTCGTGGTGATTTCAGATCGTCTGGCCATTCAGCGCGTCCTGGTGCAGCGCCCTGGCGGGTTCCGGCGCCCCACGATGCTCGAATCGGTAGCCTCGGAGATGGGCCTCAAAGGTGTATTCGCGGCTGAGGGCGAGGACTGGCGCCGCCAGCGGCGGATGGTGGTCGCGGCGCTAAACCGCGCCAAACTCAAGGATTTCTTTCCCCGGCTGGCGATGACGGTCGAGCGACTGCGGCGACGTTGGGAGCAGGCCGCGGATCGTGGGCAGCCTGTGGATTTGTGTCGGGATCTGATGCGCTTTACCGTCGATGTTACCCTGCAGTTCGCCTTTGGCGTCGACGCGAACACGCTGGAGACGCCAGGACCGGTCATCCAGCGCCATCTTGACAAGGTCTTTCCGGTGGTACACCGACGCTTGAACGCGCCCTTCGCCTGGTGGCGCTTCTTGCGTCTGCCCTCGGACCGCGCACTCGACCGCGCGCTGGAGGCCCTGGAGAGGGAAGTCGGGGGCATGGTGCGCGAGACGAGGCGACGCATGGCGGCCGAACCCGTGCGCCACCATGCTCCAACCAACTTTCTGGAAGCCATCCTCGCGGCAGTAGAGACCGAGGGGTCCGGGTTCACAGACGCGGAGATATTTGCCAACGCCGGCACGCTGCTGCTTGCGGGTGAAGACACGACCGCGAACACCATCGCCTGGACGGTGTGCAGCTTCATGAGGCATCCTGAGCATTTCGAGCAGGCCCGGCGCGAGGTCGATGCGCTGGTTGCGCCCGACCCGGCCATCGCGAGCTTGGAACATACGGCGAAGCTCGTCTTCCTTGATGCCTTCTGCAATGAGGTAATGCGGCTGAACCCGGTCGCACCGCTGCTGATATTCGAGCCCTTGGCCGATGTAGAACTCCTGGGCTGCATGGTTCCAAAGGGCACGACACTTATGCTGCTGAGCCGGCACACTGCGACCCGGGAGGAGAATTTTGCCGACGGTGCCAGCTTCGATCCCGGCCGCTGGATCGCCACTCCCGGATCGAACGAACACGCACACGATCACCGCGCCTTCGTTCCCTTCGGAGGTGGACCGCGGCTGTGTCCCGGGCGCAGCCTCGCCTTGCTTCAAATCCGCCTGGTTCTCGCGATGCTGTGTCGGAACTTCGAGCCGGAGCTGGTAGGCGGCGGCAAGGGCGTCGAGGAGCATCTGGCGTTCACCATGATACCGGCAGGTTTGTCAGTACTCCTGCGGCGACGGTGACGATCATGCGCTTGATCGTCAATGTTGACGCTTTCGGGGGGTGCTCGACAGCCTGTCAGATTATACAGCTACCGAGCTCATCTTCGTGAACGGCGGCAACGCGTGATCAAGGGAGTGGCCCATCCGCGCGGGGCCTCGTCAAGCGTTATAGAGCCCAACCCACAGGCAAACAGGACAAAATCTCGCCGGACTGGCTTGAAGGTCTAGCGTCTCGACCGCAGAGAATCCGGAGTACGGCAGGAGGTGAGAATGACGTTATTCGCGCTATCAATGCTTCTTG
This sequence comes from Rhodospirillaceae bacterium, assembly GCA_026709535.1. Taxonomy (GTDB): domain Bacteria; phylum Pseudomonadota; class Alphaproteobacteria; order Bin65; family Bin65; genus Bin65. The sequence continues at coordinate 8,073 of JAPOST010000003.1, forward strand.
CGATCGCGGCTTTCGCTTCCTCGGCTTCGGCCCAGACGACCCTTGTCCTCGACAGCTGGCGAGACGACGACCGGTCTGTCTGGGAGGAGAAGATAGTGCCGGCCTTTGAGGCCACCCATCCCGGGATTCGTCTCCAATTCCGGGCGTCGGCGCCGACCGACTACGATGCTGTCCTGAAGGCCCGGCTCGCGGCGGGTACGGCCGGCGACCTCATCGCCTGCCGTCCGTTCGATGCGTCCCTGGCCCTTTACGATGCCGGGCATCTCGCCGGCCTCGACGATCTGGAGGGTATGATTCATTTCTCGCGCGCCGCGAAATCCGCCTGGCAGACCGATGATGGGGCAGTCGTCTTCTGCGTGCCGGTGGCGTCGGTAATCCACGGCTTCCTCTATAATCGGGATGCGTTTCGAAGACTCGGGCTGGAAGCGCCCAAGACGGAAGCAGCGTTCTTCGCCGTTCTCGAAAGACTCCGCGCGGACGGCACCCTTATCCCGATGGCACTAGGGCTCCGCGACCGATGGGAAGCCGCAACTGTGGGCTACAACAATATCGGGCCAGCCTACTGGAAGGGCGAGGAAGGCCGTCGGGCCCTGGTTGCAGGATCACAGAAGCTGACCGGCGAGCCTTGGGTTGCACCCTTCCGGATCCTGGCCCGGTGGGGCCGCTATCTGGGCGAGGGCTACCGGACGAGAAGCTACCGGGCGAGTCAGGACCTGTTCACCGGCGGTGGTGCGGCGATCTACCCTTCGGGCAGTTGGGAGATCGCTGGGTTCAGGGCCCGGGCCAGGTTCGGGATCGGCGCGTTCCGGCCGCCTGTGCGGCAGTCGGGCGATCCCTGCCATATCTCCGACCACATGGACATGGGAATCGGGCTGAACGCAGCGAGCCCGAACGGTGCGGCAGCGCGCGTATTTCTCAACTGGGTGGCGTCAGCCACGTTCGCGTCGCTCCATGCAAACGCGCTGCCCGGGTTCTTCCCGTTGGCGAATCACCCGTTGGAACTGGACGATCCGCTGGCACGAATCTTCCTCTCTTGGAGGGACGAGTGTCGCTCGACCATTCGCTTCGCATCGCGGTTCCTGTCAAGGGGAAAGCCGAACCTGGAACGAGAGACGTGGGAAGCGGCCGTTGCCGCGATCGCGGGTACGGCGACCGCAGAGGAACTTGGCACCCGGCTGCAGAAAGGCCTGGCGGGCTGGTACGCGCCGCAGCGGTGAAGCCCTCTCGTCGGGATATATCCTGCCGAACCCGAGTAGGGCACCCTCTGGTCTGGACGCCGGCTCCGCACCTGTCCTCGGCACCGACCTTGCTGTCGGATGTTCGCCGGATCAACGGATAGATGATCGCCGGGAACGATCGGAGTTGAACAGGCTGGCCCTTGTTGCGACAGGATCGCCGGAATTGCATGCCAGTCCCGGATATCGATCCAACGTCCCGCATATCCGGCTGTTTTTCGATAACTGGTTGTCCGCCCAGTCGCCGATTGCATGAGTCACGAGTAGTGTCGGTGATTCTTCGACTGCCCTTGCCTGCTTCGGTACATTGGCGCCTGCACACCTGATCAATGTCTGTCAAAGGCAAACGAAATCCGACAGTTCGGGTGCCAGTTCGTCTCCCCAAGCTCGGCGACAGCGTGTTGGATCAAGAGGTGCTGTGGACACGAGCCCACAGAAAGTGCTCAAGGCACGGGGCAAGTACGGTTGCTTCCGATCGGTCGGCCTACCTCGTCCGTACGGACGAAGCCCTGAAGCTGGAAGGGTACCGGAGAACTTTCTGCACCCGGGTCCCTCGGAGCGCGGATGGGGAGCCCGGGGCAAATGAAATACGCAAATCTTCAGGTGTTGGAATACATACAGATAACTGGCTTGGCGCAGCAGCTGGGGACGATCAGGCCAATTGGCCTCATGGCTGCCAAGTTCGCTGCCGGAAACCAGTCGTGCCGTGAAGTGCCTGTTCCTGATTTGCGCGTTAGAATTCCTTGTCAACGGCGCGCCGTACGCGGCGAAAAATCGTCGGCATCGCAATCACGATAACGGCAATTCGAATGATGTGATGGCCAGCTACGAAGGCGGCCTCGATCCCCAGAGCCAGCGCGATCAGGCTCATTTCGGCGAGACCGCCCGGCGACAGGGCCAGCACGAGGGCAGGGATCGAGGCGTCAACGAACTGGGCAGTGCCGGCTGCGAGCCCGATCGTGATGCCGATCATTACAGCTGTCGCGCCCAGGGAATGAACAATCGTGCGCAATACCTGCGTCACCGGTACGCTGGCAAACCGTGCCCCGAGGGCGGAACCAACCACAACCTGAGCTGCGGCGACGAGCGGGCCAGGCGGAGCAATCGTGCTTGCGCCCACCAGATGAAGGATTGCGCTAACCACCATGGGGCCGGTCAGGGCAGCAGCAGGAATCCTCATTGCCCTGGCGCCGAAAAAGCCGACGAGGCCGCCTGCGGTCAGGATGACTGCCTCGTAGGTCGATATGTCAGCGAAAGCCGCGCCCAGCGGCGGTTTGTCTCCCTGATCATAGAGGCCCAGCAGGATGAACCCGAACGGAACGACCAACACGGTGATCAGCACGCGGGCTGCGTGGACCAGCGCTACAGTCCGGTCATCACCGCCCATGTCCTGCGCTACCAGCACCATTTCGTTGAGGCCGCCGGGTGTCGCTGCGCAGTACGCGGTGACCGGATCGTGTCCCAGGAACCGCCGAAAATACCAGTACAACAAGACCGTACAAACGCCGATGTAGAGTATCAGCGCCAGGACTGTTACCCACCATTCAGGAATGCGCGCCGCCATTTCCGGCGTGAACTGGGCGCCCAGAAGAACGCCGATGATCGCGACCAGGGGCTGACGGACCTTCTGAGAGGAGTGCAGGGGTGCGCCGGCTATCGCGGCAACAGTAGTGAATACAAGCGCTCCGATCATCCAGGCCAGCGGAAGATCACCTTGATCGAAAAGCCAACCGCCCGC
>JAPOST010000155.1 GCA_026709535.1 Rhodospirillaceae bacterium
GTGTCCGCGCCTGCGAAGGCGATGAAACGCGTCAATGAGCGCGTGATCTCGGGTTCACGCCCGTGGGTCCACCGCTCAAGACCCGGCGCGATCCCTGGACCTACGACCGGCAGACCTGCAAGCGGCGCAACGAGATCGAACGCCTGTTCAGGAGGCTCAAGGGCTGCCGCCCCATCTGTTCCCGCTTCGACAAGTTCGATACCCTCTTTCTCGGCTTCATCCACTTCGCCCTCATCTACGATGTAATGCGGAAGGGAGAACAGGCACTAGAATGAAGTTGAGTGCGTGCGCTCATGCGGCCCTCGGGCAAACGCTGCCCAACCCATCGCGCCCTTCATATCGGCCGGAAATCCCGGTAGACAATCAGACCTTGAAACTGCATACGACTTTAAGGAACAAACTCTGATAGAGGCTTTTCAGGCCAATCACTGGTCATTGGCCATGTCAGGCTCTAATATCCCTGCAATTAGGTCACTGCAATCCGAACGGACGCCTGCCACCATGGAAAGATCCTTTGCGAAAGAAGTGCAGTCGCTGAAGAAAGGCGATGGGGAGATATTCGAGGGCGAGGGCATTCTTGCCGTCACCAAGGGTGCCCTCCAGTCCGGTGTCTCGTATGTCGGCGGCTATCAGGGTTCACCCGTTTCTCATCTGGTTGATGTCCTGAACGATGCCAAGGATATCATGGACGAATACGGCGTCCACCTGGAAATCTGCGCCAATGAAGCTGGCGCTGCCGCCATGCTGGGTGCCTCCATCCAGTATCCGATCCGGGGCCTGGTCACGTGGAAATCGACCGTCGGCACCAACGTGGCATCGGATGCCTTGTCAAACTTGGGCTCGGTAGGCGTGACCGGCGGAGCGGTGATCATTCTGGGGGAGGATTACGGCGAAGGCGCGTCCATCATCCAAGAACGCAGCCACGCCTTTGCGATGAAATCCAGCCTGTGGCTGATCGACCCCCGGCCCAATCTAACGTCGATTGTGCATCTGACAGAAAAGGCGTTCGAACTGTCCGAGGCATCGAACCAGCCAGTCATGGTGCAGCTTCGTATTCTGGCCTGTCACGTGCAGGGTCGTTTCACCACCAAGAACAACAGACATGGCCGGTTCTCCGGCAACAACAAGTTGGAGAAGCCAAACTTCGATCTGGGCAAGATCGCCCTGCCACCCAGCACTTATGCACAGGAAAAGCACAAATGGGAAGCGCGCTTCCCCGCCGCGGTTGACTTCATCCGCAAGGAAAAGCTGAACGAGTTTTTCGACGGTGATCTGAATGACGCTGGCATCATTTGCCAGGGCGGACTGTACAACACAGTCCTGCGATCGCTGGTTCACCTGGATCTCGCCGATCTGTATGGCAATTCCAAGCTGCCGATCTATTGCATGAACGTGACCTACCCGCTGATTCCGGAAGAACTGGTCCGCTTCTGCGCTGGCAAGAAGCATGTCCTGGTCGTGGAGGAAGGCCATCCCGCCTACATTGAGGACGAGATCAACGTCATCCTGCGCAAAGCCGATATCCAGACGAAGGTTCACGGCAAGGGGCATCTGCCCATGGCCGGGCAATACACGTCAGACGTCATGCAGACTGGCGTGGCGAAATGGATCGGCGATATCAACTTGCCGAACACCAACCGGGATGGTGCTGGCGCCCGAATCAAGTATATCGAGGGCCTCAAGGCCAGCGCCACGAAATATCTGGGCAGCCCAGTTCCCCCACGCCCTCCGACCTTCTGCACCGGCTGTCCGGAACGGCCAGTATTCAGCGCTATCAAGCTGATGGAGAAGGATGTTGGCAAGACTCATATCAGTTGCGACATTGGCTGCCACACATTCTCCACGCTGCCGCCGTTCAATCTGGGCCAGACCGTGCTGGGCTATGGCTTGGGTCTGGCGAGTTCGACCGGCGTGGCGCCCAACTTCGATAAACGCGTTATTTCCATCATGGGAGACGGCGGTTTCTGGCATAATGGCTTGGCAACAGGTGTAGCGAGTTCAGTTTTCAACAAGAACGACTCGATCCTGATTGTCATGAAGAATGGCTACACATCAGCCACCGGCTGGCAGTGGGTGCCATCGACACCGAAGCAGGGCGACTTCGATCAATCACCTATGTCGATCGAAGAGACCTTGAGATCCCTAGGCGTGAAGTGGCAACGCAAAGTGCGCACTTACAATGTCTCGAAGATGGTAAGGACGCTGAAGCAAGCGATGACCACAACCCAGAAGGGTCTGAAGGTCATTGTTGCCGAAAGCGAATGCATGCTGGCCAAGCAGCGCCGCATCAAGGCCGAGCGAACCAAACTGATTCGCGAGGGCAAACGCGCTGTCCGACCGCGCTTCGGTATCGACGACGATGTATGTACAGGCGATCATAGCTGTATCCGCCTGTCCGGCTGCCCGTCGCTGACGATCAAGGTCAATCCCGATCCGTTGCGGACTGACCCGATCGCGCATGTCAACACCGGCTGTGTCGGCTGTGGTCTGTGCGGGGAAGTTGCACACGCCGCCGTCCTTTGCCCATCCTTCTACAAGGCCGAAATCGTTTACAACGCTGGTCGCCTTGAGCAATGGCTGCACAGTCTCCGCCAGAGGTTCATCGGCAAGTTCTGCAGCCCGGAAGAACTGCGACTCGCCCCGCGCCAAGAGGGCGTGATGGAAGATGAAGACGCCACCAAGGCAGCATGACGGGGGCGACTTGATCGATGGTTGAGACCAGCAAGCCCGCAGCAAAGAACGCGTCGGCGACAAGAACAGCCGCCCGGCGAGCCGCCGCGCGGCGCAAGCCACTCGGCGACCAGCCCGTCTCCGTTATGATTGCCGCAATGGGCGGTGAAGGCGGTGGTGTGCTGACCAGTTGGCTCGTGAATGCCGCTCGCAAGGCCAACTTGCCGGTCCAGGCAACATCAGTTCCCGGCGTGGCTCAGCGGACCGGTGCCACGACCTACTATGTCGAGATCGTTCCGAAGCCCTACGCCAAGACCAAGCCGATCGAGCCGATATTGGACCTGTATCCTGGACCGGGCGACATCGACATGATGGTCGCAACGGAGTTGATGGAAGTGGGGCGGGCACTGGAGAAAGGCTTCATAAGCCCGAAACGGACCACGCTGATCGGCTCGACCCATCGGGTCTACACCCTTGCCGAGAAGATGGCGATGGGCGATGGCCGCTACGATGGCGACAAGATCATGGAAGCTGCCAAACAAATGGCAAAGCGACATATCCTGTTCGATATTGAGCGGGCGGCCCAGGATGCCGGAACCATCGTGAATTCGGTCCTGCTGGGCGCGATTGCTGGATCAGGTGTGCTGCCGATCGGTTCCAAAGTCTTCAAGGACGGTATTCGTGAAGAGGGCAAGGCGGTCGAGTCCAACCTGGCTGGCTTCGACATCGGCTATGCTTACGCCACGGGCGACGTCGTCGAACTGCAGACCAGGCAGGCCATACCGAAGGCCGTACCGGTTGCGCCGAATGATGCCGCCGGAAAACTGAAACGCCGGGTCGAGCAGGATTTTCCGTCGGAAACCCATGCCGTCGTGCTGGAAGCTTGCGGCCGGTGCCTGGATTATCAGGATGCGGACTATGCCTTCCAGTACCTGGATCGGCTGGATACGATTCGAAAGATCGACGAAGGTCGGGGCGACGGCGATTTCAAGATCACCAACGAGGCTGCCCGTCACCTGGGTCTGCGCATGACATTCGAGGACATCATGCGGGTCGCGCAGTTGAAGACCCGCAAGTCTCGCTTCGAGCGCTTGCGCCGCGACGTACAAGCCGGTCAAGATCATCTTGTTCGGACTACCGAGCACTTCAAGCCTGGTCCCTACGAGTTTGCCTCGATCATGCCCAAGAGCATCGGCATGAGGATTGTCGATTGGGCTGATCGCAAGCCGAAAAGTGCCCGCAGATGGCACTTTGGAATGCACATCCGGTCGGATACCATCTGGGGGTTTACCCGAATGCGGTTGCTGGCCGGGATGCGCCGCTTCCGCCGCCGCGGCTTCCGCTATTTCGAAGAGCAAGAGCAGATCGAAGAATGGCTGAACATGGTTCGTCGGGCTGCCGAGGTCAGCAAGCCGATGGCGCTGGAAACCGTCGAATGCGCCCGCCTGATCAAGGGATACTCGGATACTCACAAACGCGGCGTCAGCAATTTTCATCGCATTGCCAACATCGTAGTCAAGCCGGCGTTGGCCGCCGGTGTCGACGTCGCAGGCGACATTGCTCAGGCCAAGGCCGCAGCCTTGGCGGATCCGGAAGGCAGCAGTCTTGCGGAAACCTTGTCAGCGATGAAGGCAAAGTTTGACGGTTGCGACGACACGTTACAGGCGACGTGACGAACGGATCGTGGGCCACATCCACAAAAGCACATTTGCCGAATTGAACCTCTACGGCGACGCGATCCTTCACGAAGCCGGTCTGGTTGTAGCTCATGATCGGCTTTTTCCCAGAGGAGAGTAATTGCCTGCTTCTGGGCCGCTTTATCTTCGTCGTGGATCGAGTGCAACAGCTTTTCGTCATCTGTCACCCAGAACGTGTTGCGCCTCTCTTCCCAACCAGATTCCTCAAGAAATCGCTTGAACATCGCGTCCATGCCAATCGGCGAATAAAGCGTTTTCCCCTGTTCCGTTTCTCGCGCGACACTTTACTTTCTGCATCTTTCAACGCCCACAAGATCAACAACATGCAGAATTTCTTCCCACAATCCCGGTTTGTGAATTTCTCGACCTGCGCTGCGTCTTGAAGACGACCGGGCCTGCCCGACGAACATTGCCGGGGATGTCGGAGCGCACTGCATCTGGATGCGAAAGACGTGCCGGCGGCCCAAGGCAAGCCCGCTGCGGTCATGGCCCAAAGTGCATATCGTTCTCAAGTCCGACCTCGCAGCCGACATGATGCCATCGAGACGAATGCCACCTGCGGGCAGAAGTGGCCATGATGGCGTGTTCGAGTGGGGATTTTCGTTTGCGTCGAGAACTGCACCGGCTGGGTCGGCGGCAAGGAAGGGTTAAAGCTGGAGGAACAAGTCCTGATTACTACGATTTGATCTCCATCCCCGGACCGAGCCAGCAACTCTCCGCCTAGACCGTATGACGCGCTTCTTGTAGCATTGCCTCCATCGGACCCGGCTTCGGCAGTAAGGGAGGGCAATCGTGGGCGCAAACGAGGCAGCGGATCCACAGCCGACCGTCAACACGGACCGGCTGTCGGATCACCTGCCGGCGACGCCCAGCGCCGCGCTGACGGGTTTCGCGACCCTTGAATTTGCTCTGGCGTCACCCGGTGATCATGGAGACTGGCCGCACGGCGTGAGCGACATTTTCCACGCTACGAATACAGAGGACTTTCCGGTACTTGCGCGCAGCCTGCCGCAGCTGGAGAGCCACTCCTTCCAGAGGTGCTGGTGGAACGACGTCGACGCGCTGCCGGGCGACAGTTGCGTGCTTTACGACGAAGGGATGATCGCGGGCCTAGGCCCTCTGGCGTGGGAACCGCAGGCCGTGGAGGCCATTCCGTGACTTGGTGGCCAGTCTTCTTCCTGTTCCTGTTTCTCTTCGCCGGCGCGGCCATCGCCTATGTCATCGGCGCGACCGCTGTCCTATCCTACATTACCTCGGATCGGACCCGGTATCTTGCGATCATTCCGCAACGGATTTTCGCCCAGCTCGACGTCTTCGCCCTGCTGGCCATGCCGCTGTTCATCCTGACCGGAGAGATCATGAACCGGGCCGGCATTACCCGGGTGCTGATCGATTTCTCGCTGTCCATTGTCGGACGTCTGAAGGGCGGGCTGGGCCACGTCAATATCCTGACATCGGTCTTCTTCGCCGGCATCTCCGGATCGGCCGTGGCAGACGCCGCCGCGCTCTCCAACACGCTGGTCCCGGCGATGAAGGAGCGGGGTTACACGGTTGCCTACGCCGGGGCGGTCACGGCGGCTTCATCGATCATCGGCCCAATAATTCCGCCTAGCATCGTCCTCATCATCTATGGCGCCCTGATGCAGACTTCCGTGGCAGCGCTGTTCATTGCCGGAATTGCGCCTGGGCTGCTCCTGGCGTTTTCGCTTCTCTTGGTGAACGCTTGGATCGCGCACCGGAACGATCATCCAGGCGGTCGCCACGAGCAGGCGCCTCCGTTCTGGCCTGCCTTTGTCAAGGCGGCGCCCGCGCTCTCCTTGCCACTGATCATTCTCGGCGGAATCGTGTTCGGCCTGACGACGCCGACGGAAGCCAGCGCCATAGCCGCTGTCGCTGCCATCCTAGTCGGCCTCTACTATGGCGGGCTGAACCGCCACACGCTGAAGGAAGCGTTCGAGCGCGCCGCCATGCTGACCGGCGCGATCTTCATCATCCTGTCGGCCGTTGCCGTGCTCGGCTATCTTGCTGGCCTGATGGGTTGGCCGGATTTCTTGGCCGACATCGTGCAGAGCGCCGGTCTCTCCGGCTTGGAATATCTCTTGCTGATTAACCTGGTCTTTCTGGCCGCCGGGATGATCTTCGACATCGCCGTTGCGCTGACGCTGTTAGTGCCCATCTTGGCGCCGGTCGCCTTGGCGCAGGGCGTTGATCCGGTGCATCTGGGTATTGTTCTATGCTTTAATCTGTGTATCGGTTTGATCACGCCGCCGCTGGGCGGCTGCTTGATCATCGTCTCGACCGTGACGAAGATCGGCTATTGGAAGCTGGCCCGCGCAATTCTGCCATTCGTCATTGTTGAGGCTGCGGTGCTTGCCGTTCTGACGACTGTACCGGATATCGCTCTCTTCCTGCCGCGGATCTTCGGATTGACCGACGGATAGCGGCAGCGTTTCATAAAGGAGGTACCCATGAGGAAATTTCTGATCGCCACCGTCACCGGCGCCATCACCGCCACGGCGTCGGCCGTGCCGGCCGCCGCCGAAATCAAGGTCGCGCTGGATGCGCCACCGGATCCGAAGCTGGTCGGCACCTATGTCTGGTCCAAGGCCTTTGCCGATCATCTGGGCAAGGCCGGCTTCAAGGTGAAACTGTACAAGCGCGGTGCGTTGGGCGGCGAAGCCGAGCGCCTCGACCAGATTCGTCAGGGCTTGCTGGAAATTTCCAACAGCGACGTGAAATCTGCAGGCACCCTGGACACCCTCGCATTTGGCGCCTACCTGCCATATCTGTTCAAAGACGCGGCCCATTTCGACCGGGCCCTCGATCAGGCCAGTATCCTGGACAGGATCAACGCCAAGACGAAACCCAAGGGCGTGATCGTGCTGGCCTACGCCCATCTTGGCCCGCCGGCCGGCATCTTCAATACCAAGCGCCCGATTGCGACGGTTGCCGACCTGAAGGATTTGCGGATGCGCGCGCTCGACAAGTCCCAGATCGCGCTCTACGACGCCTGGGGCGCCAAGGGCACCATAGTGGCGTGGAAAGAGGTGCCGAACGCCCTGCAAACCGGCGTAGCCCACGGCTACCTCAACCCGGTCTTTGTACCGGTGATCTTCGGGCATACCAACTTCATCAAATATTTCACCGATGCGAAGCTGATCCCGACGACCCGTCTGTCCATCGCCTCGGCGAAATGGTATGACGGCCTCAAAGATAGGGAAAAGTCTGCGGTCGACGCGGCCGTCGCCCATGCCACGAAGACCAACCGGAACTGGGTCAACACCGCATCCCCGGAGATGAACAAACTGGCGGAATCCAAGGGAATCAGGATCACCCAACTCTCGCCGGTAGCCCGCGCCGAGTTCGTAAAGGCATCGAAGAAGGTCTATACCGACGGCGTGCTGTCCCCAGCCCAGTTGAAGATCTGGACCGACGCGGCTGCTGCTGCCAAATAGATCGTCAGGCAGACCTGCCCGAGGAATCCTGCTGTTGAAGACAGTCCACGACATCATCATTCGCTGCAGCAACTCACTCGACCGGGTTTGCCGGTGGGGTGCAGTCGCTTGCCTGGCGGCGATGCTGATCATCGTCTCGACCCAAGTGGTGGCGCGCTACGTGTTCAGCCAGCCGCCTCCCTGGACCGAGGAATTGACCCGGTTCGCCATGGTCTGGGGCGGCATGCTGGGTGCGGTCGTGGCCTTCAAGGCGAAGTTCGACCCAGCGCTGTTCAGCGTCTCCCCGACCCGGTCGCGCATCATCGTCACCGCAGCGGCGATCATATCGGCATCCGCGGTCGCTGTCTTCGTGCTGCCCGTCCTGTACTTCTCCTTCTTTGGCGCCGATTGGGATTTCGCGTCCGGCTTCGTCGCCCGCCAGGCCGGACGAACAGCTGACACCCTTGGCATGTCCATGGTCTGGGTCGCCGCAGCCGTTCCCTTCGCCATGGCGACCATCGTTGTTCATCTGCTCGCCCGTCTGGCGGGGGACGAAAGCGGCGAAGATCTGAAAGCCTTTTCCCAATGAGAGCCTTGATTGCGTGCTTGGGCACGGAAACCAACACCTTCTCCTCGATGCCTACCGGCTGGAAGAGCTTTGAAGAGACAATGCTGTTCTATGGCGATGCCACGCAACATCCACCAGGACTGTTCAGTGAGCCGATGCATGTCTGGCGTCGCATGGCCGAGGAACAGGGGATCGAAGTACAGGAAAGCATCGCTGCTTTCGCGCAACCGGGAGGCCCGACCACTCGCGAGGTCTACGAAAGCCTGCGCGGCGCATTGCTGGCAGATCTCGAGGCGGCATTGCCGGTCGACATGGTGTTGCTCTGTATGCATGGGGCCATGGTGGCTGACGGCTACCTGGACTGCGAAGGGGATATCCTTCACCGTGCCCGGCAGGCAGCCGGCGACGATACAGCTATAGGATGCGAACTCGATCTGCATTGCTCGATCACTCAACAGATGACCAACGCGGCTGATGCCATCGTGACTTTCAAGGAATATCCGCACGTTGACGGCAAGGAAAGAGCGGCGGAATTGTTCACTCTCCTGCTTGACAAGGCCAAAGGACGGACCAAACCGACGATTTCCGTGTACGACTGCCGTATGGTCTGCATGTGGCCGACGACGCGCGAGCCGATGGAAACTTTTGTGCGCGAGATGAAGGCAGCGGAAGACGGCAGAGAAATTCTGGCCGTTTCCTTTGCACATGGCTTCCCCTGGTGTGATGTTCCGGAAGCATCGGCCAAGATGGTCGTCGTATCCGACGATGCGGCAACTGTCGGCGCGGAGATCGCAGCGCATTTCGGCAGGCGCATCTTTGCCCTGCGCCACGAGACGGCAACGAACTATCTGTCGGTCGAAGATGGCTTGGCGCGCGTCCGTTCTTCCAACGCCGGTCCGGTCATCCTGGCTGACGTGGCAGATAACGCAGGGGGCGGGGCGGCAGCCGATTCGACGTTTGTGCTGAAGGCCGCGCTTGACGCCGGCATGACCAACATGGCCCTGGGTCTGTACTGGGATCCGGTTTCCGTCCGCTTTTGCAAGGAAGCCGGGGAGGGGACGCATTTGGATCTGCGCTTGGGTGGCAAATGTGGTCCGGCGTCGGGCGATCCGGTCGATCTGCATGTGACAATCCGCAGAATCCTTGAGGACACCACACAGCCTTTCGGAACATCCGTTGCGGCGTTGGGAGATTCGGTGTGGGTTGAAGCCAATGGCCTGGATATCGTTCTGATTTCCATTCGCGGCCAGACATTCCATCCGGACGCTTTTACCCAATTGGGGATTAATCTGTCGGAGAAACAGGCGGTGGTCGTGAAGTCATCCCAGCATTTTCACGCCGGCTTCGCACCGATCGGCAGCGAAGTGCTGTATCTGGAAACACCTGGCGCCATCACGCCGGACTTCGCCAACATCCCGTTCAGACGGCTGATCACGCCGTTCTGGCCGCGTGTCGAAGATCCGTTTTCAGAGGCTGGAGCATGACCTCCGCAGTACCAGACTATATCGCTGAAGCTGCTGCTTTCCGCGCTCGGCGCCCAGCGATCAGGCTGGTTGACCGGGGTATGATCTGGAAAATCATCGATACCGGACCCGGCCAGACTGGAGAAACGCTGCTTCTCTGCCCCGGAACGTTGGGCAATGCAGATATCTTTCGGAACATCATCGAAGCGCTCGCGCCCGATCTGCGGGTTGTTTCGGTGACATATCCGTTCATTAGCGACGCCATCCGCATCTCGGAAGGCGCTGTGTCATTACTGTCAAGGCTTGGTGTGGATGAGGCACATGTCCTAGGTTCGTCGCTGGGCGGAATCGTGACCCAGGCTATCGCCAATCGGCATCCAGGTCGAACAAGACATGTCTTCGTCGCCAATTCGCTGGCGACTGTGGATACGATCCGCGCGCTATTGCCGCCCGTCAATATCGTCCGGCAGACACCGCCATCCGCGCTCAAGGCCATCGTCCTGAACAACATGACGGAATGGCCAGAGCCGGCGCCTGAATTCTCTGCCATCAAAGCCTATTTGAGCAATGAACTGGCGACGCGTTTCACCGGACGGGCCTTCAAGGCGCGGGCTCTCGCGCTGGCATCCTTGGAAGACATTCCGGTGGCTCGGGTTTCGGTCGACCGTCTGACCATCATTCAGGCGCAGGACGATCCCCTGATCGCGCCGCCGGTCCGGCAGTCGGTCGTGGATCGCTATCCGGGTGCCCATGTCCATACCTTCGAGACCGGCGGCCATTTCCCTTACATCACACGAGCCAGCGCATATGTCCGGCTCATCCGACATCGGCTCGGATTCTGAATTGCCGACGATGGAACTGGCACGATGGCGGCTCTTGAACTGCTGCAGCAACATTTCGACCGTGTTGACCCACAAATCAGTGCTGTCATCTGGCCGGATCACAACGCTGCGATGATTGATGCGGTCGAGCCGCAGATTTCTCTGGGTTTCACTCCATCTCGAGCCTGTGCAGATTGCCCTCTGAAGCCGGTCTGTCAGGTTTGTGCTTGGTCCAGATGCCGTTCGACGATGCCGTTGAACT
>JAPOST010000156.1:0-1642 GCA_026709535.1 Rhodospirillaceae bacterium
CGCTCGGTAAAGCCGCAATCGGTCAGACGCTTCACGTAGCGATGGGTGTCGAACGGAATGGCCTCGGTCATCAGCGAAGCACAGGACAGGACCCCGCGCGCGACAAGACCCGGCATGCCGCTCTGAGAGGCAGGTAGAAAAGGTGTGTTTCGGGCTGGTAAGCCCTTGCGTACAATGAAGGTTGCGCATCCAACCCGCCCCACGAGGCGTCACTGGCCCGACTCAAGATTGTGGTGACGCATGATCGCTTTTTCGATCAACCTTGAAGTGGCACGAGATGACGCGGCCGCAGTGGTGAGCCAGCCCTGTGGTGCTTGGCTGACACACGGGAATCCCGGACACCGGAGCCCTCTGCGACTTCAGGATCAGCCCTTCAGAATGATCGTGGCATCTCCAGCACATGCTCGGCGAGATAGCTGAGGATGAGATTGGTTGAAATTGGCGCGACCTGATATAGACGAGTTTCGCGAAATTTCCGTTCCACGTCATATTCCTCGGCAAAGCCGAAACCTCCGTGGGTCTGCAGGCAGACATTTGCGGCTTTCCAGGCGGCGTCAGCGGCCAGCATCTTGGCCATGTTGGCCTCCGCCGCCGTAGGTTCGCCTCCGTCGAAAAGCGTGGCTGCCTTCTGCACCATCAGGTCGGCGGCTTCCGTTGCGGCATAGGCTTCGGCGATCGGAAACTGAATACCTTGGTTCTGGCCGATCGGACGACCGAAAACCCTGCGCTCGCTGGCATAGGCGCTTGCCTTGTTGATGAACCAGCGGGCGTCGCCGATGCATTCTGCGCCGATCAGCACCCGCTCGGCGTTCATGCTCTCCAGAACGTATTTGAAACCTTGGCCTTCTTCGCCCAGCAGATTTTCTGCGGGTACTTCCAGGTCGTCGAAGAAGGTTTCAGTCGTGCCATGGTTGATCATTGTCCGGATCGGTTGGATTGTCAGACCATTGCCCAAGGCCTTTTGCATGTCGACGACAAAGACAGACAAGCCTTCAGTCCGCTTCCTGACCTCTTCCTTCGGCGTGGTCCGCGCCAGGAGCAGCATCAGGTCCGAATGTTCGGCGCGGGATGTCCAGACCTTCTGACCGTTCACGACATAGCGGTCGTTACCTTTCTTTTCGGCGACAGTGCGCAGGGACAACGTGTCGGTTCCGCTGGTTGGTTCGGTCACCCCGAAAGCCTGCAGACGCAGGTCTCCTGATGCCACGCCAGGTAACCAGCGCGCCTTCTGTTCATCGTTTCCGTGCCGCAAAATTGTACCCATGATGTACATCTGGGCGTGGCAGGCTGCGCCATTGCAGCCGCTTTTCTGGATTTCTTCCATGATCGCTGCAGCGGCCCGCAGGCCCATGCCGCTGCCGCCATATTGTTCCGGAATGAGAACTGCCAGGAAACCGGCCGTGGTCAGCACCTGGACAAATTCTGTCGGGTAGTCCCGGTTTCGGTCTTTTTCCCTCCAGTATTCTCCGGGAAAATCCGCACACAGCTTGCGAACGGACTGGCGAATCGCGTCGATTTCCGGATCAGGGGCATAAGGGTTCACGCTTGCAGTCATCGTTTCGGCCCAATCAGGTTGATTTTTCCCGACCTAGCGCACTTTGGCAGGGTAGCCAACCGATGCCGGTTCAGCATGCCAGCCGGC
>JAPOST010000156.1:1794-7595 GCA_026709535.1 Rhodospirillaceae bacterium
GCGGGCGTTGATTTTGCTGCGGGTTGGCGCACTTGGCCGCTTTCCAGAAGCATCGCCTTCTGGCACTCATCCGACAATCCCACGCAGCCGCACCAATCCATCATGACCGACACTCCTCCCGAAGACGGCCCTCGTGATTTCATTCGCGACATCATTCGCGCCGATGTCGCAAGCGAGGCCCGTGACCGCGTCGTCACGCGCTTTCCGCCTGAGCCGAACGGCTTTCTGCATATCGGCCACGCCAAGTCGATCTGTCTGAATTTCGGCGTCGCCGAGGAATTCGGCGGTCAGTGCCATTTGCGCTTCGACGACACGAACCCGGCCAAGGAAGATCAGCAGTATGTTGACGCGATCCAGGAAGATGTCCGGTGGTTGGGTTTCGACTGGGGCGACAATCTCTTTCATGCCTCGGACTATTTTGACCAACTCTATGCCTGGGCCGAGCATCTCGTGGAACAGCGCCTCGCCTATGTGGACGACCAGTCAGCGGACGTCATGCGGACAAATCGCGGTACGTTGACCGAGCCGGGGATCAATAGCCCTTTCCGCAATCGCCGCGTCGACGAAAACCTGGACCTGTTGCGCCGGATGAAGGCCGGGGAGTTTCCAGACGGCGCTCGGGTGCTGCGCGCCAAGATCGATATGTCCAGCGGCAACATCAACCTTCGGGACCCCGTCCTTTATCGCATCCTCCACGCGTCGCATCCAAAAACGGGCGACGCATGGTGCATCTATCCCACCTATGACTTCGCCCACGGCCAGTCGGACGCCATGGAACACATTACCCATTCGATCTGCACTCTCGAGTTCGAGGATCATCGGCCGCTATACGACTGGTTGGTAGCGCATCTGCCGGTACCTTCTCGACCGCGACAGTACGAGTTCGCTCGCCTCAACCTCAGTCACACGGTTCTTTCAAAGCGCCAGTTGATCCGCCTCGTGGAAGAAGGCCATGTTTCCGGCTGGGATGATCCGCGAATGCCGACAATCGCAGGCTTGCGCCGTCGCGGCATACCAGCTGCTGGCATCCGCGAGTTCGTGCGGCGGATCGGTGTCTCCAAGGCTGACAGTTTCGTGGAAGCAGCACAGTTGGATGCTGCAGTTCGGGATGTCCTGAATGCTGACGCACCCAGAAGGCTGGCGGTGCTAAGCCCTCTCAAGGTCGTGATCGAAAACTGGCCGGAAGACAAGATCGACTGGCTGGATGTTCCCAATCATCCGGCCGATCCAGACCGGGGCATGCGCCGGATACCTTTCAGCCGTGTTTTGTGGATTGAGCGCGACGATTTCCTGGAGAACCCCCCAAGGAAATTCTTCCGTTTGGGTCCGGGGCGCGAAGTGCGTCTGCGCTATGCCTATCTCGTCTCCGTTTCAGAAATTGTGAAGGACAAGACGGGCAAGGTTGTCGAACTGCGATGCAAGGTCGATCTCGACTCCCGCGGCGGCCGGACACCCGACGGGCGCAAGGTCAAGGGCACGATTCATTGGGTGTCTGCCGCGCACGCGGTGGAGGCGGAAGTGCGCCTTTATGATCCGTTGTTCACCGAGGAAGTGCCCGGCAAGGGCGGGCGGGATGTTCTGGATGACATCAATCCCGGTTCGCTGACCGTGATCGCGGATGCCAAGCTTGAAGCTTCCTTGGCCGCCGCCGCTGTCGGGGAAACGGTCCAGTTTGAGCGGAACGGTTATTTTGTCCCCGACCATGACAGTACGCCGGATAGCCCCGTGTACAACCGTGCCGTGGGTTTGCGCGATAGTTGGGCGAAAATCGCCAAGATGTGAGGGTATCCACCGGCTTGCGCCGTCTTGCACGTCGTGTCGCGCACTCGTTCCAAAGCAGCCCGGGCCTCACACCGTCGTGCTGTTTCGAAGGCCGGAAAAGCGCTGCCCGCCTTGATGGCTGGCATCTCCATATCCAACGCTGGCCCGTCCGGAAGCTGATAACCGGGTTATAACCCGTTGTCTGATGACGCGTCCCGAGCGTTATCCGTAGTACGGTTCAGTTCCTCGGCTACGCTTGGAGTCAAAGGACCCCCGTCTTCTTCAGATTGATCGCAAGGCCAGTTCCCCAAAGGCTTGGTACTCGCGTGGTTGAAGGTTGTCGACCTGACCCCGGTCATGAATGCGTCGCGGATGAACTTCTCCTATCCTCGATGAATTCCCAGGATATCCCGAGTCTGCTTCCCGCTTGCCAAGGGTCGACCAATAACGGGTGCCACCGACGCAAGTTGGCGGATCAAGGCCGTATTGTCCGGTGCTGTTTGGCCGTCGGCGAGCAGCGTATTGTTTTCGAACCCGATCCGGCAATGACCACCGAAAGCCGCCGCTGTCAGGGCACAGGCCGCTTCAAGCCGCCCGAACGCGCAGATGAACCAGTCGACCTCAAACGGCAGGTCTGCTGCCAGGAATGGGAGCAGGTCGGGCGGCGTCGACTGCTGGTCCTTCGCATAACGCCCCAGGACAAACAACAGGCAAGGCCGAGCGTGCGGAACAACGCCGCGCTGATGCAAATAGATGAAGCGGTGCAGGTCCTCCATGTCATACAAGATATACTGGACATGGATGCTCTCCCGCAGCGTCCAGGCGAAGAAGTCAGCAGCCGCGCGTTCCTGTTCCGGCTTTCCGGCAAATTCACGGATCGAGGCTGAACAGGCTTCGGGTTTCAAATCCCGCACGATCGCCATTTGCACTGACGTGCCATATCGCCCGGCTGCCTCGGTCGTGATCTGGATGACAAGGTCGGGCCCGCATTCGCGCCGTATCGCAGCAATTGCATCTCGGTACGCGAGGGCATCCAGCAGATGGCGCAGACCGCGGTCTCGAACATGGGTATGGATCATCGAAGCGCCGGCATCCTGGCAGGCTGCGGCTGTCCGGCCGATCTCGTCTGCCGTGATCGGAAGGGTCGGATGGTCTGCCGGAGTTTTCTGCGCGCCGTTCGGTGCGACGGCCAGGATCAAGGACTTTGACATGCAAGGATAGGCCATCAAGTAATCATGCAGAGTATTTCATCCGTATTTGCGGCGGATTGGTAATTCTTCATCCAGGTCCGTCTTCATGGCGCAAGCGGATTCGATCAAAGTCCCGCCTGCCGCAATTCCAATCTCTGCGGCTTGGCCGAACAATTTTGGCCGCACTGGAAAGTAGTGTGCCCTTGCCAGGCCGTCGACGGCGGCGACCCGACAATTCGGTTGCAGCCATTTTCTCATGAGGTACAGAGGACATGCTGAAGCCCATGTAATGGTTCCGATTTTGGTTTTCGTTCACTCTTCCCGATCTTCTCATGCAACGGTCAAATTCTGTCATCCGGAACGCACCTCATTGAATACCAGTCTGTAGGTTGCGAGATATGGATCGACCTGCCTCTCCGCCTGCATGGCCTTCAAACGGGAGCCTGTCACCTCAGTCGGATCGTCTTTGATATCTGCCAATATGAGGGCATGGATTTCCAGCGTTGTTTCCATTAATCGCCAAAGGTTGGTTTCGATCTGCAACATTTCCCGCTTCAGATAGTGTTCCTTGGGCAAGTAGTACCGAACGCGTGCACCGTTGGCGCGAGCACTCCAACTTCCATTCGTGTGCGAAAACCGCCTGTCGTTTTCTTTTCGGAATCCATGCTTCCAAGCGTACCGCGCCATAATATCGACCCGGACAGGCCTTACAGCTGCCGAATCTGCTCCGCTTCGGTGCTTAACATCAAGTCGATCAGCCGCTGCGTTATCGTCGACGTCTTGGGGTTGATTGTCGCCTGAACTGGTCGAACGGACGCCTCCGTGGCTCCGCATCGTCGGCGTTCTTTAGCAGTTCAGGTAGAACATGCCACGGGCTCCGAACCTGAATGAACAGTTGGTGCCATGGACCGGCCGTGACTGGATTGTTATCCAGCAGACCCCAAAGCTCCGCGGCCTCCAGACAGACCCCCTCAAGGAAAGCAGGAAAGGCCCTCATTCCTGAATCTCAGTCAGCATCGGGGACTTTGCGGAGTTATCGCTGAAAGCAGCCATGAAATGCTCATCCAGCATGGAATGGTACAAAGTCACTTGAGCATAATGGCCACTCCGCAGGCGTCTATGGCGCGAACGCCACGAAGCGGGTATTCGAACATCATGATGAAACTTGAACGCATCGTTTCCGGCAGCCGTCTTGCTGGTATTCTGGGCGATGGCCCGGTGGAAGTCGTCGCCACGCGTCCCTACGGCCCCGACGCGATCGAGGTCACCTGGAAGCGGCCTGACGGCCTTGGCCAGCGCGTCCTCTATCGGGAAGACGAGGCCTACCTCCGCGAAATTGCTCCGGCGCGCCGTTTCGGATTTGACGGAGACGGACGCCTGTTTCGTCTCGTTTCGGAGGCGCTGCGTATCCGTCTCGCGTATCTCTTCGATCCCTATGTCGCCGTCAATGCCTCGCAGATCGAGCCGCTGCCGCACCAGATCACCGCAGTCTATGGTGCGATGCTGGATCGCCAGCCGCTGCGTTTCCTGCTGGCCGACGATCCGGGCGCCGGGAAGACTGTCATGGCCGGCCTGCTGATCAAGGAACTGCTGATTCGCGGCAGCCTGGAACGATGCCTGATCATCGCGCCCGGGAGTCTGGTCGAACAGTGGCAGGACGAACTCAATGACAAATTCGATCTCGCCTTCGACATCGTGAGCCGCGAGCAGACCGAAGCGTCCGTGACCGGCAATCCCTTTGCAGAGCGACCCCGCCTGATTGCCCGACTCGACATGCTTGCCCGCAACGACGACCTGAAAGCCAGGCTGGAAGCCGCGCCGCCCTGGGACCTGATCGTGTGCGACGAGGCCCACCGCATGTCGGCGTCTTTTTTCGGCCAGGAGGTCAGATACACCAAGCGCCACCAACTGGGTGCTCTGGCTGGCCGCCTCGCCCGCCATTTTCTGTTGATGACGGCGACGCCGCACAACGGCAAGGAAGAGGATTTCCAGCTTTTCATGGGCCTTCTCGACGCTGATCGTTTCGAAGGGCGCTTCCGGGAAGGCGTCCGCAAGATCGATCCCTCGGACATGATGCGCCGCCTGACCAAGGAGGAACTGTACCGGTTCGACGGCAGCCCGCTGTTTCCGGAGCGTCGCGCCTACACCGTCTCCTACGATCTGTCGCCAGGCGAATCCGAACTCTACGAAGCCGTAACCCATTATGTGCGCGAAGAGATGAATCGTGCAGACCGTCTGGCTGAAGACAGCGCCAGACGCCGCAACAATGTCGGTTTCGCCCTCCAGATCCTGCAACGCCGCCTGGCGTCCTCGCCCGCGGCAATCCACGAGTCGCTGATACGTCGGCTGAAGCGTCTCGAAGCACGGCTGGAAGAAGAAAAAGAAGGCCGCTCAGGCCGACAACCGGGCGACTCGATTTCGCAGCCTCCGCTGGAGCCGGTTCTGGATGAGGACGATCTTGAGGAAGCGGATGGCGAGGAATTGGAGGCGCACGAGGATCGGCTTGTGGACCGCGCGACAGCAGCACAGACCATCGCCGAGCTTGAGGCGGAGATTGCCCAACTGCAACGTCTCGAGCGGATGGCGCATACGCTACGGCGCTCTGGAGAGGATACCAAGTGGCGCGAGCTCGATCGTATCCTGGACGACCCTTTGGTCATGGATTCCCAAGCAGGCGTACGCCGCAAGATCGTCGTCTTCACCGAGGCGCGCGACACGCTCGAATATCTTGCCGGACGGATTCGCGACCGGACCGGCGAGCCGGAAAGCGTCGCGATCATCCACGGCAACGTGCCCCGGGATCGCCGTCGCGCGACGATTGCCGCCTTCAACGACGACCCCGCCGTTCGC
>JAPOST010000156.1:7886-9212 GCA_026709535.1 Rhodospirillaceae bacterium
GAATTGTTCATGGAAGCGATCCGTTACGGTGAACAGCCGGAAGTCCGGGCAAGGCTGTTCCAGGCGATCGACGGTGCGGTCGATGTCGACAACATCAACGAGCTGGTCGTGCGCAACAAGCTGACCCATGAAGCTCTTGACCCGGCCACCGTGCGCGGTGTTCGGGAGGCCATGGAACGAGCCGCTGCACGCCGTCTCCAGCCTCACCACATCCGTTCCTTTTTCGAAGCAGCATTCGAGGAAGCAGGAGGACGGATGCGCCCGCG
Source organism: Rhodospirillaceae bacterium (assembly GCA_026709535.1). Lineage (GTDB taxonomy): Bacteria > Pseudomonadota > Alphaproteobacteria > Bin65 > Bin65 > Bin65. The sequence goes on from JAPOST010000156.1 coordinate 8,153, forward strand.
CGAAAAAGGACGGGTGGAGGTTACCCGCGTTCCGCCGCTTCTGCGCGATCGCGACCGATTGATCGGCCGCGGCGATCCCGTGCTTGAGCGCTATCGCCGCATCTGCTTCGACAAGGCCTGTATCCCCGGTCAGCCTCAGGCAGCGCTCATGACTCCGGGACATCCGCTACTCGATTCGTTGCTTGATCTGACGCTCGAACGTTATCGCGACTTGCTGACCCGCGGGGTGGTGCTGGTGGATGCGGCGGACAACCACGACGACCCACGGGTTCTCGTCGCGTTGCGCCATGCGATCCGCGATGGACGAACCACTCGTAACGGCCAGCCGCAGATTATATCCGAAAGATTGCAATTCGTTTGGCTGGACAGCAAAGGTCAGGCCGCCGATGCAGGCCCAGCGGCCTATCTGGACTGCCGCCCGGTTGAGGATGGCGAGCGGGAAGCTGTAGCCTCTCTCCTTGCCGCGGCGTGGCTCAAGGAGCCCTTGGAGGAACGCGCCCGGACGCTGGCGATCACCGAGCTCGTGCCGCGCCACCTCGACGAGGTGAAGAAACGGCGACTTGCTGATATCGACAGGGTGGAAGAAGCTGTCAAAGAGCGCATACGCCGGGAGATCGCACATCTTCAGCATCGCGCCCTTGAGGTCGAGGCCGAGGAAAGTGCCGGCAAGCGGCCCCGACTCAACTCGGAAAATATCAGGCGTCAGGCAGAGACCCTTTCCGACCGGCTGCAACAGCGCCTTGCCGATATAGCGCGACAGCGGGATATTGCGCCGCTGCCACCGGAAATATGCGGCGCTGCTCTGGTCGTTCCTTCCGGGGCGTTGCAGGCAGCGGAAGCCGACAGCGTTTCGGCGACCAGTAGTGACGAGTCGGTGGATCCACTTTCCCGCGCCAAGGTCGAGACCCTTGCGATGGAGGCGGTCATGGGGCAGGAGCGGGGTCTGGGGTTCGAGCCATATGACGTTTCAAGCGAAAATCGCGGCTATGACATCGAGAGCCGCGATCCGGAAACAGGCGGCCTGCGTTTCATCGAGGTCAAGGGCCGGCGCGCCGACGCG
>JAPOST010000156.1:9622-10820 GCA_026709535.1 Rhodospirillaceae bacterium
CTCATCCGAGCGGCAATGAACACAGGGGAGACGACATGACAACGCGAAAGACCGATACGCACTCGACCTCCAGGCGCGAGCAGGAGCACGCAGAGATGCTTGAAGCAGCGGTTGCCCGTCCGGGTGTCCGGGAGGTCATGCAGGTATATGGCGGCTGGCAGGAGAAAGACCGGGGACTCGAAGCCTATCGTTCGGCGACGAAAGAGGCGCAGAGTATTGTGACGACGAACTCTTCGAACGCCTGCTGACCCGGCGTAAAGCGGAGAATTCAGATTGCCGATCTGGAGCGATATTCTAGCGGAAATGGCCGACACACAAGAACAGGGACGTCCACCAGATTTCGACGGCGTTCGCCGGAAATACCTCGCTGAACTTCATCGTAACTCTCAACGCAACGTTATCCTTTATGCCTCCGGTTGGCTGCAAAGGGAGGGTGTGCCGCCTGCAACGGTTTCGATCAGCGATGAAGATATGCAGGCTTTCATGGAAGTCAGTCACGGGCTCGAAAGCGACGAGCTTGATCTGATTCTGCATAGTCCCGGTGGTTCTCCCGAGGCGGCGGAAGCTATAGTCTCCTATGTGCGGTCCCGCTTCTCTCATATCCGGGTGATCATGCCGCAGCTCGCCATGTCGGCGGCGACCATGATCGCCTGCGCTGCCGATGAAATCGTTCTGGGAAAACACTCTTTCCTTGGTCCCATCGATCCCCAACTTCTGCTCCCGACTTCCTTGGGAGTGAGGGCAGTCCCTGCCCAAGCGATCCTGGACCAGTTTGATCGGGCGCAGAGGGAATGCACCGACCCGGCAAAGCTTTCGGCCTAGTTGCCGATGCTGAGTCAATATGGACCGGATCTCCTCGTCCAATGCGAGTCTGCGCTGGACATGTCGAAGGATTTGGTTCGAACATGGCTGAAGACCTACATGTTCCAAGGGATGGGGGACTGTTCGGAACGAGCAGAAGAGGTTTCTGCTTGGCTCGCCGGCCGTGACAATTTCAAGAGCCATTCCAGACACATTCCCCGGAGAGAGATTGAAGAACGTCAGTTGAGGGTATACCGGCTGGAGGATGATCAAGCGCTACAGGATAAGATGCTTTCGATTTTTCATGCTACGACACATACTTTTTCCGGCACTTCTTCGGTAAAGATCGTCGAGAACCATATGGGTCGCGCTTTCATCAAGCAGCATGCCGTTCAGC
>JAPOST010000053.1 GCA_026709535.1 Rhodospirillaceae bacterium
AACCGGTCGTCCCGACGCTTTGGCAACGGGGAGAGGCGCTTGCCGCATCAGTGACGGAGGCCATCGCACAGACTGGCTTGGAGAGCGTGATAACGCTCGGTGGATTGCCGCCATGGACCGTGCTCACGTTCAAGGATCACCCGAAAGCTTCGGCCGAGGCGGTGAAGACCCTGTTCGTACGGGAGATGCTGAAGGCGGGTGTGCTCATTAACAGCAGTCATAACGTTTGCTATTCCCTGAGCGAGAGTGATCTGAATGTCGTGTCAGACGGTTATGCGCATGCCCTCGCGAAGATTTCCGAGGAGATCGAGTTGGGAGACATGGAGAGCCGCCTAGGGCCGTCGATGGTTCAACCGATCTTTTCGCTGAGGTAGCCATTTGGCCACGACGCCGACCTACGCACAGAACTCCCGAGAAGCCTCACCTAGGAGTGGAGAGCATGATCAGCAGCATTGAAACGAGGTTCTGTGTGGGATGCCGCCAAGCTAGGGTCCGGGCTTGGCCTATCTGTAACTGCGGCGGCATGCGCATGCCGTCGGGACAGCGATGACGGCGAAGCCCCCCACGATCGTCTTTCGCTTCGACGCCTCGCCGGAGATCGGCGCCGGACACGCGATGCGCTCGGGTGCGCTAGCGGGTGCGCTCGCCGAGGCAGGCTGGCGCACGATCTGCGCGACGAGAAAGGAAACGATCAAGACGGTGCCGGAAACGCTCGCCCCGTTCGACGACATTCTCAGGCTCAACGCGGACGAGTCACGCGAGGTCGACGAGATCGACGGTTGCATTTCCGGCCGATGCGAGGCGGTGGTGGTCGATCACTATGGACGGGGCAGGGGTTTCGACGAAGCCTGCCGCCGTATCGCGCCATGCGTCACTGTGATCGAGGATCGCCCGGAAGTCGCCCATGACTGCGATATCTTCATCAATCCCGGCATCATTGCCGAGGGGGAAATCAGCGCGCTCGGCGACAGGCTCCTTGGCCCCCAATATGCACTTCTGCGGCCAATGTTTGCTGAGGCCCGAACACAGGTCGGACGAAACCGCGATAACGGCTCTCTTGTGTTGCTATGCGGTTATGCGGATAGTCAGAATCTGACGGAACGTCTGATTGAAGCGCTGGACGGCGTGCCAGGCGTACGGACGATCGTTGTCGTCCTCGGCAGTGCGAATCCACACCGAGAGCGCATCCGGCGACGCCTGCATCGCGTCTCTATATCCTCGCATCTGCACGTAAAACCACGCCTCCTCACCACGCTTATGGGCAGCGCCTCGGTCGCTGTGACTGCCGCCGGTAGCACCTGCTGGGAACTCGCCTGCCTGGGTGTTCCCATGGTTACGGTCGTGACAGCTGACAATCAGATCGCTTTAGAGCGGATCTTGCGTGACGCTGGAGCGAGCGCCAGCGCCGGAGCAGTTGACGATACACTGGGTGTTCGCCTGCGCGAAACGGTCACCGCATTGATGGCAGATCATGTGGGGCGTCGCCGCATGGCATCACGCGGCCAAGCGCTGGTCGACGGGCTGGGTGCAACGCGGGTGGCGCAAAAGATTCAATCCCATGCCCTGTCACCGAGACGGAGCATTGCATGAGGTGCGGGAGAGAACCAGTGTATCTCGTCGCTACGGTAAAGCGGTGGAATCTCAATCAATTCGAGAGGCGTTCTTCTGCTGTTGCGGGCCGCTGGTTGCTGATCACGGACCCGATCGCTCTTGATGTCGCTCTGGTTCACGCGCTTCGGCCCCGCTACATCTTCTTTCCCCATTGGTCGTGGGCGGTGCCCGGCGATGTTTTGTCCGCCGCCGAATGCATCTGCTTCCACATGACAGATGTCCCCTACGGACGGGGCGGCAGCCCGCTGCAGAACCTGATTGCGCGCGGCCACAACGAGACAAAGTTATCCGCTTTGCGCATGGTACCGGAACTAGACGCTGGCCCCGTCTATATGAAACGTGACCTCTCTCTTGAGGGCTCTGCTGACGAGATATTCGAACGCTGCTCGCGCCTGACTTTCGACATGATCGAGGATGTCGTCGCCAGCCAACCGGAACCCGTGCCGCAAGCCGGCGAGACAGTGATCTTCCCCCGCAGAAGTCCCCGGGAAAGCCGCCTGCCGCGCGCTGGATCTTCCCAAGCCATTTACAACCATGTCCGTATGCTGGATGCTGAGGGATACCCGCATGCTTTTTTGGACTATGGCGACTTTCGGCTTGAGTTCCGCGATGCCCGCTTTGATGGCGAGAAGGTCGAGGCGCGAGCCACCTTTCGCAAAGCTGGCAACTCCTGACGATGCCTTCGGTCTTGGTCATTGCCGCTCACCCTGATGACGAAATCCTGGGCTGCGGTGGAACCTTGGCGCGCCACACCGCCGGTGGAGATGTGGTGCATCTGCTGATTGTTGCGGAGGGTGCCACTTCGCGCGACCCAAACCGCGATTTCGGCAGCAGAGAGTCGGATCTGGCCGCCATCAAGGCCGCGGCTTCGCGAGCGGCCGTCGTGATCGGAGCCGAGGCACCGCACATGCTGGGCCTGCCTGACAACCGCCTCGACACCCTGCCCCTGTTGGACGTCATTAAGCACATTGAAGCCATCGTCGAAGCCGTGATGCCGGAGATCATCTACACACACCACGCTGGCGATCTGAACGTCGATCACCGCATCGTTCATCAGGCAGCCGTTACGGCTTGCCGTCCCCTGCCAGGCTCGTCGGTGCGCGCGATCTATGCCTTTGAAACTGTTTCTAATACCGAATGGCAGTCAGGGGGAGATCCGTTCCGACCCCAGCGCTGGGTTGACATTGAACCGTTTCTCGAGAGCAAGCGCCGCGCTCTCGAGGCTTACGCGGCGGAAATGCGGCCGTTCCCCCACGCCCGGTCGCGCGAGGCTGTCGAGGCGCTGGCGCGCGTGCGGGGAGCGGCGGTCGGGCTGGCCGCGGCGGAATGCTTCATGGTGGTGAGGGAGGTCGTGCGGTGAGCGATGCCCCGATGGGAATCGCCGGGCGTCCCATCGGCCCGGCTCACCCGCCCTACGTGATCGCCGAGCTCTCGGCTAACCACAATGGCAACATCGGGCGGGCCTTCGCCGTCTTGGAAGCCGCGCACATGGCAGGGGCCGACGCGGTCAAGCTGCAGACCTACACACCCGACACGATGACCATCGATTGCGACCGGCCTGAGTTCCGGGTCACGGGCGGCCTGTGGGACGGCAATACGCTCTATGAGCTCTACGGCATGGCGAAGACGCCATGGGCATGGCACCCTGCGCTCTTCGCGAAGGGGCGGGAATTGGGAATCACCGTGTTCAGCACCCCCTTCGACGAGACAGCCGTAGACCTGCTTGAGGAGTTGAAGGCACCGGCCTACAAAATTGCCTCCTTCGAGGCGGTGCATCTGCCGCTGATCGCGCGCGCGGCACGGACTGGAAAGCCTATGATCGTCTCGACCGGCATGGCCGACGAAGGCGAGATCGCCGAGGCGGTTCATACCGCGCGGGACGGAGGGTGTGCACAATTGATGCTGCTGCACTGTATCAGCGGTTACCCCACAGCACCGGAGGAGGCCAACCTGCGCACCATCGCCGACATGCGTAGCCGTTTCGGCGTCCAGGTGGGCCTCTCCGACCACACGCTGGGAACCGCTGTGGCGACCGCCGCCGTTGCGCTCGGCGCCACGGCAATCGAGAAGCATGTGACTCTCCGTCGCTCTAACGGTGGGCCGGACAGTGCGTTTTCCTTAGAGCCTGAGGAACTGGCCAAGTTGGTTGACGACACACGAGACGCCTGGGCCGCGCTCGGAGATGTGAACTACGCCCGAACGAGGAGCGAACGCGACAATCTCTTGTTCCGCCGCTCGATTTTTGCGGTGGCCGACATAGCCGAGGGGGAGGTCCTGACGAACGACAACATCAGGATCATCCGGCCCGGCCACGGAATCGCGCCCAAACACCTGCCCGCTGTACTGGGTCGACGCGCTGTGCGGGCAATCGCGCGCGGCACACCGATCGACTGGGAGGTGATCCGGTAGCTCCGGTTCGAAGTCCATGAAGTTTGACGACGCCCGGCATTCCATCCGGCTGTTTCAGTATTTCTTCGCCGCCTGAACGGTCGTGCTGCTCGCGTTGACGTCGGCTGCGCTGGCGGAAGGAGTGGGTGTCGCAGCGTTGCTGCCGCTGATTTCCCTAGTGATCGACTCAGAAGGAGACGGCGGCGCATTCGAGTTCTACATCGAACAGTTCTTCGCCTTGGTCGGGCTGGAGGTGTCCCTCGCCGGGCTGCTGGCCCTCATCGTGGTAGCTATGGACCAGCGGCTGACCTTCATCCGAACGCTGCTGGAAGCGCGTTGGATGTATTTCGTTGATCGCCGCTCCGGTGACCTAGCGAGCGCGGTCAGCGTCGAACCGACTCGCGCGTCCACCGCCTATGTGCCGTCGTGCCGCGTTCTCTCTGGGGGAATCCAGTTTCTGATCTATCTGGTGCTCTCCGTCACCATATCTTGGGAGGTTTCGGTCGTCGCGCTAGTGATCAGCGCGGTTGGCATGGTCGCGTTGAACCGCCGGGGCAGGGAAAACCAGACCGAGCTTCAGAAGTCCTTCATGACGCGCTTGCTACAGAGGCTCGACGGCATAAAGACGTTGAAGGCAATGGCCGCAAATGAAGTATGGGGCCGCTGATGGAGGGCGACAGTCCGGTCTCCTGCGCCATCGCGCGGCACCCGGTGGTGGCGAACTTAACCCTTCAAGAAGCATCGCTTAAGACCAGCGCCGCCAAAGGGCGGCCCATACCACGCGGCATCACAAGGACCGCCAGGCTCATAACCAGACCGACATCGTACAATGATGACTACTTCAGTTTCAGATGACTAGTGTATCGGTTTGCGTGCCTGATGCCAGAATTTGGCGTATTGCACACTTCGGTCCGGCTCGACTGCATCAAGTAGGATCACCGGATACGTACATACTATCGGATCTGATGATATGCGCAACGTTATCCGACACGGCGCAGGAATTTGCGGCAATCCTAAAGCGGCTAAGCGGTCGTTTCGCCTTTATCTTGGAAACCGAACGCTGGCTAATCGCGGTCGTCGACCGAATCCGCAGCGTCCCATTGATCTGGACGCTTGATGATTTTGGTAATGTTATCGTGGCCCAGACGGCAGATGGGTTGCGCGAAGTAAGTGCTTTAGATGGTCAGACAGTCAATGCAGGCCAAGCGCTGGCTGTGGCTATGAGCGGCTATACAATTGGGGAAGACACACTAGTCAGCGGAGTGAAGGCTCTTTCGGCCGGACAATATCTCGCTGTGCCCATCAAAGGTGGAGCACCATATCAGGATTATTACCGACGCTACGCCCCTTGGGCAGAAACACTTTCCGATTGGTCGAAGTCGCGCGACGCTCTAAGGGATTTGACACTTGATATTCTGCGCGATTTAGTCGTGGCGTCGAAAGGTCGGCCAATCGCCATCCCGCTTAGTGCCGGATTCGATTCTCGATTGATTGCAAGTGGCTTGAAGCACTTGGGACATGACGATGTGCTATGCTTCTCTTATGGATTGGCGGGAAACCGCGAGGCGACTGCGGCGCGTGAAATTGCAGAGGTGCTTGGCTATCGCTGGACCTTCTTTGAGTACACCAATGCCCTCGCGCGAGCTTGGTCCACAGAATCGGATTATGATGCTTTCCGTCGCTATTCCGACAGCCTGACGGGAATCCATTTTGCGCAAGATTTTCCAGCAATCCGGGGATTGCGCGACATTGGTTATCTTCCCCGAGATACGGTGATCGTGAATGGGCAGGCCGGCGATTTTATTAGCGGTAATCACATTCCGGCAATACTGGCGGACCCACACCAGATTGGCGCGGCTTCCGCTATTTGGCCGCTGCTGGCGAAACACTACGCGCTGTGGCGAAGTCTGATAACTGATGCCAACAGGGAAGCGATAACCACACTCATCAACGCCGAGATGTCGGCCATAGCAGGAGATGCCATCACCACTGGCGCTGCAGGTAGTTTATTCGAAGCCTACGAGTTCGTAAATCGTCAGACGAAATACGTCGTAAACGGTCAACGCTGCTACGAAGCCTTGGGTTTTGATTGGTCGTTGCCCTTGTGGGATGATCGCTACATTGATTTTTGGGAATGTCGTCCGCTGAAACAGAAAGCGGGACAAGGACTGTATCGGGATATGCTACGCCGTGCTGACTGGGGCGGCGTCTGGGATCGAATTCCGATCAACGAATTGATTGTTCGGCCGATTTGGATCCGCCCCCTGCGACTGGCATGCAAAGCCTTCCATCTACCGTTTGGGGGACCCGCCTGGCATCGCTTTGAGAAACGCTACTTTAATTATTTCATGTCAACACTCTGCACTTACGGCCCAGCTGGGTGGATGCGTGTTGCAAGCGATAGGCGCGGTCCAAAATCAGGTGTAAGCTTGATCACAGAAGACTATCTGCGGAATTTAGGCGTTCAGTTTGGTGACGCGGTGCATCTGGAAAGAAGTACATGACGGATTTTACTCGCACGGGTTATCACGCCATGCTTCCGTGCTGCTCGGGCGAGCAGAGCAAGTTGGCGGGTGCGCGCACGCTTATCAGCCTCGGTTCTTCTAATCCATGAGATACTGTAGCGATTCATGGGGAGTCTGGCGTTTCGGATCACGATTGGAGCAGGTGACGGTAAAAGAAAGACGCGCGCTTCAATTGCTCACCTATGCTATCTGGTGGACTGATGACGATTGCGGCGATTAAGACATGGCGCTGGCACGATTGTCCGACCGGCTAGGGTTGGATATACAAATTGCTACGGCTGAGTTGGTTACAAGTCACGACCCTGTCACAGGCCGCTGTCGAGACTGATCGGACGATGATGACCGTTCGATGCGCGGTAATAGGTACAGGATATTGGGGCAAGAATCTTCTACGAAACCTGAGTGCTTTAGGCTGTCTAGCTGGCCTCTTTGATGTTGATGCTAACACTCGGGCACAATACGCTGAAATCTATTCCGACGCATATTCGTACGATAGTTTCGAAGCGGTCTTGGCTTCCCCCGATATCGACGCTGTGGTGATTGCGACCCCGGCGGCGAGCCATGGGGCGCAGACGCGCCAAGCTCTGGAAGCCAGCAAGCATGTGTTCGTAGAGAAGCCGCTCTGTCTTGATGTCAAAGAGGCGTTGGAGCTCGGCATGCTGGCTAAGGAGAAAAGCAGAACGCTCATGGTCGGCCATTTGTTGCTCTATCACCCGGCGTTTATTGCTTTGAGGACGGCAGTGCAAGACGGTATGATCAAGCGGTTGCGCTATATCTATTCGAACCGCGCAAGTCTGGGAAAAATCCGTCGCGTGGAAAGCGCTTTATGGTCCTTCGCTCCGCATGACATCTCAATGATTCTAGCTCTGACCGGTCAAATGCCCAAAACTATAGTGTGCAATGGCGAAGCTTGGCTGAGCGCCGGGGTTGCGGATATGACACTGAGTTATTTCGATTTCGGTGACCGGATACAGGCCCATATCTTTGTGAGCTGGTTGCATCCTTATAAGGATCATCGGCTCGTAGTCGCAGGTGAAAGTGGGGTGCTGGTCTTCAATGACACACTCCAAGGCGAAGAAAAGCTGCTGCACTACCCGCACACCCTAGTCTGGGAAGGTGATATTCCCAAGCTCGACAAAGCACAAGCGATTCCTGTCGCTTATGATCCTACTGAGCCCTTACGCGCGGAGATGATCCATTTTTTAGACTGTTGCACGACCGGACAGCTCCCCCGCAGTGACGCGATTGAGGGTACCAACGTGTTACGAATACTCGACCTCTGTCAGCGCTCTTTGGACAGTGGGCAGCCTGTTACGGTACAATCGCAGTTGGTGGAATGAACAATAAGACCAAGCCTTACTTTGTCCACCCAACCGCTGTGATAGACGACGGAGCGGAGATTGGGGCGGGTGCGAAGCTATGGCATTTTGTGCATGTTCTCGCCGGTACACGGGTTGGTGCCGGTTCCGTATTGGGACAGAATGTAATGGCTGGCCCAAACGTAAGTATCGGGGATGGCTGCAAGATCCAGAACAATGTTTCCCTCTATACCGGTGTCACGTTGCAAGATGGTGTTTTCTGTGGACCTTCATGCGTCTTCACCAATGTTCTAACGCCGCGAGCTTTCGTCGAACGCAAGGACGAATTTTCTGTAACTTTAGTCGAACGCGGCGCCACGATCGGCGCAAACGCGACAATCGTATGTGGTGTTCGGATTGGTCAATACGCGATGATCGGTGCCGGTGCCGTGGTAACCCACGATGTCCCCGATCACGCCTTGGTCATCGGTAATCCTGCGCGTGCCGTGGGTTGGGTAAGTCGAAGGGGCGACCGCCTAGGCGACGACTTATTTTGTTCGCGAACTGGAGAGCGATACAGTAAATCTTCAACAGGATTGAAGCGGATCGAAGATCATGTCTGATGCTGATGCTATCGCATTTGAGAGCCTGACAGTTGAGTGCGAGGTCTATTTTTCAGAAATCGATCGCGGTGACTGCGCTATCGTATAGGGGACGAGTTTGCGTGTACTGACGAATGCCCCAATCCGTTAATTGCCCAAAGCCGACGCCGGTGGTTTATATTGATCCTGGTACAGGGCGAGGTGGTGCATCACGTTCGCTTTACTATCTTGTAGCAGGTCTTGATCGATCACGCTGGCGTCCTGTTATCATTCTACTAAAGGATAATCCTCTTTTTGATTGGTATGTAAAATTGGGTGTTTCCTGCGAGTGTCTGACCGACATACCGCGCTTCTCACTTGGTGAGCGTAAGAACTGGGCTGCATTTGCGTATTTTCTTTGGCGAATGAGAGATTTCAGCACATTAAGTAAATCGGTTGCAAGAGCTCTTGATGGCGATAGTGGAATATTGCACGTCAATCATGAGAACTTGGCGCTGACAGGATGGCTGTTAGCACGTCGCTTGGAAATCCCTTGGAATTGCCACATCAGAACTACACCTGCTCCTACTTGGTCAGCCCGCTTAGTCTATCGCTTCATTGCAAAACAATGTTCGCGTGTCATCTTTATTTCACAAGGTGTCGAAAGCCATTTTCGTGATTTGGCGGGTTCAAAAGCAAAAGAAAATAGCCAAATTGTACTAAACCCCTTCACATTATCAACCTCACATAAACCGCTCGCTTCAGCACTAGATCCCAAGCGTCTTCAGTTCCGAGTCCTTACACTCAGCAACATTACGCCGGACAAGGGTATTGATCGGCAGCTAGAGGTGGCGGAAGTCTTACGAAGACGTAATGAAACAGGTATAATTTTTTTGATTTGCGGTCAGCCACAGTATCGTAGCATGAACCCTTTTAAGATAGATTATTTCAAATTTGTACTTGCCAAGATGAGGGAGAAGGACTTGGGTGAGTTTGTCGAATTTACCGGCCATATCTCTCCTCCGGAAATCGCGTTGGCCGCGAGTGATGTACTGATTAAGCTAGGTCGCGAGAATACGCCTTGGGGGCGTGACTTAATCGAGGCGATGACTGCGGGATTGCCAATCGTTACATTGGGCGATGACCAGAGTTTCGTCGCGAACGGCATCAATGGATTTATCGACTCGGTGTATGATCCAGAGAAAGTGGCCGACCATATAATTAAACTGCGTGACAATGCAGAGATGCGCGCTCAGATGGGTAAGGCAAATCGCGAAAAGGCGGCTAGTCTGTTTTCTCCAGAAATTAGTGCTCGAGCAATTTCTATGCTTTATGAAGAACTATTGGCTCGAAGCGTATCAGGACCGACTACTATATAGCCAGCGCAAATACCTTTCCCGGCTTTTAGCTTTGCACTTGGGCTTGACGGTACAAGGGACGAGTTCATTGATGCAGCTGTTAAGATATCTGTAGCGCTCATTTTGACTACGGTTTCAAGCATGGCGCTTGAACCGCGCTGGGATGCCCACGACAACAGTTTGTGACACTACGTTTTGTCAAAACCCTCATAATACTCTTTCATCCGCGCGACAATGTGCCGTTCGGGATTGATAGTGATGAAGACTGGCTGAATTCTCTCCATCGTCGAGTCCAGCACGTCCAGTGCCTCGCTGATGGTCTGTACATTGGTCGGACAGATATAGGGGCTTGGATGCCGCCCAAAATAATACCGTTTGAAAGAACGCAAAGGAGAAGTGCCCTGAAACAGCAGACGGCCCCGCCTTCAATGTGCTAAAAGCGTGTTTGATTGAGTTTGGCAAGCAGACCATCAGCTAGCCCAAGAGCCTGTTCCTGAAGTCTGGGGCGGCCTCGCGCTGTAGTATTCTGCCGGGCGTTTGGAGACCGAAGATGGAGGGTAGCGTGGCTTGGACCGAGGCCACCCGACCGCAGCATGGCCGTCCGCATGATGATCGGCAAGACGATCTGACTGATGCGGCGGGGCGCTGATCGCCCCGCCGGTCCCGGCCCAGGGCCGGATGGGCCGCCCCCGGGCGACGGGACCCTCGACGGGTGTTCGATGCGATCCGGTCCCTGCTGTCGTCGGGGTGCCGGTGGCGACGCAGGCCGCCCTGTCGTCCGCCGTTCATTTCTGCGCCTGGCGCAATGACGGGACCTTGGCACGGGCGCAGGCAGGCCGTGGTGTGGACCCGACGGGGGCGATCATCGACAGTCCATCGGTGAAGACGACGGAAAGCGGCGGGCCCTCGGGGTCCGATGCGGGCAAGAAGATCAGGGGACGGAAGCGGCACATCGCGGTGGACGTGGAAGGGAGCCCGATCGTCCCCCGCCGACGTGCAGG
>JAPOST010000096.1 GCA_026709535.1 Rhodospirillaceae bacterium
GTGATTCAGACACTTATACCTTTTCCAAGTTCATACTTTGCGTAGTTCGCGTTTCAAGATTTTTCCGGCCGCATTGCGTGGCAGGGCCGACATGAACTCGAAGCTTTTCGGAATCTTGTATGGTGCCAAGTTATCGCGGCAGAATGCCTTGAGCGAAGCAGCATCCGTCGAGGCGTCAGATCTAAGGACTATAAAACTCTTGAGCTCCTCGCCCCACTTTTCGTTCGGAATTCCGACCACCGCGGCGTCGGCGACCGCGGAATGGCGAAACAGGACCTCCTCGATCTCGCGAGGATAGATATTGATGCCGCCGGAAATTACCATGTCCTTCTTGCGGTCGACCAAATAGACGAAGCCGTCTTCGTCCTTGATCGCCATGTCGCCGGCGCTGAACCACCCGCCGCGAAAACAGTCGGCAGTTTCCTTGGGCTTTCCCCAATATCCGTTGTAGATGTAGGGTGAACTGCTGTAGAGTTCGCCGACCTTGCCCTGTGCAACCTCTTTTCCTGCCTCGTCGAGCAATCGAACTTGCGTCGCGATGAAGGGTTGGCCGACACAGCGCTGTCTGGTCAATTGGTCGGCTGGCCGGAGGTTGGTGACGATGCCGGCTTCGGTCGACCCGTAGGTCTCATGCAAGACCCCATCGCCGAAGTAGTCGATGATCAGTTCCTTGGTTGCTTGGGCGAGCGGCGCTGCGTTGGATACGATTGCGGACAGGGTATCGAATTTGCGGTGGCGGTTGAGGATGGAGCGTTCCAGAGCGAAGATCGCGTGGAAATGAGTCGGCACCAGGAAGGTCCCGCCTAGGGTCTCGCCCGCCAGCTTGGCAATCACCTGCTCGGGCTCAAAGGCCGACAGGATCTCGCAATAACCGCCAAAATAGATGGCAGCTACGGCGAAGGCGAACCCTGCGCCGTGAAAGAGTGGCGCCGTAGCGAGATAGCGATCGTCAGGTCCATAGCAACCATATTCGGAGGCCATGCCGTAAAAGGTCAAAACTCGGGACCTATGCGGCAGGACGACTCCCTTCGGTTCGCCAGTGGTACCCGACGTGTAGGGTATGGAAAAAGCCGACCATTCTGGGAGCGGCGGCGGCTCGGTCGGCGTTGAAGCCGCCAGCAGGGCTTCATAGCCTTCACCGAACGCGATGACCCGCTCCACGCTTGCCAGGTCAATAGATCGCACCAAATCCTCGACCGAGGGATGGACGAAGAGCACGCGTGCGCCACAATCGTCGCAAATGTACCGGATCTCTCTCGCGACCATGTTTGGGTTAAGTGTGGCGACTGCCACGCCGACGCAAGACGCGCCAGCAACCACTTCGACATACTCAAGGCAATTGGGCGACATGATCGCCGCATTGTCGCCAAACGACAAACCCAGACCTTCGCTCACCAGCGTGCTCACTCGGTCGATCCGTTCGACCAATGTTCTATATTCGATGGTCCGGTTGTCTTCCCTCAAGGCAACTTTCCGAGGTGTGCGGCTAGCCGATGCCCGCATGCCAGTGGCGATCGTCAGTGGCCGATAGGTTGCCGGGGGGTGCGTGTTCATCATTACGTGGCTCGGAACCAGAGCAAGCTCTGGTCTAATTCGCCTCCTCTAATGAGACCTGCGCTGGCGACTCCGGGAGCCTGAAAACTCGGAGCGCATTCTCGCGCATGAGCGCGCGCAAACTTTCCTGGCGCAGGCCGAGCGTGTCGATTTCGGTCACAGCGCGCTCGGGATCAATCACCGGCCAGTCAGTGCCGAACAGTACCTTCCGACGACCGTAACTGTCGAGATAGCGCACGAGTTCAGGCGGCCAGTGCTTGGGCGCATAAGCGTCGACTCCGATGAAGACATTTTCGTGCTTCCAGGCCATTGAAATCATCTCCTGGGTCAAGGGCACGCCTATGTGGATGCCGAGCAATTTCAGTTCTGGGAAATCAATCGCCACTTGGTCGAGACAGATCGGCCGACCCACGCTCGGCAAGCGGCGCTCTCGGGAATAAACCAGATTTTGCCCAACCTGCATCATGATTGGGATATCCATCTCGCAACACTTGGCATAGTAAGGGTAGTATTTAGCGTGGTCTGGAGGCAGGCCGAACCAATGGGGATAGAGATGTGCGCCGACGAAGCGATTCTCCCGGACGGCCGTCTCCAAGTCTCTCAGTCCCTGCATGCCACGAAAGGGATCAATGCCAGCTAGCCCCGAGAAGCGGTCCGGGTGGATGGCGCAAATTTCAGCGACACGGGCGTAGGGAATCTCGAAGGAGCCTTTGACGTTCAGATCGCCTGCCCGCACTGCGACCAGCAACGAGCGTGCGAGGCTGGCACGGTCCATTTTTGCCAGGTAGTCGTCAATCGTCACGCCGCCGCGCACCTCCAGTGGCATGCGAACCTGCGCCTTGAATGTTTCGTCGAGTCCGGTCTGACCGAGCTTGACTTCCTGAGGGGTGAAGACGTTGCAGACAATGTCAATGGCGTCCATGAGGCCTCACACTTCAATTTTCGTCGCCTACAAGCCCCGAGATCGGGACAAAATCCTGATATTTCGTCGCGTTATCAGTCGGCCAAGGAGTTCAGGCAGCCGCGACGAGCAACCTGGTGGCCGGATCATGGCTCACGGGAGCAGCGGCTTCCAGCATCACGTATCTCGCTTTCTCTCGAATAGCCCTTCCTTTTCTCCAGCACCATTCCGTCATCAAGTGCGTCCTGGTCTTCGGCGGGCTGGACGAGTTGGTAGCCGAGGGTCTGAACTCTGTGGTGCAGTCATCGAGTTTCAGAATGCCATTGAGGATGCACCCTCTCGGAGCATAGCCCTTATCCTATCAGCTTCGCCAATTTGCCTTTCTGGATTTTCCTGGTTGGCGTCATCGGCATTTCTTCGATGATCTCAAGCCGCTCAGGCCATCGCATCTTGGCGACGCCTTTGTTGCTGAGGTAAGCCGTCACGTCGTCGAACGTCAGGCAGGCACCGGGTGCCAAGGTTACAAACAAGCACATGCGCTCGCCCAGCACGTCGTCTGGCATGGGCACGATGGCTGCCAGAACGATAGCCGGATGAGCTTGCAACAGATTCTCCGTATCTGTCGGATTGATCTTGATCCCGCCGCGGTTGATGATGTCCTTGACCCGACCGGTGATGACAACGTTGCCGTATGCATCCATAGTCGCAAGATCGCCTGTCCGGAAGTAGCCATCGTCGGTGAATGCTCCTGCGTTAGCCTCTTCATTGTTCAGGTATCCGGGAAAGATCGAATACCCGGCCAACTGGAGTTCGCCTTCCTCCCCCACAGGCATTTCTGAGTCGTTAGCAGTATTAGCGATGCGAACCTTGATCCCGTCTGTCTCTCGTCCAGTACTGGTATGTCGGATTTCCGGCGGTCCGTCGATCGGCGTCTGCATGACAAGGATCGTCTCGGTCATGCCGAATAGTTGTCCAACCCGGCCATTGGGCAAGCGTTTCTCAAAATCGGCCGCGACTTGCGGCGGGCAGACGGACCCGGCGACCACCACCTCGCGAATCGACGTCAGATCGACATCGTCCAGCAAGCCCGCTTTGATCGTTGCGGCAATATGGGCTGGTGCCGAGAAAACAACGGTCGGTCGACCGTTGATCAACCGGTCAGCATAGAGTTCGGGGGAGAACAGCGACATCAGAACATTCGCTCCGCCGGTCATCATGGCCTGAATTCCACAGGTAAGTCCAAAAACATGAGTGAATGGTGGCGCAACTAGCACTCGGTCTTCGGCTGTCTGGTTGATCGTACGAGGGTATATCCTGCCGTTTGCCGTGAATGTCTCATGCGTCCGGACCACGCCCTTTGGCGCTGCGGAGGTGCCTGACGTGAAGCACAGGATACATGGATCGGACGCTACCGGGGGATCGGCGATGGGCATATCCGTCCCGTTGGCGATCATATCTTCCAAGGCGCGATGGCCAGAGCCGACATCACCGGCTACGATGATATGTTCCAACGTGGGTACTTTGGCCTTCAATCTCTCCATCGTTTCTGGCGCGTCATACTTGTTGTCACTCCGCACGCAGATTATGGCCCGGGCGCCCCCGTGATTCAGCAATGGTGCCATCTCGCCTGCGCGGTAGGGCATGTGCAACGTACAAAGCACGCCGCCCATCATTGCCACGCCAAGAAAGGCGATCAGAAACTCGGGGTGGTTCGGGTATTGGATGGCGACGACATCACCACGCTCAAGCCCCAGATCCAGTAGCGCGTTGGCGAAGCGGCGGGATTGATCGCGCCATTCGACGTAGCTGATCTCCCGCTCGGGTGCTACCAAGGCCGTAGCGTTCGGCGTCTCCGCTGCCCACTTCTCCAGATAACCCGAAAGCGTATCGTCGTTCCAGAAACCTGCATCCCGGAATTTCTTTGCGAGCGCCGCGTCATGGCGCGGGAAATCGATGAGTTTTGTCATGCTGCGCTCCAACGCCGCTCCTGGACTCGATTAACGCGTGGAATATTTTTCCGGCACGAGGAGAGGAAACCGTGAGTGCCACCAACCCAACTGCGCCCTCGCTGCGTACCAAAGGTCGTCCGAAGGGAACTGGCGCACAACGCGTTTTCGACGGCTTGCGGGAAGACATCCTGCACTTGAGATTGCCGCCTGGTGCGCCGATTGACGAAGGAACTCTGGAGCGGCAATTTCGGGTGTCGCGCACGCCGGTGCGCGAGGCACTGATCCGCTTGGCAGGGGAAGGCCTGATCGCCTTGCTGCCGAACCGCGGTGCGCAAGTCAGCAAGATCGACTTTGCTGAAATACCACAATTCTTCGAAGCGATGGATGTTTGCCAGCGACTGATCTTGCGCTTGGCCGCCACGCGTCGAAGCGATAACCAGATCGCTGAACTGCGCCAGTTGAACCAGGCGTTTCGCATTGCTGCAGAAGCCCATAAACCCGTGGCCATGAGTGAAACCAACAAGGCCTTTCATTCGGTGATTGCCACAGCAGGTGGCAATCGCCATGTCGAAGACTGGTACGAAGACCTTCTGAAGACAGGCCTTCGTCTTACGCTGTCGGCGTTCGGGACTGCTTTCGTGACAGGAGATGTGGACGAGGACTACTATCAAACAGTTGTTGACCAGCATGACGCCATGATTGGAGCGCTGGCCGCTAAGGACGCCGCGACAGCCGAGGCTTTGGGTCGGGCCCATACTGACCTGTTTCGTCATCGATTGGTCCAGGCGCTCAAGCAAGGCGGCGCTCACGGCTT
Organism: Rhodospirillaceae bacterium; assembly: GCA_026709535.1. GTDB lineage: Bacteria > Pseudomonadota > Alphaproteobacteria > Bin65 > Bin65 > Bin65. The sequence continues at coordinate 5,219 of JAPOST010000096.1, forward strand.
CTCGCTGGACTGACCAAATTGTGGATAGTGTGCAGCGAGGTAAGCCTCGTCAAACTTTTCGCTGGTCAGGTCGACTTCCAGATTGCCTAACGATCTCTCGGCCGGGTCGCCATAACCGCCCGCACCAGGAGAATAAATCTCCAGCGCTTCTCCGGGGTGTATCGCTACGCCGGTGGGTTTGTTCGGCAGCCGTCGGGAGACGCCTTCTCTGTCGACGTGACGAAACTCGCCAGTCGCCCCGTAATGACCCCCAAAGACACCCCAAGGCTGATGTGTGAAGCGTTCACCAGCGCCATTGAAGGAACAGGAGTGTCCTACCGGTTCGACTACGCGTTTCAGACCCATGCCGCCCCGATATCGCCCGGCGCCGCCGGAATTCGGAATCAGGCCATATGACCGGACACGCAGCGGATATTCCATCTCGATCGCTTCGACCGGCAGGTTGGACGTATTGGTGATGTGAACCTGCACGCCGTCCTTTCCATCGTTGTCCGATCGGCCGCCGAAGCCTCCCCCCAAAGTCTCAAGATACACATAGTCTTCACCGGAGTGCGGATCGACGCCCGAGAAGACAGCCGTGGTATTGGCGCCGTTGGCCGCTCCAACTGCCGCTTCCGGCATCGCCGGGGCCAGTGCGCCCAGAATCACGTCGATGATCCGTTGGCAGGTGTTCGCCCGCGCGGCGACCGGAGCGGGAAAGGTCGCGTCCAGCAAGGTTCCTTTCTGGGTGATAAGCTCTGGTAGGTCGAGGACGCCCTGGTTGTTTGGTGCATCCGGATCAAGCAGGGCTTTCAAGGTGTAGCATACGGATGCTTGCGTGGCGTTGCGCGTGACATTGATGTTGCCATTCACCTGTTGTGCCGTGCCTGTGAAATCGAAACAGATGTCGCCGCGGTTGACGGTAACGGTCAGTTTGATCGGAATATCGAACGCGCCCACGCCGTCATCGTCCATGACGTCTTCGAATCTGTAGACGCCATCGGGAAGCCGCTTGATCTCTTCCCGGATCCTGTTGGATGTCCGGGTCACGATCTGGTCAAAACCTTCATGCATGGCCGACACGCCATATTGGGCTATCATGGCTGCCAGCCGATCATGGCCCAGACGGCAGGCGGCGATTTGGGCATGATAGTCGCCGCAGCGCTCGGCCGGCACACGAACGTTGAGCAGGATCATGTCCATGATGTCTTCCTGCAATACGCCTTCGCGGAACAGTCGAATGACCGGGATTCGAAGTCCTTCCTGATAGATTTCTGTCAGCCCCCCTGCCATGCTGCCGGGCACCGCGCCGCCGACGTCGGCGTGATGCGCGATGTTGCACATGAACGCTACCGGCGCGCCGTCGGCAAACACCGGCACAGCCATGTTGATATCCGGCAGATGCGTGCCGCCTGCCACATAGGGATCGTTGGCGACGAACAGGTCTCCGTCGCGAACGTCATCGCCAAACCGGGTCAGCAGGCTTTCCATCAGCCCTTTCATTGAGGCCAGATGAACTGGCAGCGAGGCGTCGGCCTGGACAATCAGCCGGCCATCGGCATCCATGATCGCCGTCGAGTGGTCACGCCGCTCCTTGATGTTGGTGGAATAGGCGCTTTTCATCAGGGAAACGAACGATTCATCCGCCACCGAGCGGAGCCCGTTCATCAGAATTTCGAGCGATACGGGGTCGAGTTGGGAATGCAGGGTTTTCACGCAGCCTGTCTCCCGGCAAGGTGATTGGATTTTACGGAGATCGCAATATTACCGGCGTCATCAACGGTCAACTTGTCATCCGGAAATACGATGGTGGTCGAATCGAATTGGTCAATCACTGCCGGGCCGATGAAGGATGCGCCCGAAGCAAGATCGGCGCGCTGATAGACAGGCGTATCGACCGGAGCATCATCCTGGAACCACACCGGACGACGAGCGATGGGTGTGGCAGTCTCGGTCGAATCCGGCAAGTGTTCCGAACCTGCTGCGCCTCTTTCCACGCTCCCGACGGCAGTGATCCGAATATTGACGATTTCGATCGGTTCGCTGGCATTGTGAAAGCCGTAACGTTTCTCGTGCTCAGCATGAAAGGCCTGCTCGACTTCGGCGATGGCGGCGGGCCGCGGCAGTTCTTCGGGATTCGCTGCCGTCAGCACGACCGGCAGTTCGAAATTCTGGCCGACATAGCGCGCGTCAAGACTGACCGATAGTGATTGGCTGTCTGGAACTACATCTTCCCCTTCGAACCATGCTCGCGCATCGCGCTCCAGATCTTCCAGCACCTCGTTGATCGCCGCCCAATTCGCCGCGTCGAGGGCAAGGCGCCCGCTGCGAACGAATTCCTCCTTGAAGTCCGATACGATCAGGCCCTGCGCACACAGGATTCCCGGCGTGTCCGGAACGACGACATCGGACATGCCCAGGGCGCGGGCCACTTCGACGGCGTGCAGCGGGCCGGCGCCGCCGAAGGGCATCAGGGCATAGTCCTTCGGATCAAGGCCGCGCTTGACGGAGATGGTACGCACTGCGCGCACCATGTTCGCCACGACGATCCCGAGGATGCCTTGAGCGGCCTTTTCGGCCGAAACACCCAATTGCGTTGCGATCGGCGTGATCGCGGCACGAGCTTTCGCTTCGTCCAAGGCCATCGCGCCGCCGACGAGGCCGCCACCCGACAACCGGCCGAGCACTAGGTTGGCGTCGGTGACGGTCGGCTCTGTTCCGCCGCACCCGTAACAGGCCGGCCCCGGATCGGACCCTGCGCTGCGCGGCCCGACCTTGAGAAGACCGTCCCGCTCGAACCAGGCGATCGACCCTCCGCCGGCACCGACAGTATGTATGTGCACCATCGGCAAACGAACGGGAAACCCCGCAACATTGCCGCCCAGACTGACGCCTGGATCGTAGTTGCGAATCAGAGCCACATCGGCGCTGGTACCGCCCATGTCAAGCGTGATGACGTCGGGTTTTTTGGCCAGCCGAGCATTATGTACCGCTCCCACCGCACCGGCAGCCGGGCCGGAAAGCGCCGTCCGGACCGGATAGGTCCTGGCGGTTTCGACGGACATCAAGCCTCCGCCGGATTGGTAGATCCGGATGGGTGCGTCTGGTGCAACGGCTTTCATCTCCGTGTCAAGATAATCGATGTAATCTCCGATCACCGGTTGCAGATAGGCATTTAGCACGGTGGTTGAGAATCGCTCATATTCCCGGAACTCCGGCCACACTTCCGATGACAGCGACACCGGCATGTCCGGCCGACGGGCACGCAGCGCTGCTGCAATCTTGCGTTCGTGGGCAGGATCGACAAACGAGAACAGGCAGCAGATGGCGCAGGCGTCTGGCTCACTGGCAACAACGGCGTCGGCCGCGGCGGCAAGACTGTTTTCGTCCAGGGCGATGATGACGCCGCCCGGCCCGATACGCTCAATCACCTCGTAGCGCCGCTCGCGGGGGACAAGAGGCGCTGGATGATCCTTCTGCAATGAATACATGTGAGGCCGGGTTTGCCGGCCGATTTCTAGCAGATCGCGGAAGCCGTCCGTGGTCACCATGGCGACCTTGCCGCCGCGACGCTGGATCAGCGCATTGGTTGCGATCGTCGTGCCGTGGCACAGACGGGTGATATCAGCAGAATCGATCGCGAGCGCGGCGCACATCTCCCGCAGCCCTAAAACAATAGCCTCGCCCGGATTGCGGGGTGTTGATGGTCGTTTGAAGACGCGCACCGCGCCGTCTTCCCTGCGGCAGGCATAGAAATCTGTAAACGTGCCGCCTACGTCGACGCCTACGAACCAGGCCACGGCATATCCTCCATGATTATTTATACATATTGTATAAATATTGGGATCGTGTCTATAAGGATTGAGATACCCTGTGCCGTGCGCAGTTGCCCGAAGCTTGGAGCCCTGATGCCGGACTTCTCGATCCCGGAAGAAATTCGCCCCGAAGCGCGCCATGTCGGCCGGCGCATGCTGCGGATTGAGGATCGCACCCTGCTGCGCGGCGCAGGGGCGTTTGTGGATGACGCGCCGGTCAAGAAGGGGACGCTGCACGCCGCCTTTGTGCGATCGCCCCACGCGCATGCCGAGATCGTCAGCATCGATGTGACGGAAGCTTTGGCCATGCCGGGAGTCTTCGCCGTGGTCACCGGCGAAGAGATGGCGGAGCAGACCGACCCCATGATCGTTGGGTTCGAGAACCCGATCGATTATTATGGCCTGGCGGTCGGCAAGGTCCGCTATGTCGGAGAGCCCGTTGTCGTGGTGGCGGCGACCGACCGCTACAAGGCCGAAGACGCTGCCGACCTGATTGCGGTCGCCTACAATGTCCTCCCCGCCACGATCGATCCGATAGAGGCATCGGAGCCTGATGCGCCGAAGCTGCATTGGCGGTCAGACTCGAACTGTGTCTCGAAGCGACACTTTGTTCACGGCGAACCCGGCAAGGTCTTCGCCGAGACCGAAAATACGATTGCGATGACTATCCGCTACCCGCGCAACTCCATCACGCCGATGGAGACTTACGCGATCATTGCGGAGGCCAACGGCGAGAGCGGCGGGTTCGATGTCCTGTCGAATTTCCAGGGGCCGTTTTCTGTCCATACCGTCATGGCCCTAGCCCTGCGCATCCGGACCGCCGCTCTGCGTCACCGCAGCCCCAGGAATTCCGGCGGAAGCTTCGGGTCGAAGCTGGTGATCTTCCCTTATATCGTCGTGATGTGCGTGCTGGCCCGAAAGGCGCAGCGGCCCGTCAAGTGGATCGAGGACAGACTGGAGCATCTGTCCGCCTCCAGCGTTGCGCCCAATCGGATCACAAAAATAGAGGCTGCTTACACGAATGACGGGATTGTCAAGGCGCTACGGCTGACCCATTGGGATGACCACGGTGCCTATTTGCGTGCACCCATGCCAGCGCCCATCTATAGAATGCACGGTGTTTCGACCAACGGATACGCAATCCGGCATCTGGAAGTCACGAACCATATCGTCGTGACCAACAAATGTCCGACCGGTGCGGTGCGCGGATTTGGCGGACCACAGCTGTATTTTGCCGTCGAGCGCATCATGCAGCGGATCTCCGTCCTGACAGGGCAGGATCAGCTTGACGTGATGCGCAAGAACCTGATTGATGAGAATCAGTTTCCCTACAGGACCATCGCCGGGGCGTTGCTGGATAGCGGCGACTATCAGAAGACTATTGATGAAACGATCAAGGCAGGTGGCCTCGCACAACTCAAGGAACGGCAGGTCAAGGCGCGCAAGGAGGGTCACCTATATGGCATCGGCTATGCCTCCTGTGTCGAGCCGAGCCAGTCAAACATGGGTTACATCTCGACGCTCAAGACAGGTTTGGAGCGTGAACGGGCAGGTCCGAAGGATGGTGCCGTCGCGTCTGTGACCGTTTCTGTCGATGCGCTTGGATCAGTGAACGTCATTGGCGATTCGGTGCCACAAGGCCAAGGTCACCAGACGGCGCTTGCCCAGATTGTAGCCGATCAATTGGGCCTTGATACCGAAGATATCGTAGTATCCCTGGATACAGATACGGCCAAGGATGGCTGGTCGATCGCCGCCGGCAACTATTCGTGTCGGTTTGCGCCGGCCTCAGCGAGCGCGGCCCATCAGGCCGCCGTACGCGTACGGCAGAAGATGGCACGAATTGCAGCATCCCGGCTCAACGTAGCAGTTGAAGATATCGCGTTTACCGAGGGCAAGATTCACGCCGTCAATAATCCGGACAACGCGATCCCGTTCTATCGGGTAGGAGGGTTGGCGCATTGGTCGCCGTCCAGTCTCCCCGATGATGTGGAGCCGGGTATCCGCGAGACGTCAATGTGGAATGCTCCGGAGCTGACGCCCACGACGGCCAACGACGAAATCAATACGTCGCTGGCATACGGCTTCGGATTTGATTTCTGCGGCGTGGAAATCGATGCGTCCACCGGCATTGTCAACGTCGACAAGTATGTTTCGGCTCACGATTGTGGCACTGTTCTGAATCCGGGACTTGCTGAAGGACAAATTCGTGGATCTTGGGCCTCGGCCTATGGCGCGACGTTTCTGGAAGAGTTCTGCTACGATGCTGACGGCGCTTTCCGGTCTGGCACCTTTGCCGAATACCTGGTGCCGACGGCGGCCGACCTGCCAGACTTGACACTGGTCCATCCCACACCCCATCCGTCGCCCTATACCCGACTGGGCGCGAAGGGAATTGCCGAAGGCAACCAATACAGCACACCTGTTTGCATCGCAAACGCCGTCGCCGACGCGCTGGGTATCGATGACGTACAACTGCCATTGAAACCGGCCAAAGTTCTCGAATGGCTGGCTCCCGAAGAGCCTCCGCCGTCGTCGAATGCCATCCTTGGATCCGCAGCGCGCCTCGAACCGGCGACACTAGGCCAACCGACGATCAGCGGAAGCGACGAGATGCAAATGCCAGCAACCCCGGCGCAGATTTGGGATATGCTGCTAGACCCGAACCGTCTGGCGCGGATCGTACCTGGTTGCGAGAAACTTGAGGCCTCGGGCGACAAAGGCTTTACCGGTACCGTGATTCTGGGTGTTGGGCCTGTGAAAGGTCGTTTTGATGCGCGAATCGACTTGATCGATCTGGAGAAACCGCACAAGGCTACGCTTGTGGGGTCGGCACATGGTGCGCTGGGCGCCTCGCGCGGAACCGGAGCGTTCGAGTTGATCGGCAATGATGGCGGCACTCTGGTGCGATACAGCTATTCTGTTGAGTTGTCGGGGAAGGTAGTCGCTGTTGGCGGACGCATGATTCGCGGGGCGGCCAAACAGTTGATCGACCGATTCATGCACGCCTTGGTGCAGCAGGCTAGCCGCGACGATGGACCGCGCGATCCTTCGGGCGGTCTTGCCGGCCGTCTGAAACGCTTGGTGCGAAGCGATCGATGAAGCCAGCGCCTTTCGACTACGTCCAGCCAGACAGTGTTGACGAGGCAGTTGAGGTACTGGCGCAATACGGCGACGATGCACGAGTGATCGCGGGCGGCCAGTCGCTGATGCCCATGCTGAACATGCGTCTGGTGCGGCCGCACGTTTTGGTAGATATCAGTCGCTTGCCGGCCCTGAGCAGTACGGTGGACGAAGATGGTGTGCTCGCTGTCGGCGCGGCTGTAACCCAGGGCACGTTGGCCGCGTGGCCGAATCTGGGGATGACCTTGCCACTGTTGGCCCAAGCCTTGCCCTACGTTGGCCACTTCCAGACGCGCAACCGCGGCACGGTTTGCGGCTCGCTGTGTCATGCCGATCCGTCTTCCGAGTTGCCATTATGCTTGGCGTTGCTGGGCGGCGAGATGGATTTGCACAGCAGCCGTGGCGTTCGAACCATTGCGGCAGAGAATTTCCAGCGCGGTGTCCTGACTACCGCGAAGGCGCCGGACGAACTGGCTGTCCGGGTGCGCTTCCCAAAAGCGCCTGCGGGCGACAGTTTCGCCTTCCGCGAGTTCTGTCATCGGCATGGCGACTTTGCGGTGGTCGCCATCGCGGCACGGCGGTCGGGTACAGCAATCAGCCTCGCCGTTGGCGGCGTTGCCGATCGTCCCGAGGTATGTCATTGGAACAGTTTGCCGGACGATTCTGTCGAAGATGCTTTGAATGACTTGGCTTGGGTGCTGGGAGGCAACGACGACATTCACGCTACCGCCAGACATCGGCGCCAGTTGGTTCGTCATCTTGGCTGCCAGGTGATCGACGCCACACGACCAGACGACGGCACCGAATGAAGACCTTGGACCGCCATGGGCGTTTCCTTGTGCGCCTGACCCTGAACGGCATCCCGGAGGAGGGCTTTGCCGAACCACGGATGTTGCTGGCTGATTTCCTACGCCACGAAATCGGCGCCACGGGCACCCATGTCGGTTGTGAGCACGGCATTTGCGGTGCCTGTACGATCAGGGTCGACGGCAAGGCGACTCGAGCTTGTCTTGTTCTGGCCGTCCAGGTCGATGGCGCGGCGATAGAAACCGTTGAAGGGCTGAGTGAGCCCGACGGGTCGTTCGGGCCTCTGCAGCAGGCCTTTCACGAGAATTTTGCGCTGCAATGTGGTTTCTGTACGCCTGGGTTCATGATGTCCTTGAGCGAGTTCCTGGAAATCAACCCGGACCCGACGGCCAACGAGATCAAGGTTGCCCTGTCCGGCAATATTTGCCGCTGCACCGGGTACCATGAAATCGTCAACGCCAGTCTCGACGCCGCCAAGGCGCTGCGACGGCGGGCATCTCAAACAAGCTAGGGAGGCAAGATGCGCGCCATCGTGATTAACGAATTCGGGCCCATCGACAGCCATATGGTAATGGATGTTCCGGACCCGGAAATCGGCCCCGGCGAGGTACTGATCGAAAACCATGCCATCGGCATCAATTTCCCGGATGTCCTGATGATGCAGGGCAGATATCAGAAGCGACCGAACCGACCTTTCGTTCCTGGCCGGGACTGCGCCGGCTACGTCAAGGCAGTTGGCGAGGGCGTTACCCGGTGCAAACCGGGCGACCGCATTGTCGCACAAGTCTTCAAGGGCGGATTTGGTCAGATGGTACCGGCGCCAGAGAGACGATGCTTCCAACTGCCCGATTCGGTCTCGTTCGAAGATGCAGCCGCGATGATAACAGTCTTCAATACCGCCTGGGTGGCCGTCAGTCTGCGGGCGCAGGTCCAGCCTGGCGATACGGTCATGGTCACGGGGGCCGCCGGCGGCGTCGGCAGCGCCGCGGTTCAGTTGTGCAAGGCGCGTGGAGCGATTGTCCTAGCTGCAGTCTCGAGCGCCAAGAAGGGCGATTTTTCCAGAAACTGCGGCGCTGATGGTCTGGTCGATTCCAATGCAGCTGACGCCACGGCGCTCAAAACCCACCTGAAACAGCAGGTGACCAGGTTGACCGGCGCTGCCGAAGGGCGCGGTTGCGACGTCGTGATCGACATGGTCGGAGGCGATCTTTTCGAAGCATCGCTGCGGGTTCTGCGCTTCGGGGGGAAGCTCGTCATAGTCGGTTTTGCGGATGGGGCCATTCCGGCGGCCAAGACCAACTACCTGCTGTACAACAACCTGACCATCATGGGCGCGCCGCTTGATATCCAGTTCGACAACGTCTATGCCGATATGGAGAAGGGCGTGAATACCTGGCTGGGCTTGATGGCTGCGGGCAAGTTGAAGTCGAATATTTCCGCCTTTTATGACTTGGACGAGTTTGTCGCCGCCTTCAGTCAAATCACTGAACGCAAGGTCAAGGGCAAGATCTTGCTTCTGCCTCGTTGACTGCGCAGGGCTGCACTTGGCGTCGCTCGGCGTTATTGATTTCGAACGAGCTCTCGAAATGTATCCATCGGCGCCGGGGCTGTTGGAAAAGTTCATCGGGAGCGCGATATCGGCCTGATCCTGCATCTGCCGGACGGCGTGAGAGGACTGTGTAGGCCGCGGAGAAGGAACATTGATGGCAGAACGGTGAATCGTTGCTGGAAGCGACGTGATGTTCCAGACACTCAAATTTTTGTGTTGGTAATTGAACTGATCGAGTATAGGTCTTCGGACCCGCCGGTCCGACGGTATCGCAGCGGTCGGACTGGGGCTGTATTCGGGAAGGTGGCAAATCCATTGGATGGTGAAGCACAAGGTCATGATGGTGATGGTGCGGCATCAAGCCGACATGTGATATGTCAGAAAAAGCTCTTTTTTGATGGCGATCGCGACCGCGCCGAGGAGGAGCCGCCCGAGCAAAGTCAAGTCGACCTTGGTCAGTGGCTTCCGCCAGCGCGAGAACGCACAAGGTGACGAATGCGGTAATCAGGATGGCGTTCTCCGCTGCACTCGACTGCCGGAGCGCCGGCGATGACATTGCCGCGGGCTGGGAACCGCTCGTCCGGACTTTCTGAAATGAGACAATACACACCTCGACAACATCAAGAGCGCCATCGCCAGATGAACTTCAAGGGCAGCTAGGGTGAAAGTTGTTCATGATGAACCGTCCGCTCATGCGCATGACGGGCCGGATCTGACCAAAATTCTACCGTCGCTGAAAGAATCGCTGCGGCTGGTTGTCATCTACAATGGCGACAAGTCACAGCCCGGCTCGGTCATTCAGGAAACCACGAACCCTCGGGCGTCGAAATCCTACCGACCAGTGGCGGAGGACATCGCCGACTGCCTGGAGAAGGCCGGTTTTCGCCATGTCACGCTGCTGCCCGACGACATCAGCTTGCCAGCGCAAATCATCCGGCATGACCTGCAGTTTGCATGGATCAACTCTGCAGGGATCCAAGGCTACGACTCAGCCGGCCATACGTCGAGTATGCTGGAGATGATGGGGATTCCCTATGTAGGACACTCTCCCGCCGCCGCGCTGATTCTGGACAACAAACATCTGTTCAAGCAGGCCGCGACAGGGCTGGGAATTGCCACCGCGCCCTTCACCATCTGGAACCCCGTCACCCATGGGAGTGCGCATCGGGACGCTGTCTTTTGGGAGCGTGCCTTCAACGCCTACCAAGGACCGTTTATCGTCAAGCCGGTATCTGGCCGGGCGTCGTTGCATGTTCACTTTATCGACGACCGTTCCGGCCTTGCTCAAGTCGTCGAGAAAGTCTACGCTGACACGCACAATACGGTGTTGATTGAGACCTTCCTGTCCGGGCGGGAATTTACGATCGCGGTGGCGGGGCCGACGCGGTATCGCAAAGGCGTCGTCGATCGCCTTGATCAACCCTTTGTCATCTCGGTCGCCGAGCGCATCCTGACGCACGGCGAACGTATCTTCACATCCATGGACATCAGCCCCATCACGACCAAACGGGCCAGTATCTTGGACCCCGCTGCCGAACCGGATATTTACGACGAACTGGTCAGGATTGGCCGGAACGTATTCATGCAACACCAATTGGGTGCCTTGATCCGGGTGGACGTTCGGGCAGATGTGACCGGTCGGCTTTGTGTACTGGAGGTCAACCCGAAGCCCGACCTGACGCGTCCCCGGAAAGACAAGACGCCGTTGGTGGCTATGGGCCTGCCCGCACTGGACATGTCCTACGAGGACCTGTTGTTGAGCTTGCTGCTGGATCGCCTGCAGTTCTATTGCGATCACCGGCCCGGCGCGATCCGGCACATCGCGGATCTGGCCATGTTGCTCGAAACTTAGAGATGTCCGGGAACATGACGTCCGCAACCGCTGAACCGCCGCAAACCAGCACGCCGAAGGCCCGCGCGAGCCTTTTGTACGGGCTGATCATGCTGATCGTCGCCTTGGCGTCGCTCTGGCTGCTGATCTATGTCGGTTATGCCGAGGGTCGGCGAACCTATCAGAATCTTGTTGTCGACAAGATGATCGCGCAGGCCGAAATAGTGCAGACCCCTCTGAACACCTATCTGCGTGCCGGTTTGCCGCTAGAACACTTTCCGGGGTTTGCGCAGATCGGCAGGCGCGTGTTGTCTTCGGACCCGTCGATCCTTTCCATCACGGTGACCGACAGCAGCGGGAAACCGATTTTCCGCGAAGCGCGAGAGGGTGTCGAAGACTTCGGAAACCTGCCTCTTCCGCCCGACGGTGAGCGGATGCTGGCGCCAGATGATCCGACAACGATCCGGGCTCTGCTCCGCCTGCGCGACCGGTTTGAAACGGTCGGCGCGGTTGTGGTCGCGACGCCGCGTAGCGCTGTGGACTCGGTGGCGCGCAGGTATTTTTTGCTTGTGGTTCTGGTGGCCAGCGGCCTGGCAATTCTGTTTGCCTTGGGTGCCGTGTTGTTCAAGCGGCGTCTGGACGGCGCTCGATTCCCATGGCTTTACATCAGCTTCGGTGCGGCATTCGCTGCCGTCGCCGCCGCAGTGGTGTTGAACTTGGTCTCCCTCTATACCGGCGGCCTGCAGGGCAGGGCGCAAGCGCTGGCCGAATCCCTGCGACAGCGCGTGGCTCCCGTGGTGGAATTCGAACTGGATATGAAGGACCTGGGCGGTTTGCGCGAGACGTTCCAGCAGTACAGGCATCTGAACAGCGATATCCAGGCCATCGGCATGATGCGGGGTGACCAAGTTCAGATCCACACTGACAGTGCGCGCGAAGGCACCACATGGCAGCCTCGTGCTGAAACCTACGAATTCGCTTCGACGATCGGCGCCACCAACTTGCGAATCGCGGTAACCCTGCCAACCAGCGTGGTCTGGCGCGCCGTTGCCAAGAACATCAGGAATTTCATTGCATTGTTCCTTGCAACTGTACTGTTCGCCGGTGTTCTCCTGCGTCTTGGTCACGTCTTGAGCGATAACCGAGAGGCGGCGAAAGATGCGCACGGGTCAACAGTGTCCGCGAATGCGACGAGAGCCATTGAATGGCTCAAGCTTCTGTTCTTTCTGGCAGTCTTTTTTGAACACCTGCCGGTGAGCTTTCTGCCGCAAATGCTGCGCGACGCTGCTGCCGCTGGCGGTTATGGCGCTGCAGCCGCCTCGTGGGCTTTCACTACCTATTTCCTGTGTTTCCTCATCGTACTGGTACCGGCTACCAAGATCGCCGACCTTCATGGTCCGCGCGCCTTGTTGTGGACCGGTGCGCTACTGGCAGGCAGCGGCGCACTGCTGCTCGCGCTTTCGGACTGGTTCCCGGCGCTTGCGGCCGCCCGGGGCCTTTCAGGGCTGGGTCAGGGGGCGCTGCTGATCGGCACTCAGACTTATATTGTGACTCACGCACCTAGGAACATGCGCACCCGCGCTGCAGCGGTGATCGTCTTCGGCTTCAACGGCGGCATGATCTCCGGCACCGCGATCGGCTCGCTGCTGGTAAATTACATCACCGCCCAAGGCGTATTCCTGTTGGGCGCTGCGACCGCCGCTGTGATCGCGTTCGCTGCGCTGACGATGATGCCGCGCATTGCGGGCGCCGCTGCGAGCAGCGTTGCACTGAATGCCAGCTTCTTCCAGGCCAGCAGGCGGGTGCTGACGAATCTCAAGTTCTTGCGGGTCATATGCCTGATAGGTCTGCCGTCCAAGGCCGTCCTCACAGGCATCGTCGTCTTCGCCATGCCGCTCGTGTTAAACGGAATGGGTTATCCGCCGGAAGATATCGGCCAGCTGATCATGATCTATCCATGTGGCGTGTTGCTGGCGAGCGGCTGGATTTCGCGTCGTGTGGACAATTTTGGCGGGGCGTTGAAAGCCCTGGCTGCTGGCGCCCTGATCGCTGGCGGCGGCATGATGACCGTCGGCCTGACCGGGTGGGCCGACACACCATCGATTTTGACGTCTGGTAATCTGGAGCCGGTGATCATAGGCGTCGGGATCTTCCTGCTGGGTCTGGCCCATGGATTAATCAATGCGCCGATCATCTCTTACGTGGCGAGTATGCCTCTGGCGCAGGAAATGGGTGCCAATCAGGTCACGTCGCTGTATCGCGTACTGGAACGCGCGGGCCATGTGGCGGGGCCGATACTGGCGGGACAATTGTTGCTGATGACTGGTGGTGGACCGATCTCGGTCGGGTGGGCCGGTATCGTCGCCATATTGCTGGGCATTCTGTTCCTGCTGACCATGCTCGGCCGTCACTGGCAAGTAAACACAAGATAGTAGAGATTGGACGTGGACAAGCGGAACTCAACCATCGCCGTAATTGGCGCCTGCCTGATGCTGTTCCTGACCGCGGGCGAGATCGTCGCCCAGGATCGGATGGCGCGGGTCGGCAAGTGGTTCAAGATTGGCCCCCTGGCCTTGAAACACTGGAAGGTGGCCGTCCATCCGGATGATCCGCTTCGTGTCACGTTGAAGGCCAAGCCTGGCGTCTACAGCGGCGCCACCGGCTTCAAGAAAGTCATGGTGATATATCCACGCAAGTCGACGGCCTACGACATCGCGATGACCGAAATTGCTGCCACTTACGCCAACAAGGGCATCCGCGCGCAATTCGAGGTAGTGAATTTTGACCGGAAGGCGGCGCGTGGCCATGCGCTGGTTGATGAAGCGGCCGGCAAAGGCTATTCGCTGATTTACTCCATGGGTTCTCAGACCACCGCCTGGCTGTGGAAAAACCGGCGCGACGGCAAAGTACCTATCGTGACGGTTTGCTCCAAGGACCCAGTTCTGCTGGGCCAGGTCAAGGACTATAAATCCAGCAGCGGAGTCAACTTCGCGTTCACGTCGTTGAACGTTCCGGTCGACGTCCAGATCGTCTATCTGAGGCAGTTGAAGCCCAAATTGAAGAACGTTGTCATCATGGTCGACGAGAATAATGTCAGCGCGGTGAAAACACAGGCCATCCCGATGGAAAAGGCGCTCGAAGCGGAAGGGATCAATGTCTTCCGTGTCTCCGTTACCGATCCCAAAGTCGCTGGGGCTCAACTGGAAGTCATGGTGCCTGCTGCGGTGGCGCGCCTGCGCGAGACGGATCCGGATCTCAAGAACAGCCTGTTCTGGATCACAGGCAGCACATCGGTTTTTGCGGAAATCAGGACGATCAACGAGCACTCCGACAGGGTGCCCGTCCTGAGCGTGGTGCCGGATATCGTCCAGAAGGGACCTGATAGCGCGACGCTGGGCATTGGCGTAAGTTTCCAGAGTAACGCGCAGTTGGCGGCCAAAATTGGATCCGACATCCTAGAGGGGAAGGTAGAAGCAAAGGACCTCAAGGTGGCCATCGTGTCGCCGCCAAATATTGCCATCAGCTTCCTGCGCGCCCGCAAAATAGGCATGAAAATCCCGTTTAGCCTGTTCGAGGCGGCAGATGACATTTACGGTTATGGCGGTCAACCGCTGCGCCGCCGCGGCAAGACTGTGAACTGAGGCTCGCTGGCGTGCCTCAATGCTGTCCTTTGACCAAGAGGTGATCTGCCTGACTAAGAGGACTGGCATTATCGGATAACATCGGGGGAAAGCCGATTCGGGCTTCTGCCCCCAGAGATCAAGGCACCGGCGGATGTGCTGGTACGAGCGTCACGATGTCAACGACATTCTCGGCCGGGCACGCACCTGCGATGGCCTTGGCCGAGGCGGACTTTATTGATCTCGGCTACGGCGCCCGCTGCCGGGATCGGTGATCGCCCGCCTCGCGCACTTCCAACCTGACAGACGACGCTCAGGCACTCTACAAAGGTCTCGCCTGTACCCTGCTCAAAGCGATCGGCCGGTGCTGCCTCAAGGGCACCCGGATGGTGCGTGCCCCGTGCAACACCCTCCCTCCCGAAGATCGGTGCCGCGATCACCGGCAATACCCGGTGGATACGCTTCCACCTGTCATCGGCCTGTCCCGAGCAGGACATCTTCCGTCTGGTCGCCGCACGGCCCAAACCCGGATAGCACCCGGACCACAAGCAGCCCCAATCCACCAAACCGGGCACTTCATGAAATAGCCGGGCTAGGTGTCTGATGATTTCGGCAGTTCGATAATCATTTCGGTGAATTCACCGGTTTTCGTCTCGACGCGGATAGTACCCCCATGCCGCCGTATGATATCATTGGAAAGCGCAAGGCCGAGCCCAGTGCCTTCGTTGGTCGGCTTGGTTGTGAAGAAGGGGAGAAAGATTTTCTCGACCACCTCATCCGGGATGCCGTTGCCATTGTCTCTAACACGGATTTCCACGCTACCGCCCAGGTTTCGTGTCATCAGCTGCAACAACGGCTTGTAGTCGACGTCGCCTTCCTTCATCTCGACTGCGTCCGGGTCGATCTTCTTTAACGCCGTCTGCTTTTCGTGGGTCGCGTAACAGGCGTTGGTCACCATGTTCAGGAATACTCGGCTGAGGTCTTGAGGAATTACCTCGATTTCGCCGATCTCTGAGTCGAAATCCTCCTGAATCTCAATGTTGAAATCTGAATCATCGGCCCGCGCGCTATGATAGGCCAGGTTGGCGTGTTCCGATAGCAATACATTGATATTGGCCGGAAGGCGCTGGCTTGAACCGCGGCCCATCTGCAGCATGCTCTGGACGATATTGTTCGCGCGTTGGGCGTGCTCCTGAATTGTCTCAAGGTTGCCGGTCAGGTCTCCGGCGATCTCTTCGATCAGTTCAACGGTGTCGTCTTTCTCCTGACCATCCACGTCATCCTTGTTATTGGCTGCAGTCTTTCGCTCTTCGGCAAGACGGCTGATTTCTTCCAACATTTCATTCAGCAGTTCTCCCGAGACTTCGGAGAAATTCTTGATGAAATTCAATGGGTTCTTGATCTCGTGGGCGACGCCGGCGGTCAATTCGCCGAGGGCGGCCAGTTTCTCTCTTGTGATGATCTGATCCTGGGCCTTTTCCAAGTCACTCAGCGTGCTTTCGAGAGATGCATTCTTGGATTTGAGTTCTTCGGCCAGGCTCTCGACCAGATTCGTCTCATCAATAACCTGATGCAAGGGCCGAATGAACAAGCGACGCGAGAACCAGATTGCGAAAAACGCAATAAATAGAAGTACGACACCCAATGCAGCCACCAGCCTGACATAGTTGTCGTCAAGGGCTGCGGTGAAATCCGCTTCGGGAATCACTGTTCCAATGAACCAATCCTGCTTGGCCAACGGAGTCAGATTGACAAAGTAACGCTTGCCGCTGTCGGGCTCGGTATAAAGGCGAAACTGTTTCTTGTTGGCCGCGAGGTTCTTGGTATCCAATGCTGCGCTCGCGATCTTCAATATCGGGTTCTTGGTCTGGTTGAGTGGCGTCAACTCCAATCGGGAACTGCCTGTCTGAGTGCGGGTCACTTCCGACTTGTTCTTGAAGGCGATCATCCGCCCCTCGCGGTTGATGATGAAAGCTGCACCGGACCGCACGGATTTGATGGTGCCAAGATATCTGGAGATACGTTCCAGTTCGATGGCAATACTGACGACGCCGACCAATTCACTGTCCTTGCGGAAGGTGATCGCTGAGTTCAGACCAGGAATGCCGCTGGTGGCGAAAATGTAAACGCTGGTCCAGACATGGGAATCTGGTTGGGCGATAGCGCGCTTGTACCACTGACGTTGTGTGGCGTTGTAGATGTTTTGCCGTTCTTCCGCACCGATTGGCAGTATATCGTCTTTGCTGTCGACCTTCAGGGACATTATCTGTCGGCTGGCGGTGCGTGTGTCTGGGTTCCAGATGCTTTCGACCAAGCGGTAATTCTTGCCATCAAGCCGCTGTGCACCGTAGAAATCGCCATCAGGCTTACCGAAGCTGACCCACGAGAAATGCCTGTTGGCCAGCAGGAAGGACATGAATACGGGCTCGCGCTTGGCCCGGTCTTTGATATCGAACGCCCCTTCAGTCAGCATCCTTCGGATCGCGCCTTGCGCCGCAATAGCCGAGGAAAAGACCTTGTTGGCCTCAAGGGAGACGCTGGCGACGATTTCGTCGGTCAGCTGCCTGATCATCTCCTCCGTATTGTCCCGGGACGCGAAATGCCAAGGCCCGTAAACCGCTGCGGCCGTGATAATCACAAGGATCAAGGCGAAAAAAATATTACCAACGCTCAGCCCGACACGCAGTTTTTCCTGCCCGGCTTGAACAGTCTTCAGTGACGACTGGTTTTCTATTTCCGACAAGTCGGATCCCTTTCTACCGAATTACTTCGAGATGACGGCAGACCGTATTGTATCATACCGCCGAAAAATGTCTAAGTCAGTCGCGAACCGTTTCAGGCCGCCAGATCCGACAGAAAGCTGTCATCAGTGAGGGAATGACATCGCAAGCGAACGAAAACCGCAAGCCCCCGGTTCTGGAGATTTTTGCCTAGTTTGTACTGTCGTCGATCTTCACTCTTGCAGGTCGCGATCTGCTATCAGTTTGTTCCAACGCAAGGCCATATGGTCCTTCTTCGGTTGTCTTGTGACAGGACGGTTCGCCCCACGCAGGCGCGACCGGATTCAGCAATGATCAGCATCCTTTCGGTTGTCGCGCCCTCGGCGAGGCGTGACGCGAACGAATAATCCCGCGCCGAATGCGCCGGCTATCACCAACGGCATGGCACACATGCGAGTGATACTTTCCGGCTTGTTCCCAGTGACGCTCTCTTCCGTACTTTCCTGGCAACCATGGAGAGGCGTGACCGGTTTGACCTAGTCAGAGGAACGATGGCGCCCGGCAAATCTCCGCGTCCTCGGCAGGGCCGTGAAACCACGATCTCTTGGCATCCGGCACAAGCCGTTAACTCGGGTCATTGAACACTTCTTTCCCGTTGGGAAAGTCATGTGCATCCTGTCGCGTTCCTCTCATGGCCGAAAACGGCGAGGAAGCAGCTCACAGGGGAATCGACTGGCTTGCCGGAGCCTTTATGAAATCGTATAAAACAAGGTTGTCGGGATGCAGTACGAATGGGGGCCGATCCCAACTGGCAACGCGCGATCGCCCTGGGGTTCATCTGGTCGGGGTCCGAAAGAGCACCGACCGTTAGATTAACGCCTTTCCGGAGGCCCTGATCATAACTGATGAAGTGCTATCCGTTTTGGGTCAGACAGGGAACAGGGATATGTGTCTCCAGATCGCGGAACCCCGAACGGCTAGGCACACCGAAAATATTGCCACAAGACGGTGACGACCATCGGGAATATCGAGTCCATTGCTGACGCGGGATAATATCAAGAACGGCGTGCTTCAGGACATGATCAGGTCAGGAGGCGCCTCGCTGCAGATTTTGTCCGACGCTGAGTTGGAACAATCCTGGACAAAAACGCTTGCCGACCATCCCGAACCTGGCGCAGACATCTGGATCTTCGGTTACGGATCGCTGATCTGGAATCCGGCCTTCCGTTTTGCCGAAAAGCGGATCGGGCGCCTGTGCGGCTATCACCGGCGGTTTTGCCTGTGGACACATCTGGGGCGTGGTACGCCTGACCAGCCCGGTATGGTCCTAGGCCTGGAGCGTGGCGGCTCCTGCCGGGGGCTTGTGTTCCGGATTGCAGCCCAGGATGTCGCGGACGAGATCGAGATAATTTGGCGTCGCGAAATGGTCAGCGGTGCCTACCGGCCGCGCTGGACGAAAGTGGAAGCCGAGGAGGGCGCCGTGACAGCGATCTCCTTCATCATCAACCCGGTGCATCCGCGCTATGCGTGCAAGCCACCCGAAGCCGACATCGTGAAGTCTCTTGCACATGCCAGAGGACCGTTGGGGGCAGCACGAGAGTATCTCGACAACACTGTCGAGCACTTGGAGGCGCTGGGCATTTGCGACAGGAACCTGCGCCGCCTTCGTCGCTTGGTATCCCGGGAAGCTGGCCCTGCCTGACAGAATTACTCAGCAGCCGCAGCGCGCCAGACAGGCCCGCACATGCGCCGCGCATGCCGCCCAGCTGCCCCGGCAACTGCGCCGAACGGCTCGACAACGGGACCGGCAAGATGATGCGCAGGCCTGTTGACGCAGGATCCGATAGGCGCTTGGAGTCGGGACCCGCTTGAAATGGCTACCTTGCCCTACATTCACGCACATTCGGGGCTCAGGCTGACAGTGGTGCGATGCGGCCAGAACCGCAGAGCCGTCGTTTGTCGCGAGCAGAATGGCGACCAGACAAAGGAAATGGTGAGCTTCACATGGAGCTCGGCAGGCAGAAAATATCGTATCAGTCAGCAGAACGCTATCATGGTCCACCTGAATGTCGAATGAAGCAGCCTGTCACGCGAACCACGACTTTCGCCCGCTTCAAACGAATGCCCGCCGGAGCCCAAAATGAACTAGGAAGCGATTTGTCCTGCCTGTACCGGCCGAAGGTCGCGGCTGGCCTCACTAAACTGTTGGCTGCAGATGGCGGTCTTGACCAGACAAACACGCTGGCAAGCGGCAAGTTGCATTTCGTCCGGCGAGACCGGTCTTGAACTTCACAGTAAATCCGAAACACTAGGGGATTGATGTCAGAAGTTGAGCCGCAAGCCAACTGGAGAGGAACTGAAGGTGCTTCCCAAGCAGGCCGAATCGGCCTTGGTGATGATCGTGGGCCGCCGAATCGGGCGTCTTGACCCGCATTGCGAATCGGCGTCGACAGCCAGTCAATCGAGTATAATTCCCGGAGAGCCGGGCGCGCTGCTCTCGAATAGAGCATTGAGCTTCCGGTTAGAGGCTGCCAAATTGACGTCGGACCTGAATTTGAGGGAATTTTTGTCATGAAGGACCCGTTCTTGCCGAATGTCGACCAGCTTGCCGCGGAAGTGCCGGACGGCGCCAAGATCGTGGTTTTCAAGGCCGAGGGCGGGACAGCTGCGATGGCGGCCACCCGCGCGCTGATCCGACGCGCCGTCAAGGGCTTGCACGTTGTTACCGCGCCGACAAGTGGCCTGCAGACCGACATCCTGGTCGGCGCCGGCTGCGTCGCCACAGTGGAGACCAGCGGTGTCACGATGGGCGAGTACGGGCAGGCGCCCTGCTTTAACCGAGCGGTCCGCGCGGGAACCATTCGCGTGATCGACAGTACCTGCCCGGCAGTCTATGCTGGCCTCCAAGCGGGCGAAAAAGGTATTCCCTTCATGCCGCTGCGCGGCCTGATCGGTTCCGATATTGTGAAATATCGCGACGACTACCGCATCATCGACAATCCGTTTGCGGAAGATGATCCGATCGTGGCCCTGCCGGCGATCGTACCGGACATTGCGCTGTTCCACGTGTCGATGGCTGACAGGCTTGGGAACGTTTACGTTGGCCGAAACAGGGAGTTGCTGATCATGGCCCACGCCGCCCGCAAGACGCTGGTGACGTATGAGCGACTGTATGACGGCAATCTTCTGGCCAACGACGAATTGGCAGCGGCAACCCTGTCCGACATGTATGTCGACGGCTTGGCGGCGGCACCGCAGGGCGCCCGGCCATATGGCGTGCTCGGGTTTTATGATGATGACGTCGATCAGTTTGCCGCCTACATGACGATGGCCCGGACGGAGGAGGGGCTTCGCGCCTATCTGGACCGGTTTGTCAATGAGGCCGTCCCAGCAGTCGCCGCGGAGTAAGATGGAGCGCCATTGGTGACATTGTCGACGGACTGGACGCTTGAAGAACTGCTGATCACCACGATCACGAACCTGCTTGCCGGCTGTGGTCATATTGCCGTCGGCGTTTCGTCCCCGATTCCGGGCTCTGCGGCATTACTGCGCCGGCACCGCGACCTGTCGGTTGGCAAGCGGACGCGGGTCTCCATCATTGGCGGCGCGCTCCCGGACTTCCGGACCGACGGCGGGGTGGACCTGTTCGACCAGGCCGGTCAAGGCCGCATTGATGCATTTTTCCTGTCGGGCGGCCAGATTGACGGCAAGGCGAACATCAACCTGGTGGGCGTCGGCAACGGGTATCCCCGACAGAAGGTTCGATGGTCTGGCTCGTTCGGCAGTGCTTATCTCTATTTCATGGTGCCGAAGGTCGTCCTGTTCCGGCTGGAACATTCGCCGCGCACGATGGTGGAGGCGGTAGATTTCATCAGCGCGCCCGGCGTAAGCCCGGCAAATGTCCATCGCCCCGGCGGTCCCTACGCGCTGGTGACCGACCTGTGCCTCTTTCACTTCGCTCGTGACCGCGAACGTTTCTCTCTGAAAAGCGTTCATCCCGGTCATTCGGTAGAAGAAGTGCGGGACAGCACAGGCTTCGATTTCGATTTGCCAGACCAGGTTCCCCTGACGCCCGCCCCGAGTCCGGATACCTTGACCATCCTGCGCAAGACAGTGGCGCCGGATATCGCTGACCCTTATCCTAAGTTCGCCCGGCGCGTTTGGGGCGTTTCCGCCGCTGCATAGGTTTCGGCCCTACGGACCCGTCCCTGTACTCGCCAAATTTGTGGTTGACGCCTGCGGTCGGTTGGATTGCATTCGGCTGGCTTGAGACGACGACTGTCCGAGTGCAGGCTGTAGAAGCGGGGGAGAACGATTGACGCTGGACCGGCTTGGCTTGGCAAGCACGAAGGTAGGCCGCGCGCTGGCCTTGGCACTCGCAGTGCTCACCCTCTATCTCGTGGTCATTGCGCTGATTGACGAAAACATCCTGCGTCTCGGCGTGATCGCAATTTCCGCGTTGATCGTGTTGTTCATCGAGCCGCTGGCGATCAAATACCCGACGTCATCCCCCCTGCGACGGCTGTTCAGCTGGATTATCGACGGGATATTGCTGATCGGTTTTCTGATCACGGTCTACTGGTTCTGGATCACTGCTGATGAGCTGTGGGAGGGCGTCTTCGATTTCGAGACCTCCCACATCGTCACCGGTTACTTCGGTTTGATCGTCATTCTGGAACTCACCCGGCGGACGTTTGGCCCACCGCTGATGCTGGTGACTCTGCTGTTCATCGTTTATGCTGTATTAGGGCGCGATCTGCCCTGGATTCTCCAACACGCCGGGATCGATTGGACAGAGATTATCAGGACGACCTGGTACAGCCAGGACGGCGTCTTCGGCAGACCGGCCAGTATCGTCGCCAACCTGGTGCTGATCTTCATCATCTTCGGCGCGATTCTTGAAGCCAGTGGCGCCGGCGCGATTCTTTTGAAGATGTCCTTTGCCGCCACAGCAGCGATTCGTGGCGGTCCGGCTCACGCCGCGATCATGGCGAGCGCCCTGTTCGGAACGATGTCCGGCAGTGCGATGGCCAACGTAGTAGGAACCGGCGTCTTCACCATCCCAATGATCAAGAAACGCGGCTTCAAGCCACCCTTCGCCGGCGCGGTGGAAGCGGCCGCAAGCTGTTCCGGCCAGGTGACGCCGCCGATTATGGCCGCGGCTGCTTTCTTCGTCGCCGACTATACGGGCACACCGTACCTGATCCTGATCGTGGCAGCGTTGATGCCAGCCTTTTTCAAGTACATCAGCATCTTTGCTCAGGTGTATGCCGAGGCCATCCGGCTGGATATCAAGCCAATACCCAAGGCGGAACGCGAGAGGCTGACCCGGTATGACTGGTTGCAGTCGCTGCGGTTCTTCCTGCCTGTCGCCGCTCTGATTGTCGTGCTGATTGAAGGTCGGTCACCGGCGATGGCGGCCGCGATCGCGATGGCGCTGGCGCTGGTCATGTCCTTTGCCTTGGACCTGATGGGGCGGGCGAGAGGCCTGAAGGCCCTGGGCGGTGACCCTCTCCGATATGTGAAAGCGATTGCTGAATCCGGGTATCAGTGTGCGCGGATCATGGTGGCGGTCGGCGCGATCGGCATCATCATCGGCGTGGTGAACGAAACCGGAGTTGGCATTCGGTTCGCCCAACTCCTCTCGGTTGGCAACGGCAGCCTGTTCTTGGCGTTTGTCTTCGCGATGCTGGGGTCCCTCGTGCTGGGCATGGGCTTGCCGACACTGCCTGCCTACCTGATCATCGTCCTCATTCTGGGTCCGGCTATCGTTCAGTTGGGCGAGGATGCCGGGGTCACGTTACTGGCTGTCCACTTGTTCGTTTTCTATTTCGCCGCGCTGTCGTCGCTGACGCCGCCTGTTGCGCTGGCCGCCTACGCGGCCGCCCCGATCGCGGGCGCCAAGCCATTCGAAACAGCCATACAGTCGGTGCGTATCTCCCTGGTCAGCTTCATCATTCCGTTCGTTTTCGTCTTCAATCCGTCGCTACTGCTGATCGACAAGTTCGACATCATCGATTTTGTTTGGGTAAGCGCGCGATTGCTTCTGGCGATCTGGATGGTTGCCACCGGGTTTGCCGGCTACGACTCGACCGGCAGATTGTCGCTGCCTATCCGTATTCTGCGCCTTGGCGCCGGATTCGTCATGCTCTACCCGTCACTCGTTTTTGAAGCTGCAGCGTTCGCGGTGGGCTCTATCTTGTATATAATGGGCTGGATTGTCCGACCGCGGACACGAAAACCGGCTGATGCCCCATCCGCCTGACTTGTCAGGCAGCCAAATCCGGGAATTGGGACCAGAGAGCGAGAGAGAAATAACATGATATACAGAATCGTAATTGCCGTCGCGATGACCCTTTCCCTCGGCGGCGCAGTGGCGCAGGCCAAGGATTTCTACAAGATGGGCAGCCTCGCCCCAGGCATGTCGCCCTTCACGATCAATACAGCCTTCGCCACCATCGTGAACAAGCATGTCAAAGACGTGCAGATACAGGTGTCGGCGACTGGGTCCGGCATGCGCCACCAGCTTCTGGTTTCGAAAGGCAAGATGGATTTCTACATGTCCTCGCCCGTCGGTCAGTGGTTGATGGAAAGCCAGAACGGCCCGTTCAAGAAACTCAAGAACGGCCAGGAACTTTCCAGCAGGCTGCGCCACATTTTCACCTATGAGATCGGGCCTTATCATTACGTGACCTACGCCGGATCCGGCATCAAGACGATCGCCGACCTCAAGGGAAAGAAGGTATTCATCGGCCCGCCCGGCGGTGCTGCGACCCGAGTTGTCGCCATCATGATCAAGGCGCAGTCCGGTCTTGAGGCAGGCAAGGACTATACCAAGATCAATATGGGGTGGGGCGCGGCCATTCAGGCCTTCCAGGACAAGAAATTCGATGTTCTGATCTTCCCGACCAATGCGCCGAGTCCGGCTATCCAGCAGATCGCGCTGAACAACAAATTGCGTCTGCTGTCAGTGGACGTATCCAAACAAGGCGGCTTGCTGCGAACCCCTGGCCGGACGATCCGGACTATCGATCCGACGGTTTACGGCAAGAACATGGTCAACACCGAACCGGTTTCGACTCTGGGCGCCCTCGTAGGCGTCGGCGTACGCGCCGACATGCCAGAGGATGTGGTCTACAGGATCACCAGGGCTTTCTGGGAGAACGTGAGCGAGGCGCACGCTACGGCAGTGTGGATGAAGAACGCAGTCAATCTGAGAGTGGCTCTTGTCGTTGTGCCTCACGGCTTGCATCCGGGCGCGGCACGCTACTATATGGAGAAGGGGCTGAATATCCCGGCTGCCTACCGGCTTGGCCAGAAGTGGGACGCCAAATCAATGACCTTCAAGAGCAAGCAATAGACCGCCCTGAAAGCTTTACAGGATGTTGTTCCTGAAGTCGCGGGGGGCCTCGAGCGAGGGTACTCTGTCGGGAGAAGTTTGACACCGACTATGAAGGATGCCATGGCTTGGAGTGATGCTACCCGGCCCATCCCAAGCAAATGAATGGCGCGCTGGTGACGAGAAGCTGATCGCCACCTGCACAGATTAAGCGCTTCGCTGCGGCAGCTTGTGAACACCAGCAATTGGATCGCGGAGACAGCTTGGGACCATTGTGCTTCGCGGGCGTCAAGGACGGTAGCTATATCCGGGGCATGGTGGACCGGATGCACTCCTGCGCGCCGCACACGCCTTGTATCCATGCGGCTTCGGTCAGCTTCGAGATGTGCGCGGTGGTCCGGGATGATCTATTTGCCGCTGTCGACTTCAGGGACAGCCTTCGGGGTCTGACGCCAGGCGGGGTAATCACGACATTTAGAAACCGTTGTGTTTCGGGCGCCGCTTGTCCCAAGTAGGCGCGTCTGGATCCGCCTGCCAAGCTTTTTGCTCCATCTTTGCGACCGGATCACCTCGGGCTGCAAATTCGACGACCGGTGCATTCGTACAGGCAGTCTTGCCATCAACTATTCATGTACGCCTACAATATCTCGTCACCAGATATCGCGTGTTCTTCTCGGACACAGGCAATGTTGAGAGTTGTTGGATGGATTATTGCGCCAGAGGCCAGCAGCCTCATTCTGACCAAGCCCGACCGCGAACCGATAGGAACCGAGGGACAGCCTGCATGTATCGGGCATAGTCCTCACCGTAGATACGCAACAGTTTACGCTCTTCGTAGCGGGTGCCGATAACCAGATAGAGCGAACTCCAAAAGGCGGTCATCAGAGCCGTCTCGTCAAATGCTCGTCCCCATAGTACAAGGAACAGCGCAGCATACATGGGATGGCGAACATAACGGTGGATGCCATGGGTAACCAAGGGCTCCGCTACAGCTTGCGGAAGATCAGCCGTCGATTCTTGATACTGCATTGGCGCGGCGCGAAAACCACCATGATTGTAATGATATCCCAGTTGCTTATCCTCATTGTTCCGACGATGGACGATGACCTTCGCCTGTGTCAGACCACCGAACCGGCCGACATCATATTGAATGATCGCAACGAACAGCAGGAACCACCCGACGACCTGGATGGTTACCATCAATATTGTCGGCGCCAGCGGTATCTCGAATACAGTTTTCCCTGGAAACCCTCTCCACTCCAGAATCAGGATCACTGCCAGATGGGTCGCGGCGATAAGGTTATAGAGAATACGGGAGAAGCCGCCGACCAAAGAGTCGAAGAGGTCGTTTGCTTTTTCCCGCGCCAACAGCGAGTGAACGACTCCGAAGCTGATCCAAGCCAGTGCGAACAGAATGTGATCAAATATCGTCACGGTACTGCACCAGCCAGAATCATGATTTCTGCAATCGGAAAAGCGTACCTGTCGTACTGTAGCCATCCATCAGGTCCGCAATCACCACCCTTCCGCCATATGACTGGATGAACGCTGCGCCGACCACTTGGTCGATCGTATAGTCCGCCCCCTTGACTAAGACGTCCGGCTGGATTGCCTCAATCAACTCTTTCGGTGTGTCCTCTGCAAAGGAAACCACCAAGTCGACCATGGCGAGTGCTGAAAGGACAGACGCTCGCGACGCTTCGTCCTGCACCGGCCGTGAAGGCCCTTTCAGCCTGACCACGGAGGCATCCGTGTTGATCGCGACAATCAAGCGGTCACATTCATCCCGCGCCTGTCGTAGCAGAGCGATATGACCCGGGTGAAGGAGGTCGAAACAGCCATTGGTGAAGCCAACGCGCAGCCCGCGGTCTCGCCAGGCCGCCGCGTGGCCTGCAGCCTCCTCACGGTTGACAATGGCGCCTCGTGTAGCGCCGTCCACCGCTGCAGCGAGCTCGGCAGACCGGACAACTGCAGTGCCCGACTTGGAAACAACGACACCTGCCGCAGCGTTAGCCAACTGGATAGCGATCGGTAGATCGGCGCCGACTGCGACCGCTGCCGCCGACACGGCAACGACTGTATCGCCGGCGCCGGAAACGTCGAACACTTCGCGAGCCTGGGCGGCAAAATGTTGGGTCGTGTCGCCGCTGACCAAGGTCATGCCTTTCGCGCCCCGTGTCACCAGAATACGCTTGATTCCACATGTCTTGATTACATGTCGTGCAGCAGTGACAATATCGTCATCACCGTCGCTCAGCATGCCGGTCGCCTCAGCCAATTCCTTTTGGTTGGGCGTGATGACGTCGGCGCCAGCATAGAGAGAGAAATCACGACCCTTGGGATCAACCAGAACCGGAACGCCAGAATCCTGCGCCAGACCGATCAGCTTCCTGGTCAATCCTGATGTCAGAACGCCTTTGCCGTAGTCTGACAAGATCAAGCTACCGATGGCGCCTTCTTGGCCAAGCAGCATATTGCGGACGGCGGCGATTACCTGCTCTTCCGCAACCGGGCTCAAAGGTTGGATCGCCTCGTCGTCCGCCCTCAGCAGTTGCTGTCCGCCAGCTATATACCGGGTCTTCAGGGCGGTTTGACCATCAGCAGCATCAATGAATGTCGCCCTTGCCGTTAATTGCCCACACAGCAGCTTCACTTCGCGGCCAATGGAATCGTTGCCGACGACAGTCACGAAACAGGGTGTCGCCTGAAGCGCCACCAGACTCCGCACTACATTGCCCGCACCACCAAGCATCGACCGCTCGCGCGCCACCTGCAGAACCGGCACCGGAGCTTCCGGTGATAGGCGTTCGACATCGCCATAGACAAACCGGTCAAGCATTACGTCGCCGACGACAAGCACCCGGCTTTCCGCCAGACCCGATACCCAGGATGACAACCGGGTCATGGCCCCGACACCAAGCCCAGGCGAATTTCCAGCGCACCACACAACATCTGGCCCAGCAAGATGTGCATCTCTTGAATACGGGCTGTGGTTTGTGAGGGCACGACCAACAGCAGATCAGCCAAGGCAGACATTGCGCTTCCGTCCCGACCTGTCAATCCGACGGTCTTGAGCCTCATGGACCGGGCGGTTTCCAGCCCCTGCAGTACATTGGGGCTTTGGCCGCTGGTGGAGATACCGATGGCGACGTCGCCCGGTCGGCTCAGCGCTTCAATTTGCCGGGAAAACAGATGGTCGAAGCCGTAATCGTTGCCGATGGCGGTCAGTGCCGATGTGTCTGTGGTCAA
Source organism: Rhodospirillaceae bacterium (assembly GCA_026709535.1). Classification (GTDB taxonomy): domain Bacteria; phylum Pseudomonadota; class Alphaproteobacteria; order Bin65; family Bin65; genus Bin65. Next base: position 33,251 of record JAPOST010000096.1, read on the forward strand.
GGCAATCGCCGCGATTGCCGGACGATCAGTTTTGTAACGGACCGTCAGTTCGGTAGCAATATGCTGGGCATCAGCCGCACTGCCACCATTACCAAAGAATAGCAACTTGTTTCCTGCAACAAGTGCTTCTTGGCATGTGTCGACCAAGGCCACAAACGGGGCGCGCAATACTTGTCGAGTCGCTTCAGTAACGGTAGCATGCTCGGCAAACTCAGTATTGTAAAAGGCAGTCAGATCAAATATCATGAAATTTCATGTACTGTCAGGGACCGGTTAGGCTATTGGGTGCCTGCTCTCTCGCACATCAGAATCCTTGCTCCATCAAGATACCGAAGATGACCAGTTCCTTCATGATCGATAGGGACGACTGACGCGAGCTTTGCGCCCCGGCACCAGAGTTACAATACCATCGTGCCTTTCCAGTGGAATATCCTTAGTCATCGTGAATTCAATCGACAATATCCTGTTTCAGCTACCCATCACTTCACGGGTATCCTGACAAGCCATCCAGAATAAACTACCTGCTTCGTCCGTATGTGAGCCCCGGTTGCTATATGCCACAGCGCGTTTCATCAGGAATGTCTTGCAAACAATTGCCCGACCTTCTCCCCAACCGACGCTTGCGGCGCGGGCCGACGCGACGGTCGGGCGAATGATGTTTTGGCAAACACGAGTGCCTCTCTCGCTTTACCGGAAATGAAATAAGCCGATAAAGTCTTGATCTGTCATGAAGTCATCAGCCATCAATCAAGCAGCCGGAATTTTGCAGCATTCCCCGCCTGCAGCATCAAGATACCCGAAATCTCTAATTCTTTAGACCTTCCCAAAGTTCTTTCATCTTCTCCAGGAAGCGGGACGCCTTGGGGCTGTTATCGCTGTCACCGGCCTCATGAAACTGTTTCAGGATTTCCTTCTGCCCGGCTGTCAGGTTCTTGGGCGTTTCCACTTCGATTTCGATATACATGTCACCCCGCGCCTTGGAACGCAGATGCGTCATGCCCTTGCTGCGTAGCCTGAACTGGTCACCGGTCTGCGTGCCTTCCGGAATCGTCACCTTGGCACGAACGCCTTCGACCGTCGGCACCTCGACCGCACCACCTAGCGCGGCTGTCGTCATGGGCAACGGAACCTGACAATAGATGTTCCCGCCGTCGCGGTGGAAGACATCGTGGGGCGCGATCGAGACGAAGATATAGAGGTCGCCGTTCGGCGTGCCTCGCAAACCCGGCTCGCCTTCGCCAGCCAAGCGGATGCGAGTGCCGTCGTCGACCCCGGCAGGAATGTTCACTGACAATGTCTTTTCCCGCTGAACCCGACCGGAACCGTGGCAGGTTTTGCAGGGGTTTTCGATAATTTCGCCTTCGCCTTGGCATTGAGGGCAGGTGCGCTCGACCGTAAAGAAGCCTTGGCTAGCGCGAACACGGCCCCGGCCTCCGCAAGTGGGACAGGTAATGCGTGCTGCGCCGTCTTCAGATCCGGTGCCGCCACACGAGGGACATTCCGCGGCGCTGGGCACCCGGATGTTCGACTGCTTGCCGGTGAACGCCTCCTCCAAGGTCACTTCCATGTTGTAGCGCAGATCTTGGCCGCGGGTGGCCTGCGGCCGTCGGCCGCCGCGCCCGGTAATGTCGCCGAAGATATCTTCGAAGATGTCGCCGAAGGAATTTCCGCCGAAATTGAATTCAAAGTCGCCGCCGCCGCCAAAACCTCCCGCACCGGAACCGCCCTGTTGAAACGCGGCGTGGCCAAACCGGTCATATGCGGCGCGCTTATCGGCGTCTTTGAGAATTTCGTAAGCTTCATTCACCTGCTTGAAGCTCTTTTCTGCCCCTTCGTCTCCGGGATTGCGATCAGGATGAAATTTCATCGCCTTCTTGCGGAAGGCGGATTTTATCTGCGCGTCGTCGGCGTCACGGCTGACGCCGAGCGCGTCATAGAGGTCTTTTTGCGTCATGATAGGTGGTCCCGAGGGCGGCGTCTGATCGACGGATTGCAAACGCCGGAAGCCTGAACATCAAGGTATCCGGCTTCCGGCTTCCCATCTTCGGCGACCGGACTAAACCGATTTCTTCTTCGGCTTGTCGTCGCCGTCGTCGACTTCTTCGAAATCAGCATCAACAACGCCGCTCTCTGCTTGCGCATCGGTTGCTTCTGAGCCATCCTGTGCCCCTTCGGCTTCCGCTTGCTGGGCGGCATACATGGCTTCTCCCAGCTTCATGGAGACCTGCAGCAGCGCTTGCGTCTTCTCCTGAATGGCGCTTAGGTCGTCCTCATCCTTTACCGCCTTCAGGTCATTGATCGCCTTTTCGATGGCGTCTTTTTCTTCAGACGAGATCTTGTCGCCGTGTTCAGTCAGAGAGGTTTCGGTTTGATGGATCATGGCGTCGGCTGCGTTGCGGGCATCGACCAATTCACGCCGCTTCTTGTCTTCCTCGGCGTTGGCTTCCGCCTCTCTCACCATCCGGTCGATCTCGTCATCGCTGAGTCCGCCCGAGGCCTGGATGCGGATTTGTTGTTCCTTGCCCGTAGCCTTGTCCTTGGCTGTGACGTTCACGATGCCGTTGGCATCAATGTCGAAGGTAACCTCGATCTGTGGCACCCCCCGCGGTGCCGAGGGAATGCCAACCAGGTCAAACTGGCCGAGCAGTTTGTTGTCTGCTGCCATTTCGCGTTCGCCTTGGCTGACGCGGATCGTCACCGCGCCCTGGTTGTCTTCGGCTGTCGAGAACACCTGGCTCTTCTTCGTTGGGATTGTGGTGTTACGGTCGATCAGCCGGGTAAACACGCCGCCCAACGTCTCGATACCGAGTGAAAGCGGCGTTACATCAAGCAAGAGAACGTCTTTCACGTCCTTGGTCAGGACGCCACCCTGGATTGCTGCACCCAAGGCCACGACTTCGTCCGGGTTTACGCCCTTGTGCGGCTCCTTGCCGAAAGTCTCCTGAACGATCTGCTGTACCTTCGGCATGCGCGTCATGCCACCGACCAGGATCACTTCATCGATTTCGCTGGCTTTCAGGCCGGCGTCCTTGATGGCCGCCTTGCAGGGGCCAACGGTGCGCTTGACCAAACCCTCGACCAGCGTTTCCAGCTTCGCGCGAGTAAGCTTGACGTTGAGATGCTTGGGTCCGCTCGAATCGGCTGTGATGAACGGCAGGTTGATGTCGGTCTGCGTGGAACTGGACAATTCGATCTTGGCCTTCTCTGCGGCTTCTTTCAGGCGCTGCAACGCCAGCTTGTCATTGCGCAGGTCAATGCCTTGCTCCTTCTTGAACTCGTCCGCCAGATAATCGATGATTTTGGCGTCAAAGTCTTCGCCACCCAGGAAGGTGTCGCCGTTGGTGGACTTCACCTCGAAGACGCCATCGCCGATTTCCAAAATCGAGACATCGAATGTACCACCGCCCAGATCGTAGACAGCAATCGTACCGCTTTCCTTCTTCTCGAGCCCGTAGGCCAACGCAGCAGCGGTTGGTTCGTTAATGATGCGCTTGACGTCCAGGCCAGCGATCTTGCCGGCGTCTTTTGTCGCCTGGCGCTGGGAATCGTCAAAATAGGCCGGCACCGTGATCACGGCCTCGGTTACCGCCTCGCCCAGATAGGACTCGGCAGTTTCTTTCATCTTTTGCAGAATGAAAGCGCTGATCTGGCTGGGGCTATATTTTTCGCCCCGCGCGCCGACCCAGGCATCGTTGCCGTCGGACTTGACGATATCGTAGGGAACCAGGTCGATATCTTTCTTCGTCATCGGGTCGTCAAAGCGCCGACCGATCAGGCGCTTGACCGCGAAGATCGTGTTTTCGGGATTGGTAACTGCCTGACGCTTCGCGGACTGGCCGACCAGTCGCTCGCCATCTTCCGTAAAAGCAACCATTGAGGGCGTTGTCCGCCCGCCTTCCGAATTCTCAATGACCTTGGCATTCCCGCCGTCCATGACTGCAACACACGAGTTGGTGGTGCCCAAGTCAATGCCGATAATCTTGGCCATGATTAAGCTCTCTCCTCTTTCAGCAGATCCGCACAGCCCTGTCAGGCGCTAGTGCAAGACACCCGCTTGATCGTTCACGGCTGGCGCAAAGCAAGCGAGCAATCCGCCAGCCATCGATTGTAGGATGTCGGGCTGAAGCCCCGACTCTTGATGCATATAGGGGCCGCTCTCGGGGCTCGCAAGATGCTGCGCCACGTCTGCAGAGGAACAATGCCCAAGGCGCATTCGACATCAAATCTAGTGCTAAAGTCCAGCCATGATCATCTCCGCATCATATCGGACAGACATTCCTGCTTTCTACGGCGACTGGTTTCTGCGGCGCGTGGCGGCGGGCGCGGCGCGGTTCCGAAATCCCTTCGGCGGCGCGATGGTGGAGGTGTCTCTTCGCCCTGAGCATGTTGACGGAATCGTCTTCTGGACCCGTAACTTCGGGCCCCTGATGGACCATCTCGCACCAATCCAGAACCGCAACTGGCCTTTCATCATCCAATATACCTTGACCGGTTACCCTCGCATACTGGAGCCATCGGTGATTGACGAGGAAACCGCAACGGCGCAGGTCCGAGCGCTGGCGGACAAGTTTGGGAAACGGGTGGTAGTCTGGCGTTACGACCCCATCGTCATCACGGACTATACCGACGAACAGTGGCATCGGCAGACATTCGGACGATTGGCACGATGCCTGCAAAGCTGCGTGGACGAGGTGGTGGTGTCGTTCGTCGAGCCGTATCGCAAGACGCGCCGCAATCTGAACCGGATGACGGCGGCAACCGGTGTCGTCTGGCGGCAGTTGCCGGATGACAAGAAACTGGCATTGCTTCGGAACCTGGCGCCCATTGCGGCCGAGAACGGCATGACTCTGACATTATGCGCGCAACCGGGCCTTGTAAGAGCACCGCGGACCAGAGCCGATTCAACCGAGCGGCACAACAGGCCGGCCCGTTGCATTGATGTATATCGCCTGAGCGATGTGGCCGGGCGGCCAATCACTGCGAAGCAGAAGGGAAATCGTCCGGGCTGTCTGTGCGCGCAATCCAGGGACATCGGCGTTTACGACACCTGTCCGCACGGCTGCGTCTATTGTTATGCGGTTCAGGATCGGGAGCGCGCAAAGGCCGCTTTCTCACGCCATGACCCCAGTTCCTTGACGCTGGCGTCCTGAACGGCCCTCAGGCGGTCAGGCAGCATTGCTGTCTTCGCCGCCACTGTCGGCGTCGGATTTTGCTGCTTCTTCCGGCGGTTTCTTTGAAACACCTACCATGGCGGGGCGCAACAGCCGGTCATGCAAGACGTAACCGTCCTGGACGACCTCCGCGATGAGGCCGGGCGCCAGATCGTGGGTCGGCACCTCGAACATCGCCTGATGCCGGTTGTGATCGAAGCGTTCACCCGCTTCTGGCGTCACCTTCTGGACGCCGCTTCGTTCAAGCGCCTGAAGCAATTCACTCAGCGTCATGTCAACACCGGCGCGCAAGTTGTAGAGGTTCTGGTCTTTGTCCTGCGATACTTCCGGGACGGCCTGCAGAGCCCGCCCCAGATTGTCCGCCACTGTCAGAACGTCGCGCGCCAGGCTGGCGGCGCCGTATTTGCGGCTGTCACCAACCTCGCGAGCGGCCCTTTTCCGAGCATTGTCAGCATCGGCCATGGCGCGCAGGGCGCGGTCCTTGAGTTCGGCAGCCTCCTCTTCCAGTTCTGCAATGCGTTTCTCTTCATCGGTGAGCGCCAACGCATCTTCGTCGTCCGGCGGTTCTTGATCGTTTGCCGTCTCGCTCAGAATCGATGGATCAGCATGGGCTTGGGACACTGCCGCACTGTTGTCGTCCGATTTGGCGCTTTCATCTTGAGGCGCATCGGGCGTCTGGTGGTCAGCGGGTTCGTCCTCCCCGCCGGTCTTCCTAGGTTCATCCATCATGTGTATCACTCAAATACCTTCATTCGATTTACCCGATAAGTCGACTGACGACGCTGGCTGTATAGTCCACCATGGGAATGATCCGGGCGTAATTCATTCTGGTGGGCCCAATGACGCCGATGGCGCCGACGATCTGTTCATCGGTGTTCTTGTAGGGCGTGATGATCATCGAACATCCGGTATTCTGGAAAAGTTCATTTTCAGCGCCGATGAAGATCTGCACGCCTTGCGCGTCGCTGGACAAGTCCAGCAATCGAAGCAGGGTTTCCTTGGTTTCAAGGGCCGAGAATAACCGCCTTACCTTCTCCAATTCGTCCATGGCGGTGACGTCTTCAAGAAGCTTTGACTGTCCCCGGACAATTAGCGCACCCTCGCTGCCCGCCATACCGGTTGGCCCTGTCCAAGTGGCCAGACCGCGCTTCACAAGATCGCTGGTCAGCGCATCCAACTGTGCCCGGTCGCTGGTCAGTTCATCAATGATGGCGCGCTGCGCCTCGGCCAGCGACTTGCCGACCAGCCGCGCCGTCAAATAGTTTGACGCCTCGACCAATGAAGACGACGGCATCCCTACCGGCACGTCGATGATGCGGTTTTCGATGAGACCGTTCTTCAGCACCATCACCACAAGTGCCCGGCCCGGTCCCAGACTGACGAATTCGATATGTTGCAATTCGGCATCCGATTTTGGCGCGATGACCAAGCCGACCTGTTGAGACAGGCCTGCCAGCGATTGGCTGGCCTGGGTCAGGATTTGGTCAACATTACGGCCGTTGGAAGCGCATTGCGCCTCGATTTGCTCGCGCTCGCTTTCCGTCAGCCGCCCGAGTTCCAGCAATCCGTCCACGAACAGACGCAATCCAGCGTCGGTCGGCAGGCGTCCAGCAGATGTGTGTTTGGCGTAGAGCAACCCGGCATCTTCCAGATCTGCCATGACATTGCGAATCGTTGCCGGCGACAAATCTATGTCTTGCCGACGCGACAGCGTGCGGCTGCCCACGGCCTCGCCAGATGTGACATAGGCTTCGACGATGCGGCGCAGGATATCCCGCGCACGGTCGTTCATCTCCTGTACAGTGGAACCCTGCGCTGTTGGCAGGATGCCGCCTGAGTCCGGGGTTGTCATGGCACCTGATCTCAGTCTGATGCATCGATTCTGCTTGGTTCAAATCGTCGGAGAGCTAGGGAAGACAAAAATGCCGGTCAATCTAGCGCGGCAGGACAACGCGCAAGGCGTTGCCAATTCCGACGCCAGTCCTTTAAGTTGACAAAATATCCGACCGCTAACAGGAGTGCTTATGAGACCGTCCGGCCGCGCTCGCGACGCCTTGCGGGATGTTAACCTTGAGCCTGGTTTCGCCGCGCATGCTGAAGGATCATGTCTGATAAAATTCGGCGAAACCCATGTTCTCTGCACGGCATCGATAATCGAACGCGTGCCGCCATTCCTGCGTAATACGGGCCGTGGCTGGGTAACCGGCGAATACGGGATGCTGCCGCGTTCGACCCACACTCGCATCGACCGCGAAGCCGCTCGAGGCAAGCTGAGTGGTCGAACGCAAGAAATCCAGCGCCTGATTGGCCGGTCACTGCGGGCAGTAACCGACTTGGAAGGCTTCGGCGAGCGGCAGATCACCCTCGATTGCGATGTCCTGCAGGCGGATGGCGGCACGCGCACGGCATCGATCACCGGGGCTTGGGTGGCCTTGGCCCAAGCGTTCCAATGGCTGATCGATCAAGGCAAGATCGACCGGACGCCCTTGCACAGTCAGGTCGCCGCTGTTTCATGTGGGATATACAAAGGTGAAACGTTGCTGGATCTGGACTATGCCGAAGACAGCAGTTGTCAGGCTGACGCCAACTTCGTTTTGTCCGGCGATGGCGGCATCATAGAGATTCAGGGCACGGCTGAGGACAAGCCATTTTCCGAAACCGAGTTCGGCGAGTTGATGATACTGGCCAGAAAGGGCGTCAACGAACTATACGCCTTGCAGCAACGGGCGATCGGCTGATCGTTTTCCTGCTTCGGGACAGATCCGGATGCTTTGCATGAGCCCGACTGGCCCAGGAGAAAAATGCGCTTGCTTTTCTGTCGATCTGATCGGAGCGTGCCAATTCGACCGCAGAAGAATCAACCATCGGTTTCCGAGCGCCCGCCCACCCGGTTGAAGTAGGTCGCAATGGCGGTGTCGAGTTCTCTGTAAAGGTCACCTCCGCATCGACTTGCCCAGATCAGCCCCTGGAGGCGCAATTCTCGATTGGAGAAATCAATTGCACCGGTTCTCAGCAAATATATCGCTATGTCGACATGATTGTTCTTGATTGCCTCGATGAGTGCAGTGCTCCTGCCGGTCTTGTCCGAAACGTTGACGTTCGCGCCGTAGCTGACCAGACACCTTGCAACGTGGGCATGGCCCTTGACAGCCGTCTCTATCAGCGCGGTACGGCCATAGTAGTCTGCCTGAAGATCAACCAAGATCATGGGATGGCGTAGCAGCGCCTCGACAATGTCGATGTTTCCGCTGTTGGCAGCCATCATGAGCGGCGTGCTCCGCCATTTGTTTCTGGCATTGACGTCGATGTCTGGATGCTCAAGGAGCAGCCTGATCAGGTCGCGGTTTTGTCGATGCGCGGCGATATGAAGTGCCGTCCAGCCATCATCGTCGGCAACATTGACATCCGTGGTTTCCAGAACCGACCTGATCGCTTGAATGTCGCCTGCAATTGCTGCCTGGATCAGATCAACTTCACAGACAGTCTGTTCGTCTTCAACCATGATGCTCCTGAACCTTCTTTCACGGGCATTCAGAGTCTTCAAAAACCCCGAGCTTCCAATTGCTTGGTGCTGGCGTCAGTCTACAATATCTCAGTTTATCGTGGATGCCATCCCGCGCGTAATTCATTCCGGCCAAGCGTCAAAGGCAGCCGAGGAACTGCGGATTGAGTCGGCAATCCTGTCCAGGCACTAATATCTGATCCGAACGTCTACAGAAAGGCGCCTTCATGCCATCTGGAAAACCGGGGCCGCATCAGACAGTATACCTTGACAGGACGATAGAGAACAGGCCTCCCTTGACCTTGGCATGGCGTTCCATCCTTTCTTGCAACGAATCGGACCATACGCATACCTGCGCCTACCTCATTTCCTCATCACCGCCGCCGATCGTGATTGGACCAACTTCAGTTCTAGGCTAATTCCCGAAATGGCATGATGACTCATGTGACGCGCGAATTGCTGGTTGCAAGCTCGACGAAGGTTACGACTGCCGTCTGAAAGGACGAAAACGATATTCAGGTCAAAACGGGCCAAATGTTTGGCTGGCCTTTCGATGACAGGCTGGCATGATGACGATGATCACCAGCACTGCCGGATCATACGACTTGGCGCTCCAGCGGAGCCATGGCACGGCCATGATACGCTTCGACGTGCAGGAAGGTCGAAGCGCTCTCGTCCAGCGCTATTCCAGCGCTCCGATGCGAATCCTGGCGCCACGCCCGACGAAGGGTGTGCCGGAGGCGGTGCTGGCAAACCTGGCGGGCGGCATAGCCGGTGGGGACCGGTGTGAAATCGGAGTCGCGGCTGGACCCGGCGCTAAAGCCGTCGTGTCGACCCAGGCAGCTGAAAAGGTGTACCGCGCCATTGACGCGCCGGCTGAGTGGATGACTAGGCTTACCCTTGCACCTGGGGCGGCGCTGGAATGGATGCCCCAGGAAACGATTCTGTTCGACGGTGCCAGACTCAAGCGTCGGACCGAGGTTGATCTGGCAGACGACGCACAGTTTCTGGCCGTCGAGACGCTCGTGTTCGGCCGCGCTGCCCATGGCGAGCGCATTGTGAATTGTGACCTCGCAGAGCGCTGGCAGATCGACCGGAATGGTCGACCGGTCTGGCGGGACGTGCTTCGAATCAAGGATGGCGCCTTCGAATCCGCCATAATGGCGGGCGCAGGTCTTCGCGGTTCTTCCGTGTCTGCTACTCTCATCTATATTGCGCCTGATGCGCCAGAACATCTGGACGAAATTCGAATGCTGTTGTCGAATGTGTCGGCTTTCTCGGGCGCGAGCACAGTTCGCGGGTTGGTAGCAGCGCGCTTCCTCGCTCCCGAGGCTGGAAAGTTCAAGCGTGAACTGACGGAGCTTCTGGGCCGGTTTCGCGCGATGGTGTTCGGCCGCCCGGCCCTTCCGCCCCGTGTCTGGCTTTGTTGAGGGAGATTGAACTGATATGCGTCTTACACCACGAGAAAAAGACAAGCTTCTGGTTGCCATGGCGGCTATCGTCGCGCGGCGGCGGCTGGAGCGTGGCGTCCGGCTCAATCATCCGGAAGCCGTGGCGCTAATTTCCGATTTCGTGGTAGAGGGCGCACGCGACGGGCGACGCGTGGCTGACCTTATGGAGGCAGGCGCGCATGTTGTGTCGCGTTCTCAGGTCATGGAGGGAGTAGCGGAAATCATCCATGACGTGCAGGTCGAGGCGACCTTCCCCGACGGCGTCAAGCTGGTAACCGTCCATAACCCGATCCGATGAGTGGAGAGGCGATGATTCCGGGCGAAATACTGACTGCCGAGAGCGATATCCGGCTCAACGAAGGGTTGGACACCATGGAAATCGAGGTCGCGAACAGCGGTGATCGGCCTATACAGGTGGGCAGCCACTTCCATTTCTTCGAGGTCAATCCAGCGCTTCAATTCGAGCGCGAAAGAGTACGTGGATGGCGTCTCGACATCCCTGCCGGCACTGCGACTCGCTTCGAGCCCGGCCAGACTCGCCTGGTGGCGTTGGTTCCCTATGTCGGCGCCCGGAGGGTCGTCGGGTTCAACGGTCGAGTCATGGGCAAGCTCGATAGGGAAGGGTAACATGGCGTATGCAATTCCGCGCCCGGACTATGCAGACATGTTTGGCCCAACCGTTGGCGATCGGATCCGCCTCGCCGACACCGAGTTATTTATCGAGGTAGAGCGCGATTTCACCACGTATGGCAATGAAGTGACATTCGGCGGTGGCAAGGTCATCCGCGACGGTATGGGCCAGTCCCAGGCCACGCGGGCAGAGGGCGCAGCCGACACGGTCGTGACGAACGCGCTCATCCTTGATCACTGGGGGGTGGTCAAGGCGGATATCGGCATCCGCGACGGACGTATCCTTGCAATCGGCAAGGCGGGAAACCCGGATATCCAGGATGACGTGGAAATTGTCATCGGCCCCGGTACTGAAATCATTGCCGGCGAAGGCAAGATCGTGACCGCCGGCGGCTTCGACTGCCATATCCACTTCATCTGCCCGCAGCAGATCGATGAGGCGCTGGCCTCGGGCATAACGACCATGATGGGAGGGGGTACCGGCCCGGCGACTGGCACCAACGCCACCACCTGCACGCCAGGTCCCTGGCACCTGCAGCGGATGATTGAGGCTGCGGACGGATTTGCGATGAATCTGGGCTTCGCCGGCAAAGGCAACGCCAGCCTCCCGGCCGCTCTGGAGGAGCAGGTCAGGTCAGGCGCCTGCGCGCTCAAGCTTCACGAAGACTGGGGAACGACGCCAACCGCCATCGACACCTGCCTGGGCGTAGCGGACGCGATGGACATTCAGGTGATGATCCATACCGACACGCTAAACGAATCCGGCTTCGTCGAGCACACCATCGCCGCATTCAAGAACCGTACGATCCACGCCTTCCATACTGAAGGAGCAGGAGGTGGCCACGCCCCGGACATCATCAAGGTCTGCGGTCTCGCCAATGTGCTGCCGTCCTCGACCAACCCCACGCGACCCTACACGGTCAATACGATCGATGAGCATCTCGACATGCTTATGGTTTGCCATCATCTGAATCCGCGCATCGCTGAGGACGTTGCTTTTGCCGAAAGTCGCATACGCAAGGAAACTATCGCTGCCGAAGACATTCTGCACGATATGGGTGCGTTCTCGATCATCGCTTCCGACAGCCAAGCGATGGGTCGGGTGGGCGAAGTGGCGATTCGAACTTGGCAGACCGCTGACAAGATGAAGCGTCAGTTCGGGCGGATGGCATGCGAACGCGGGGACAACGACAATCTACGCGCCCGGCGCTATATCGCCAAATATACAGTCAACCCGGCCATTGCTCACGGTATGGCAGAGCACATCGGCTCTGTCGAGGCCGGCAAGCTCGCGGATTTGGTCGTTTGGTCGCCGCCGTTCTTCGGAGTGAAGCCGGACTTGGTGCTTAAGGGAGGCATGATCGCAACTGCCGTCATGGGAGACCCCAATGCTTCGATTCCGACCCCGCAGCCTGAGCATTTCCGTCCGATGTTCGCCAACTTCGGACGGGCGCGGCCCGCGACCTCTCTCACCTTTGTGAGCGAAGCGAGCCTTGACGCGGGTTTCAAATCTGCCCGTGGGTTTGAGGCCGTTCGGCGCACGCGGACCATTGGAAAACAAGATATGGTGCTGAATGATCTCACGCCCGACATGGAAGTCGATCCGGAGACCTACGAGGTGCGGGCGGACGGGGCGCTGCTGACTTGCGAGCCGGCAGAGGTACTGTCCATGGCGCAGCGCTATTTTCTGTTCTAGTGCGATGCGCCGCGCCATTGAGCATCGCCTGCAGGGGTATTGGCCAGAAGAGGCGGCAGTTGGAAGCGTGAGTCTGACTTTCGATGACCGACACCGTCGGCGTCTCAGGCTGATTACAACCGCTGGCGAGTCTGTGTTGCTCGACCTACCCAAGGCCGTGGCCATGGCCGAGGGGGACGGTCTGCGCTGCGTCGACAACGCGTGGATCTGGGTTGCTGCCCGACCGGAGCCCGTCTTGCGAATAACCGCAGCAACGCCGGAACTCGCCGCGCGCCTCGCCTGGCATCTCGGAAACCGGCATACGCCAGCAGACATTCGCGCAGATGCGATTCTGATCCGCCCGGACCATGTCCTGGCGCAGATGCTGCGCGGTCAGGGCGGTTGCGTGACCGAGACGACGGAGCCCTTCCAGCCCGAGGGTGGGGCCTATTCCGGTCGTCGCCACCGGCAGGACCACAGCGATGGACATCGATACGCTTGATGGACCTCGGCAACCTCTTTCGGCTCCAAGCATGGTTCTCGCCCGCTTTCCCGATCGGCGGCTATGCTTACAGCCATGGCTTGGAAGCGGCTGTCGAGACGCGCGCCGTCCACGATCCGGCCAGTCTGGCTGGTTGGACCGAGTGGATATTGCGGCATGGGTCTGGCCAGGTAGACGGCGGGTTTCTTGCTGCCGCCTACCGGGTGGCGCCCGACGCCGGCGCGGCTGTGGCGCTTGCGGATGAGGCGCGTGCATGGACCAGCACCGCCGAGATGGCGCTGGAGTCCGAACGACAGGGCGAGGCGTTTTTGAGTGCCCTGCAGGCCGCCTGGCCGCATCCGTCTATCGAAAGCCTGACCGGCCTTGTGAAAGGCCGTACACCGCTTGCCGTTGCGTCCGGTTTTTCCGCTGCCGCCCACGGCATCGACCTGGAGCCTGCATTGGCCTGTTATCTTCAGTCCCTCGCCGCGATGATCGTTTCAGCGGGCGTTCGGCTTGTGCCGCTTGGCCAAACCGACGGGCAAAAGATCATGGCCGGGTTGGAATCCTCTGTCGCAGATGCCACGCTTGCATGCATTGAGACACCGCTGGAAGAACTGAGTACAGCAGCCCTTGCCGCAGACATCTTCTCCATGCGTCACGAGAGTCAGTACTGCAGGATTTTCCGCTCATGACACAAACTTCGGCTCACGGGCCGCTCCGAGTCGGCATCGGCGGTCCGGTGGGCAGCGGCAAGACTGCCCTTGCGGAAGCGCTCTGCAAGAGCCTGCGCGACCAGCATGAACTATTTGTCATCACTAACGATATCTACACCAAGGAAGATCAACGCATACTGACCAAGGCAGGCGCGCTGCCAGCGGCGCGGATTGAGGGCGTCGAGACTGGCGGCTGCCCGCATACCGCCATTCGTGAGGACGCTTCGATAAACCTCTTGGCGATTGCGGACATGTGCAGCCGTTTCCCGTCGGCGGAGATCTGCCTGATCGAATCGGGCGGCGACAATCTCGCGGCCACCTTCAGCCCGGAACTTGCCGACCTTACAATCTATATGATCGACGTGGCGGCCGGCGAGAAGATCCCGCGCAAGGGGGGCCCGGGCATCACTCGCTCCGATCTGCTGGTCATCAACAAGGTCGACCTCGCTCCGTTTGTCGGTGCGAATCTTGATGTCATGCGCGCAGACACCGAACGCATGCGCGGCGACCGTCCCTTCGTCTTCACCAACATGAAAACTGGGGAAGGACTTTCCGATGTGATCAGGTTCATTACTTCTGCTGGCGGCCTCGTTCGATAGCGCACCCTTGCAACCTGTCGGCAATCGGGGTTGCTCTGGCGGGTTCACTACAGCATGCGCGTTCCTTCGCTGGTCTGCGGCCATTTCCTCGTCACGAAGACAGGGGGCGCGGGTACCGGCGCGTCGTTTCGGCGGTTCCCGGTCGTCGCCGGCGACCACCTGATCGGGGACCGTGGCTACGCGACGGCCTCCGGCGGCCCTGTGATGGTGCGGGTCAACACCGGCACCCTCCGTTGCGGAATGCAGTTTGCGTACTGGACCGCCGGGGATCGGTCGCCTCCCGGGATGTTGCGCGCGACGGGAACGGATCGGCCCTCTCCGTGCCGGAAGGCGGCCTTGGCCGGCAGGACTCTAAAGCCGACGTCGCTGGCGTTCGCGCAATACGCGATCGTCTTCACCACCTTCCCCGAATCCGGGTTCACCCCGGAGGCGATCCTCGACCGGTACCGGGGTGCTCCTTCTTGC
>JAPOST010000045.1 GCA_026709535.1 Rhodospirillaceae bacterium
CAGGTCGCGTCAACACTACTCCAAGGCATCGACGTGTCCTGTCTTCTGGCTGAACACCGCTGATATAATAGGTGTTGCGGCTAATTTGGTCTTCGGCGTGTTTTGTGCAATCCTGCAGTGTAGTCCGATCCGCGTCTCAGTTCGGGATCAAAGTTTGTGGCATCGGCGGTGCTATCGTCGATATCCGCTTCGAGGCACTCCCTGTCTGGTGGAACGACATCATCGACAGCCCGGCACCTCTTTCTCGCCTTGGCAGGTCGTGCCGCTCGCCAGACAGACCGCATCTACAGGCGGTTTTGCTTCTTCAAACACACCGTGTTGAATCAGAGTCAGCGGTGCCTCTACGGCAGAAGGTTTCCGCAGATGGACCCTGCTCGGCGTCAGTTCTCGCTCCAGAAGTGCCTTCTTCAGGCACTTGAAAGCCCATCGGCGTTCAAGAGGTCGACAGGCTTCTCTCAGCTGGCCAGATGGCTGCACAACACAATGATGTCGGAGTCCGCTGATGCACCAGAAGATCGCACAGGCGCTGGCTGGAAACCACTCTGATGCACTAAATCCGCCGACTTGATCTAGGCCGCCGTACTGCATTTTGTGCGGGAACGCTAGAAACTGCCCAACACCAGACGAAAATCTTCGAACTTCGAAGTCGGAATATTGGGGCAGCATCGGCCCAATTTCTGCCTCAGCATTCAGCATCAGATTACGATCGTTTTTGATCCAAAGCGGTACCGTGATCTTTCAACTTGAGCTCAAATTTTCGGAAAGCAGACGGACAGCCTTGATGCAGTCTTGCTGCCGAGTCCACATGGGAAGATGTCCGCCCGTATCCAGCCGCAGGTCTTGGGCATCTGGCAAGGCGTCGGTCATGGCGAAAGTACGCTGCGACGGCACAATCTTGTCATCGACTGTTCCGACCACAAGCGTTGGGACGGAAATATCCGGAAGATCTGGCAGGCTGGAGGGGCGTCCGGCAATCGCATCTTGATGTGCGGCGAAAGCATCAACACCGTAACGGTGAGCCATCGCCGCAAATTGCTGCCGGAGCGCAGCGGCATTGTCGGCTGTCTTGGGAATGCAGAGCTTCGCCATGAATTTTGCAATGTCGTCCAGACCCTCATCCCGGGCGCGACCAGCCAGGTCGCGCCGGGCTGCTGACTGCTCGGGCGTATCGGCATCTGCCTGCGTGGAGATCAGCAATAGCCCGACGCATCGCTTGGGCGCTTGGCGCAGCATCTCAAAAGCGACGTAGCCACCCATGGAATGACCGACGAGAAGGAATGTTTCCGGCGCTTCCCTTAGGACGGCCGAGGCGATTTCGCCAAGTGTGCGCGATGCTCGATAGGTAGGCGTGAACGCTGGCGTTTTCGGCCTTGACAATAGTATCGACCCCCACGCTGCGCCGTCGCATAACAAACCCGGAAGCAAGACCCAAGGCAGGTCTGTTCTATCCGGCATGGTGCAGGCTCCCTCCGGTGTACGGGTACGCTCAACGTCATAAGGAATGGTTGACAAGAGTGCGCACCCGGCCAACATTGGAATGGTCTAGTAATGAAAGTTCAGACATTCTGCAACCGGCGGCGCGCAACAGCTATCGGGAGGCGATCTCCGTAATCATCGATAACAGCGGCTCGCCATTGAGGTACGACTACGATGACGTCCGTCGGGAAAAAGCTTGTCAAGTTGCCGATCACCACCCGCAATATAGAAGCGCTCGGTGCAGCCGGGAATCCTCCGACAGATGCGCCGGATTGGATATGGGATGTCGATCACCCATACCTGCACGGGATCTTCGCCCCAATCAAGACCGAAATGTCAGTCGATACGCTCGAAGTCGAAGGCGAAATACCGTATGATCTTGTCGGCGCATACGTGCGGAATGGGCCGAACCAGCGCTTCAAGCCGGAAACCAGATATCATTACTACGACGGCGACGGAATGCTCCACGCCATCTATTTCCGGGAAGGCAAGGCGTCCTATGTGTCGCGCTGGATACATACATTCGCTTTTCGCCGCGAAGCAGAGGAGGGGCGCAACATCTGGCCCGGCTTGTCGGGACCTTTCAATTTCTCGTTGCCCCATTCGCCGATCAAGGACAATTCCAACACCGACGTCATCTTCTACAACGGAAAGCTGCTGAGCCTATGGTACCTTGCGGGTGTTCCATACGAGATTGATCCGCTCACACTAAAGACACGCGGCGCCGAAGATTTTGGTGGCAAACTGCGGCATACGCTGTCCGCACATTCCAAGACCGATCCGCGGACCGGCGAACTGATCATGTTCAATTACGGCAACGAGGCGCCTTACATGACGTATGGCGTCGGCAGCCCGACTGGCGAGCTGGTCCATGAAGTGCCGATCGATATACCCGGCCCACGTTCGCCCCACGATATCGGGATGACGGAGAATCACTCCATCCTCCACGATCTACCCTTCTTCCAGGATGTCGATTTGCTGGATACTGCGAACAAGCGGCAGGTGCGCTTCCATCCGGATCTGCCAGCACGTTTCGGGGTTATTCCACGCTATGGCCGGAAGGACGAGGTTCGGTGGTTCGAGGCTGATTCCTGCTACGTTCTGCACATCGTCAATTGCTGGGAAGATGGCGACTGGATCGTCATGGATGGATGTCGCCAGCCGAATCCCGGCTATGAGCGTGATCCAGCGAATGAGGGCTTGGCTTCCATGCTGTCGCTCCGCCAGCGCACTCATATGCTGCATCGCTGGCGCTTCAACCTGAAGACTGGTGAAACCCGTGAACACTGTATCGACGATCTGAACACGGAATTTCCAACGATTAATCCACTGTATGCAGGATTGAGGTCGCGCTATTGCTACAACCAGTTCATCCCACCGATGGACCGTACGCCAGGCAGCGTGACGGGTCGCTGCCAAACCTTCGACGGTTTGGTAAAGTACGATACCGAGACTGGATCGTACGAACATTGGGATTATGGTGAGAACTGCTACGGTAACGAGGCGCCTTTTGCGCCGAAAGTCGGGGCAACGGCAAACGACCAGGAGGATGACGGGTATGTCGTCACCTTCGTCACCGACACGTCGACTTGGCAATCCGAATGCCATCTGTTCGATGCCCAGAATTTGAGTGACGGCCCGATCGCACGAATCAAGATTCCTCAGCGCATTCCGATGGGATTTCATACGACATGGATGCGCGGTGAAGATTTGGGTTGGGTCAGGCCATGACTCCTGCAGAAGCGCTGCAATCGCTTTCGTTGCCGATGTTTGCAGCGCCGATGTTTCTCGTTTCGGGCCCCGACCTAGTTGTCGAAGCCTGCAAGGCCGGCATCGTCGGTGCCTTTCCGACGCCCAATTGCCGAACCGTCGAAGGCCTAAAACGATGGATGGAGGAGATCACTGGCAGGCTTGCCGAAGCACAGGCTGAAGACCCTGCGAGGCGCGTTGCGCCTTGGGCTGCCAACCTCGTGGTTCATTCCACCAATTCACGCCTGCCTGAAGATCTTGAACTGATCATTCAGTATCGGGCGCCGATAGTTATCACCGCATTGGGAAGCCCGAAGCGTGTGGTTACCAATGTCCATAGCTACGGCGGTTTGGTGTTTGCGGACGTGAACAGCGTATCGCTCGCGCGGAAAGCTGCAAGCACCGGCGTTGATGGCCTCGTACTCGTGTGCGCTGGTGCCGGCGGCCACACGGGCGACCTTTGCCATTTTGCCTTCGTTGAAGAAGTGCGCCGGTTCTGGGATGGCTATATTGCGCTTGCTGGCGGAATCGCGACAGGAAACGCGGTTCGAGCGTGTAAGATTCTCGGTGCCGACTTCGCGTATGTCGGCACCAGCTTCATCGCTACGGAGGAAAGCTTGGCCGACCCACAGCATCGGCAACTGCTCACTGAATGTAGCGCGCAGGACTTGGTCGTGACCAAGGCATTTACGGGCGCGAACGCCAACATGCTGCGGCCTAGCATTGAAGCCCAAGGAATCAATCCAGACGATCTCATCGACAAGAAAGCGAAAATGAACTTTACGGGACAAAAAGATATGGAAGCGAAGCCTTGGAAAGGCATCTGGTCGGCAGGTCAAGGCGTCGGAGCAATTGACGGTACGCTGTCCGTTCGGGATCTGGTTGCCCGCTTCGAGTCTGAATACGCTCAATTCGTCTGAGCGGGCTGCGCGACCCGCTTGGCCTTTGTCGTCAAAGGGCCGATTTCGGAGAACTGTCGATGACGCCGTTTTTGCCCGATGTGATTGAGCGATACAGGGCATTGGGTGCTTGGGGTGACGAGACCGTGTGGCAACGTTTCATCGCAAATTGTCAAGCGATGCCGGAACGTGACGCTGTCATCGACGATCCGCGCCGGCCAACATTCACCGTAGGGACGCCGAAGCGATTGACCTATCGGGACTTGGCCGAGGCGGCAGACCGGCTCGCCGCAGTCTTGGTATCGGATGGCTTTGAAAAAGATGACGTTATTGTTGTGCAATTGCCGAACGTCGCAGAGCAGATCGAATTGTATCTGGCGGCGGCCAAACTCGGTCTTGTCATCAGCCCCATCCCGATTCAATATCGACACAAGGAAATCGCCGACGTCCTCGAGATATCGGGAGCCACCGCCTGTTTTACAACGTCGAACTTCAAGGGCTTTGATCACGTCGAATTCTTTCTGACTAGGCCCTCCGGTCCACCGGTGCGGGTCTATGCGTGGGGGTGCAGCCGAAATCCGGGCGCAATCGATCTGGAAGCGCGGCTGGCGGAGAGAGCCCAAGGCCAAGAAGGAGAAAGCGTCAAGGCGGCTCAGGTGTCGCCAGACGAGATTTTTTCGATTTGCTGGACTTCCGGTACCGAAGCGAAGCCGAAGGGAGTACCGCGCACGCACAACAACTGGATGACCACCGGCAAGGGAATTGTCGCGGGAGGGCGGTTACGGGATGGGTGTCGTCTGCTGAACCCGTTTCCGACTGTCAATATGGCATCCATCGGCGGAATCTGGATGCCATGGCTGATTACGTGTGGCACGTTTGTCCTGCATCATCCTTTCGATCTTGACGGCTTTCTGGATCAGCTAAAGAGCGAACACATCAATTACACGGTCGTTGCTCCCGCTCTGCTCAATCGGATTGCTCGCGACAAGAAACTTCTGGCGTCGTTGGATCTTGGCGAACTGGACGGCATCGGGACCGGCTCAGCCCCGCCGGATGCATGGATGATGAGGGTTTTCGAAAGGGAATTAAACGTCACGGTTACCAATTTTTTCGGCTCCAACGAAGGCGTTTCGCTTACGTCAGGTATTGACGACGTTGCGGATCCAGAGGCTCGCGCCCGGTTTTTTCCACGCGCCGGGCACAGTCGGTTTGCCTGGCGAAACCCGGCAATGAACTGGAGTGAGACCAAGTTGCTGAATGTCGAGACGGGCAAGGAAATCGATGAGCCTGGCCGGGTCGGCGAACTGATCATCCGAGGGCCTTCGGTCTTTCCCGGATATTTCCGCAGAGGGACAGTTATTCGTGATGTGTTCGACGATGAAGGATACTATTCATCCGGCGACCTGTTCGAGATTGCGGAAGATGCATCCGGACCGCGCTACTACAGATTTGTCGGACGCAAGCGCGAGATGATTATCCGGGGTGGCATGAATATCTCACCGTTGGAATTGGATTCCCTCCTGTCCAAGCATCCGCTGCTAAAAGACGCTGCCGTAGCCGGTTATCCAGACGATCGGCTGGGTGAGCGCGTCTGCGCGTATGTCGTGCCGGAAGAAGGGGCCGAGATCAGCCTAGAGAGCCTCGCCGAATTCTTGACCGAGCAGGGATTGGCACAGTACAAATTTCCCGAGCGTTTACAAATTCTCGAAGCGCTTCCCCGCAGCCCTTTGAACAAAATAGTGCGCCGCAAATTGACCTCTACAAGCACAAAATGAAATCAGAAGGCGTTGGATGCAGACTCTCCCCACGGTCGATTATTACTCGCTGAATAACCGAAGCCTTGCCGCCGAGACCCTGCAGCAAATTCATAGAATGGGCGCCGCCTTCAGGCGGTTTGGTCAGGGATGTTCTCTGGTCAGACGGCGCGTTTCGCCGTTCGGCGGTGTGATGGAGTCAGTTGCGCCACCAGCCTCGCATCCTTGGCTTGGTCCTCGTGCGACCCTGCGCATCAGGAAGCGGCAGGTGGCGAGTTGTACCCGGGCCAGGGAACGCTCCGGGCGAAGGTCCGCTCCACGATCTCCAGGAGGTCCGGAAACGTGAGTTCCTTCAGTCGGTCCCGCCGCGTGCTGCCCCTGGTCCCGCCATCGGCAAACACCTTCGAGACCCCCCGAGCCTGCACGTCGGCGGGGGGCAGATCGGGCGGCCTTCCACGTCCACCGCGAGGTGCCGCTTCCGTCCCCTGATCTTCTTGCCCGCATCGTACCCCGAGGGCCCGCCGCTTTCCGTCGTCTTCACCGATGGACTGTCGATGATCGCCCCCGTCGGCGTCAGGCGTAGAAACAGTTCCGAACCGTGGAGAACGGCGGATGACAGGGCGGCCTGCGCCGCCACTGGCACCCCGACGACAGCAGGGACCGGATCCCGTCGAGGGTCCGTCGCCCGGGGGCGGCCCATCCGGCCCTGGGCCGGGACCGGCGGGGCAATCAGCGCCCCCGCCGCATCCGTCAGATCGTCTTGCCGATCATCAGGCGCCCGGCCATGCTGCGGTCGGGTGGCTTCGGTCCAGGCTAGGGTATCCTCCATCTTCGGTGGTCAAACGCCCGGCAGAATAACACAGCGCGAGGCCAAACGAGACTGAAGGAACAAGCTCTAAGGGCTCGGTTTCTAATTCAAATGCGTGGCTTGGATTGACTGGTAGGTATGGACGCTGCGATTCTGGTGTGTGGAGATTTCAATGCGGGCGATCCTGGCGCAGCGGAGCCGGGAGAGGACAGGGCCGTCGTCTTCTTGCGCTTGCTATGACCTGCGACAGTCATTGTCGTTCGGATGAGGCGCGCTTTGCGCGCGCGGGCTTTCGGACGCACCGCCGCCCTCGGGCACCTCCATGCCCTTGAGGCCGAAGACATCGTGGTCCTCGACCGGGGATACTTCTTCTTTGAACTCTTCCACGCCATCGTGCGCACCGGCGCCCACCCGATCTTCCGGCTCTAGGATAACAGCGCCGCCGCCTTCAGGCCCCTCATCAAGGACAGCCTGAAGGAAACCATCGTCACGGCCAGCCTAGGACCGGACACGCAACGCAAGCTTGCCCGACGCCACGCCGGCACGCACCTTGATCCCCGCGACATCCGGCTGGTCCGCTGCGAGACCGGCGCCTCCACCTGCCATCTCGCTACGACCCTGCTCGACGGCGACCACATCACCGTCGACGACCTTGCGGACCTCTATCATTGACGGTGGGGAATCGAGGAACTCTACAAGGTCTCGAAACAGCCCCTCCAGGTCGATCGGTTCCACGGCCAGCGCCAGCGCCAAACCGTCAACTTCCGGACGGCATCGCCTCTGTCGAAACCCAAAAATGGACGCATGTGCTCTAAACCGTGCCCGATGGAATAACGACGTCAGCAATGCGTTGGAATATGAATCCTCCTATGATTTGAACCAAAATATTGCTGCCCCGGGCAGCAAAACAATCGGCCAACCTAGTGAGTGGCACCCGGTTTCCAGCGCCTCGCCGACCAATTCCGAACTTGCACAAGCGAACTAACTGTGCAACTGCTTCTTTCCGATGCTAACGCCCGATACCAACGATAGGGATGAAACTATGACACGAGTACTGACGACAGTTGGTCTAGGCACCGCGCTTCTGGTAGCCGCGCCGGCAATTGCCATGGCTGAAGCAAAGGAGGTTCGTTTCGGCGTGTTTTTCAGTGACCGCGCCAATGTGGTTGGCAAGGTTCTAAGGCCTTGGGCGAAGTGGCTCAAAGAAAAATCAGCGGGTGCAGTCAAGGTGAAGTTCTTCTTCGGCGGCACGCTGGGCCGAAACCCCCGTGAACAGTATAAGCTGGTACGTTCCGGCATCATGGACATCGGCTTTGTAGTGCCCAGCTACACACCTGGAACCTTCCCGGATTTTGACCTTTTCCAGGCACCGAATATGGCACGGAATTCGACGGAGGGATCCTATGCGGCATGGCAGCTGTACAAGGCAGGCCTGATCCGGAATCTGGACAAGATCAAGGTTCTGGGCGTCTTCACCACCGGTGCCTATTCCATCCATACGGTCAAGCCGGTCAAGACAATTGCGGACCTGAGAGGCATGAAACTCCGTGCTGGCGGCCGAGTGCAGAACCGGATTGTCACGGCCCTCGGCGCCACGCCGGTTGGCATGCGCGTCACCAAGATAGCCGAGAACATTTCCCGCGGCTTGCTTGATGGGTCCGTTTCGGAATGGAACGCTGCCAAGACGTTCAAGATTCTCAAGGTTACCAAGAGTCACTTTCACACGTCGCTGGGCGTCTTGCCGATCATGGTGGCGATGAACAAGAAGGTCTACGAGGCACTTCCAGACAAGGTAAAGAGGCTTGTGCCGGAAGGCCTTGCTCTAATGTCACAGTTGCAGGGTGCGGCTTCGGATAAAGCGACTGCGGCCTCCATCGCCAAGGTGAAGATTACCGACGGCACCATCTACACGCCGGTCTCCGCCGCCGATCGGAGAGCGATGAAAGAAGCCTTTGCAGGCATCAATGCCGATCTGCGCAAGATGGTAGGAGAAGCGCGCTGGCAGGCTTATGAAAAGGCGTTGAAGGAAGTGCGCGGGAATAACTAGCCCTTAAAATCGGTGGACCCGGCGGCCTACCTTGTAAGAAAGACTGCCCGCTCACCGATTGGGGCTTGCGCAGGCCAAGGGAGGCGGATGGCGATTTGAGTTCATGGCGGATAACATCAAACCTGCAGCGTCGACGCGCCCGGAAAAAGCCGGCCCGCTCGCATCGTTCCACCGAACTCTGACCCGCACTACGGCCATTGCGTCAATGATGGGCCTGTTCTTGGTCGCCTTGGTGACGGTGTGCGATGTATTGATGCGCTGGTTTTTCTCGCAGCCTATTCACGGCGCAATGGATATAGCCGGCACCGCAATTATCCTGATTGCAGCTGCGTCGTTCGTCGCCGGATCCAGTGCGGCCGCACATGTCTCCCTGCCAGTCGCAGGTTATGTTCTTGGGCCGCGCGCAAGCAAAATCTTTGACTGGATCGGAGCGTTGTCCATGACCATTTTCATGGGGGCAATCGCCTATTACCTTTTGCTGCACAGCTACGAGATGGCGGAGGAAAATCGCCAGCTCTCTGTCCTCGGATGGCCGGTTGCCCCATGGTGGTATGGGGCCACGATCTTGATCGGGCTGAGCGCTCTCGCCCATCTTGTCGAACTATTTGTGTCTGGAGACGAACGAGCCGGAATTGCCTGAGGTCGGTCTTGTGACCTGGTGCTGGCCTACTTTCTGTGAGGTCCGCTAGTGGACCTCGTCATGATCGGCATCCTGTCCTTTGGGCTGCTCTTTGTCTTGATCGCCTTGCACATACCCATCGGTGTAGCGATGGGGTTGTCGGGATTGATTGGCGTTGCTTTCGCGATCGATTTGCACGCAGCGCTTTCGCTGCTATCAGCCCAGCCTTCGTCGACCTTTAGCAACCGTGACCTGATTATTCTGCCGCTGTTTATCTTGATGGGGTCCTTCGCAAGTGCGGCGGGCCTTTCGAGTGATCTGTTCCGCCTCGTCTTTGCCTTTCTAGGCCACCGCCCCGGCGGCCTGGCATATGCAACGATCGGCGCCTGCGCCGGTTTCGGGGCCGTTTCTGGCTCATCGCTCGCCACCGCTGCGACCATGACCAAGGTTGCCATGCCGGAGATGGTTGCCCGAAATTACTCGCGTCGGCTGGCTTCTGGATCCATCGCGGCTGGCGGCACCCTCGGGATGCTGATCCCGCCGTCGATTGTCATGGTTGTCTACGGTCACCTGACGGAACAGTTCGTCCTGACATTGTTTGCTGCAGCGCTAGAGCGTTTCCACCCTAACCGGATTCGAGCTTCCCATCGTTCATGATCAGTGATTT
>JAPOST010000007.1 GCA_026709535.1 Rhodospirillaceae bacterium
GCTCCATATCGGGCAGCATGTCTGTATTGATTACGGCCTGTTGCTGGACAGACATTACAACACGGCGGTCTATATCCCGTACAAGGCCGTTTTGGGGGCTGAGGCGCATCAGGTGGCCAGCTGCGAAGGGCATGCGCCCGGAAACTTCGGCCCTAACTGATGCCCTAACCGAAGTCTGGATCGATGGACGACGAATTCGAAATGGATGAGGATAGACCGGGCCGGACCGACAATCGGCTCGTTCTGGATCTGGACGGTTTTGAAGGACCGCTGGACCTCTTGCTGACCTTGGCGCGGGACCAGAAGGTTGATATCACCAAGATTTCGATCCTGGAACTTGCCGACCAGTATCTCGCGTTCATTACCCAGGCGCGGGCGCTGCGTCTGGAACTGGCGGCCGACTATCTGGTGATGGCAGCATGGCTTGCCTACCTGAAATCGCGTCTGCTGCTACCGCGGGATGAATCGATTGATGAACCCACGAGTGCTGAAATGGGAGCCGCCCTGACGTTCAAACTCAAACGTCTGGAAGCGCTGCGCGAAGTTGCCGGTCGCCTGATGGCCCGCCCGCAACTGGGACAAGATCGTTTCGCCCGGGGCGCTCCAGAGAAAACCTCCGTCGTCTCGGCTGTCATTTTCGATGTCTCGCTCTTCGAGTTGTTGAACGCCTATGCCGGCCATCGACGACGCGTGGAGCATTCGGTGCTGCGGATCGCCGAACCGCCCGAACTGCTGTCTATAGAGGACGCCCGGACTCGCCTGAAAACCCTGCTGGGAAAGGTTCCCGACTGGACGGATCTGGTACAGTTTCTGCCGCCGGAACTGCGAGAAGGATTGAGTGTGCGTTCCGCCGTCGCCTCAACTCTCGCGGCGACTCTCGAGATGGCACGCTCAGGTGAGGTCAGGATCCGGCAGGATCGGTCTTTCGGTCCCGTCATGCTGAGATCGGGGGCAAAGTCGTGAGCGCCGATATGGAGCAGGGAACAGATCCTGAAGGTCGCACCCCGATGGTCAGCGGATCGGACGACATCGCCGAGGACGGGATGAAGGCGGACAGTCAGGCCGTCCGCCTGATTGAAGCCATTCTGTTTTCTGCCACCGAACCGTTGCGCGAAGCGGAACTGGGCCGCCGCCTGCCGGACCCGGCTCAGCTTGATCAAGCGCTGACACTGTTGCGTGGATTGTATGCCAATCGTGGCGTTGAGTTGTACAAGGCGGGCGATGCCTGGGCGTTCCGTACAGCGCCGGATCTCAGTGAAGCGCTGAAAGTCGAACGTTCGACGACACGGAAGCTGTCGCGCGCAGCAGTGGAGACGTTGGCGGTCATTGCCTACCACCAGCCAGTAACGCGGGCGGAAATGGAGGAAATCCGTGGCGTCGGGCAAAGTCGTGGTACGCTGGATGTCCTGCTGGAAGCAGGCTGGATCAAGCCGGGCCGCCGCCGGCAAACACCCGGGCGACCAGTCACATGGATCACGACGCGGGCGTTTCTGGATCATTTCGGGCTGGAGAATGTCAAGGACCTTCCGGGTATATCGGACCTGAAAGCATCAGGCCTGCTGGACAAGCGACCTGCGATCGAGGCGTTTCACGGTGTCGTCAGCGAAGAAGCGGAAGAGACCGAGCGGGCCTCCGAAGAGTCGGAGGATTAACGCGGCAGAAACGTGCACATGACACCATGATCTCTGAAACAAGGCCAACCGCTTGGCTATGCCCATACGACACCGCACTCACCGCGCCGGTAGAGATTTTGTTGATGACCGCCATCGACTGGCCGGGTCGCATATTTGCGGACGCGTCTCGTTGTCTTCAGTTCGTCATTTGTTCTAATCCTGCTGATTAGGCGCCTATCCGGCGCAAAAATCTGATCCCGTCGGGGCGACAACGAAAACAGTTTTCTGCCCCAATCTCTTCATCAACGCGATCTGTTGCGCATTGCTCAAGAACAGTGTCCGCTTGGTGCGCAATTTTGCGACTGCAAATCACTTGCATAGATGCTAATGCGTCTCTTGCTGAAATGGCATGCGAAGGCCTGCGTGACCCAAAATTCCTTGCAGAAATTCCCAAGCGATGTTGCCGGCAGCTCATGGCAGACATATCCGGTGCTCTGTATGAGAGCGACCGTGGTGCAGGGCGCCTGTGAACATGCGACCGACGAATATCTTGCAGCGGCGGCGCCATCGACACCCGTGGTTGATCTTGTTGTCGTTCTGCCGGTCATCCTGCCGTCGCGCGCCATGGGCAAGACAAGCCGGCCGCGGGGTGCCGAGGCGGCCGCCCCGACCACGGTGAGCGCCCGACCATGACCGAACTGGTGCGGAAGCCTGCGCTGGCCATCCAGGGCTTGAGCCATCGGTTTGACCGCGTGACGGCGCTGGAATCGATCTCCCTGGAAATTGAGGACGGCGAGATCCTGGCGCTATTGGGTCCGTCAGGTTGTGGAAAATCGACGTTGCTGCGGTTGATCGCCGGGCTGGAGCCCATTCAGGCCGGACAGATTTCCATCGGCGGCAAGGTAGTCAGTGCGGCGCCAAGGCGCGACCTGCCGCCGGAAAAGCGGGAAGTCGGTTTTCTGTTTCAGGATTATGCCCTGTTCCCGCATCTCAGCGCGGCGGACAATGTTGCCTTCGGTCTTGGCCACCTGGACGCCTCGGCGCGACGGAAGAGGGCTGGCGAAATGATGGAACAACTGGATGTTGCGGCGCTGGCGAAGGCCTTTCCACATACATTGTCCGGAGGTCAGCAGCAGCGGATTGCGCTCGCTCGAGCGCTGGCACCATCACCTTCGATGATCCTGCTGGACGAACCCCTGTCAAGTCTGGATGCTCGATTGCGCCGCAATCTGGCTGATACGCTGTTGTCGGTATTGCGCGAAATCGGGACGACAGCGGTGCTGGTGACCCACGACCCCGAAGAGGCGATGTATGTGGCCGACCGGATTGGCGTGATGCGTGACGGAAGGCTGGAGCAATTCGGCGACCCGAATGCAATCTACGCACGGCCGGAAAATTCATTTGTTGCCGATTTCCTTTTCGATTCCAATCAGTTGAACGGAATCGTCTCGGCTGACGGGACTGTCGACACGGGATGGGGCGCCGTGCCTGCCAACGGTCTTGCGCCGAAGGAACCTGTTCAGGTGATGATCCGCTACGAAGGTATCGGCTTGGGAACAAACGGCGCTGTATCGGGCAAGGTATTGCGAAGTCGGGTCACCGGCAGCGTATCCCTCATGGTGTTGGAGCACGCTGAACGACCCGGTGAGCACTTGTTTGCGCGGGTTCCGACAGCCATGGCAGCGCGGGAAGGCGATTGCGTCGCGGTGACGCTAGACTCGGCGCATGTGTTTGTTTTTCCGGCGATAAACGCTACATAACCATGATAACAAGTCACCACGTTCTGGTACCGACATGGTGCCGCGGCGGGCCAATGGCGGTGCAGCGGAATGCAGCGCGGCTGCCGGACAGGGAGGCAGGGAATGGGCTTTAGCATTTGGCAAATCCTGATTATCGTCGCCGTCGTGCTTCTGCTGTTCGGTGGCCGGAAGATCCCGGCGCTGATGCGTGACATGGGCAGCGGCATCACCCAGTTCCGCAAGGGTCTGAAAGGTGAAGACGATTCGACCGGCGGCAGCGGCGATGACGCCAAGGTCATCGACAGCAAGGGCGGTGAAACGGCCAGCGCTAAGGTGAACGAAGCCAAGAAGGCCTGAGGAGGCGCTGTCCGACAGGTACCAGTCGGGCCGGCCCGGGCCGGCGACTCGATGATGTCTGCAGGATAACGCAGATCGCGACGGTGGGGCGATGTTCGATCTCGGCTGGATGGAAATGGCGATTATCGCTGTCATCACGTTGCTGATCGTCGGCCCCAAGGATATGCCGAAAGTGGTCAAGGGCGTGACCGAAGGCGTTGGCAGGCTGAAGGCCCTTTCGCGGGAATTCCGGTCCGGATTGGATGATCTGGCACGCGAAGCGGATCTCAACAAGATTCAGGAAGATATCGACAAGGTAGCCGACGCCGCGACCAGCGAATTCAGCGGTATCGAAGACATGACAGGCGATTTTGATCATGCCGGCCTGGGTGACGATTCCGAAGACAACTACACTTCCTACTGGTCGCCTGGTCGGGCCTGGAGCCGTGTGACGCCCGGTGAGGGCGCCGGCAACTGGCCCAGGCACCGCAAGGTCGCCCGCAAAGACCGTCCGCGCCACAGTTCGCGGCGCATCGGACGCGATGCGCCGATCAAGCGAAAGTTGCGCCCGTGACGGCCGACGGTGATCCGAAGGTCGAAGAAGAGCAGGTTGATGCAGCGGCCGCAGAGTCAGACGGCGACGGGCTTTCCAAAGAGCATGTTGACGCCCTGACCGACGAGTCCCAGACCCGTTCTTCGAATCATCCCGAAGAAAACCGGATGACCATGATGGAGCATCTGGTCGAACTGCGGCGTCGATTGATGTGGTGTGTCGTGGCGCTGCTGGCAGCCTTCGGCGTGTGCGTCTTCTTTGCCTCGGAAATCTTCGACTTCTTGTCCAGGCCGCTGATGGATATCCTGCGGCAGGATAACGAGAACGCCAAGCTGATCTATACCAAGCTGTACGAAGTATTCTTCACGGAGATCAAGATCGGTTTCTACGCGGCCGCTTTCCTGGCGTTTCCGATCTTTGCCATCCAGATATGGAAGTTCGTGGCGCCGGGTCTGTATTCGAATGAGAAAGCGGCATTTCGGCCCTTCCTGATGGCGACGCCGATCCTGTTCTTCGCCGGCGGCGCAATGGTCTATTACTTCATCATGCCACTGGCGTGGGAGTTCTTCGCGGCATTTCAGAATACGGGCGAGAACGGCTCAAGGATCGAACTGCTGCCGAAAGTCGAAGAATATCTTTCCTTGGCGATCAAGCTGATCTTTGCCTTCGGCATCGCCTTCCAGCTTCCGGTCGTCCTGACCCTGTTGGCCAAGGTCGGAATCGTCTCGTCAAAGGGTCTGTCGAAATTTCGCAAGTATGCGGTTGTCCTTGTCTTCATCATGGCGGCAGTCCTGACGCCGCCAGATATCATCAGCCAGATCGGTCTAGCGATTCCGATCCTGCTGCTCTACGAAGTCTCGATCTTCCTGGCGCGCATGATCGAAAAGAAACGGGCAGAAGAAGACGCCAAACTGGACGCGGAACTGGCGGAATAGTATTGCGGCTGCGCGACCCATTTTCCCGGACAGGCCGCGATAGTGGATGTTGGCGCCCGGCACGGCTATATCCTGTGCTAGGACTGATTTTCCGCGTTGAGTCCAGCCATGCATGACATTCGGTGGATCAGAGAGAATCCCGAAGCCTTCGATGAAGGTATGAAACGGCGCGGGATGGCGCCTCAGAGCGCTGAGCTGATAATGCTTGATGCTCGGCGCCGGGAAGCCCAGACCGAGGCGCAGGTCCTGCAGTCAGAGCGCAACACGCTTTCGAGGGAGATTGGCAAGGCAAAGTCTCAGGGTCATGACGCCACAGAGATTGTCACCAGGGTTGGGGAGATGAAGGCCCGACTGGGCGTCCTGGAGGAGGGTCAGAGGAAAGCCGAAGCCGATCTGACGGCAGCCCTGGAAACTCTGCCGAACCTGCCCTCGGACGGGGTCCCGCTTGGCGAGGATGAAGACGCCAACGTCGAGTTGCGTCAGTCGGGTGAGAAACCTTGTTTCGACTTCGAACCGAAGCAGCATTTCGAACTCGGAGAAGCGCTTGGTGAGATGGATTTCGAGACGGCCGCAAAGCTGAGCGGCGCCCGGTTTGTCCTGCTGTCCGGCCTGTTGGCGCGCCTGGAGCGGGCCATCGCCCAATTCATGCTGAATACCCACACTGGCGAGTTCGCCTATACCGAAGTATCGCCGCCGGTCCTGGTGCGTGATCACGCGTTGTACGGCACTGGACAACTGCCAAAATTCGAAGAGGATCAGTACTGCACGGAAGAAGGAATGTGGTTGATCCCGACCGCTGAAGTGCCATTGACCAATATTCCGGCGGGGATGGTCATAGACGAAGATTGCCTGCCCCGGCGCTATACGGCGCATACGTTGTGTTTTCGATCGGAAGCCGGCGCTGCCGGTCGGGATACCCGCGGTATGCTGCGCCAGCACCAGTTCGCCAAGGTCGAACTGGTCAGCATCACCCATCCGGACCAGTCGGGCGACGAGCACGAGCGGATGACTGCCTGTGCCGAGGA
Source organism: Rhodospirillaceae bacterium (assembly GCA_026709535.1). Lineage (GTDB taxonomy): Bacteria > Pseudomonadota > Alphaproteobacteria > Bin65 > Bin65 > Bin65. The sequence goes on from JAPOST010000007.1 coordinate 6,202, forward strand.
AATCCTCAAGCGGCTGGGGTTGCATTATCGCGTGATGGTGCTGTCGACCGGCGATCTGGGATTTGGAGCCCGCAAGACATATGATCTGGAGGTCTGGTTGCCAGGACAGCAGGCCTATCGCGAGATCTCCAGTTGTTCGAATTGCGGCGACTTCCAAGCCCGGCGCATGAACGCGCGCTTCCGCCCGGTCGGCGAGAAGGGCACTCGCTATGTCCACACACTCAACGGCTCCGGTTTGGCAGTTGGCCGCACCCTGATCGCGATCCTGGAAAATTATCAGCGGAGAGACGGATCGATTCTGGTGCCGGAAGTGTTGCGTCCCTACATGGGCGGGGGGATCGACGTCATTGGTCCGCCAGTGCCGTGACGGGCAGAATTTCCGATCTGTCGAAGGCGCGTATTTTGGTCACCAACGATGATGGCGTGAATGCGGCCGGCATCGGCGTGCTGCTGGAGATCGCTCAAGGCCTGTCCGACGATGTCTGGATCGTGGCGCCGGAAGTCGAACAAAGCGGTGCCGGGCATTCCCTGACGCTCCGGCGTCCCTTGAGAATGATCAAAAGGGCCGAACGCCGGTATTCGGTGGATGGTACGCCCACAGACAGCGTGTTGATGGCGATTGGCCATCTGCTGAGGGACCATCGGCCGGAACTGGTGCTTTCTGGAGTTAATCGTGGCGGTAACCTGGGCGAGGACCTGACCTATTCCGGTACTGTTGCGGCGGCGATGGAAGGCGTGTTGATGGGGGTTCCGTCCATTGCGCTCAGTCTGCTGTTCAAAAATGGTGGGCGCCCTGATTGGGACACTCCCAGAACCTACGCTCCCGAGATCATTCGTCGACTGGCGGATGTCGGCTGGCCCGACGGCGTGCTGATCAACGTGAATTTCCCCAGCGGCGACCCCAAAGCGGTGAAAGGGACGCAGGTGGTCGGCCTGGGCCGTCGCAAGATCGGCGATCATCTGGTAGAGCGCCGGGATCCGCGTGGCGTTCCTTATTACTGGATCGGGCCGATGCGGGACGAAGCGCCAAACCAGCCCGATACCGACCTGGCGGCAGTCATGAATGGCTATACCGCCATAACGCCAGTCCATCTGGACCTGACTGACCGTCCCACGGTTGGAACGTTGAAGACGGTTTTCGATTGACTCAGGATTCAAAGAGAAGGGCCAGCGTCCTGGGCGTTTGTCATTGATCTCTGGAGCCTTCGGGGTTGCGGCTGGTTATCAGGGTCGCTCGCTGTGCTGGGCAAGCGCGTCGGTCGAGGCGTCTTCAGTGCACTCAAGCGTCCGGCTTCGTCTTTGCGGACGTTCTGCTGCGTTGGCGGATATGATGGTCTCAAACACAAAACCGGGTTCACGCCGATGCACCTGCCCCGCAAGGCTTTTATTGGCGCAAACGCGACCATCGTTTTCGACGTGAGAAGCGAGCAATATGCAATAAACGTAGTCTGCGCAGTCGTGACAAATGACGTTCCCGATCATGCCTCGGTTATTGGCAGCGCAGTTTGCCAAAGGGGTTGGGGCCAGCCGCTCGGATGAGCGGATTGGGCGATGATCGGAATTCCGACCGAACCGGAGAAAATACAGTGAAAAAGATGGCGTCACCGTTCTTATCTGACACAGTATCAGCGCCTGAAGCGACCTTCTTTCTTCCTGACACCGACGTGCCGGACCTGGAATTCGCGGGGATCAAGGCGCAGTATGCTGCGCTCAGGGAGGTGATTGCACCACAGATTGCCGGAGTCTTCAGGCACTGCCAGTTCGTCAACGGCCCCGAGATCACCGAACTGGAAGACGCGCTGGCCGATTTCGCTGGCGTGAATCATGCCATCGGTCTGTCGAGCGGAACCGACGCGCTGATCGCGCCGATGCTGGCGGAGGGTATTGGCCAGGGTGATGCCGTTTTCCTGCCGGCCTTCACCTTTACGGCCACGGCAGAAGTGCCATTACTCCTCGGTGCTGCTCCCGTATTTGTTGATGTCGATCCACGAACGTTCAATATTGATTTGGCTGACCTGGAGGCGAAAATCGATGTCGTACGAGCGGAAGGAGTACTGAAGCCGCGCGCGATTATTCCGGTCGACCTTTTTGGGCTTCCTGCTGAGCATGCGGCACTGAACCAAATCGCGGACAAGGAAGGACTGTTCTTGCTCGCCGACGCGGCGCAAAGCTTTGGCGGCCGACGCGGCAACCGACGTGTCGGTAGTCTGGCGCCGGTGACCGCGACAAGTTTCTTCCCGGCTAAACCTCTTGGCTGCTATGGCGATGGCGGTGCCGTATTCACGGACGATGCAAAACTCGCTGCTGGCGTCCGTTCCGTACGCAACCATGGCCAAGGGGCCGAAAAATATGCAATCGATCAGGTTGGCCTGAACGCGCGTCTGGACACTTTGCAGGCCGCAATTCTGCTTGCCAAGCTGCCGTCGCTGGACAGAGAGATCGAGGCGCGTAACCGGCTCGCGGATCGGTATGACAGCTTTCTGGCGGATATTTGCATCACGCCGCAGCGCGATGCCGACGCCCATAGCGCTTTTGCTCAATACTGCATCCTGGTAGATGATCGGGACGGAGTACAGAGTCGCCTGGCCGAAGCCAGCATTCCTACAGCGATCTACTACCCCAAGCCGATGCATGTCCAAGAGCCGTACGCCAGATTTGGCGATGGCCCGGGTTCACTTCCGGTCAGCGAAGGTCTTTCGAGGTGCATCCTTGCGCTGCCGATCCACGGCTACATGCGTGACGAGGTCGCTGATCGCATCGGCGAAATGGTTCGGTTGGCGATCACAAGAACCTGACAGCTTCCCGTGAGATTGACGATCCCAATCATTGGGGAATTTGATACAATCCAGCCCGAACTGCTTGACAGACAATCGAACAGACACGGATGGTGGCTTGGCGCCATTCGCAGGCGTGTGTGATGGCTGCACAGGGACCGGTGACGTAACGACTGGGGACTGGCGTATCGCCTTCATCATTGTGGGCGTGACCGGTCTGGTGGCCGTCGCCTTGCTGCTGAGCCAGATGACGCTCTTGGAAGAGCGCGCGGTACCGGACCCACCGCCGGCTAAGTCCACTTGGCCGGCCGGCACCTCGCCGAAACGTCCGTCAGGTGCGACAGACTCCGTACCCGGGCGCGTAAACGGAAGGGCGGCCTGCAGGCCGTCCCCGTGTGTCCGGTTATCGCACGCTATCGGTCATGGGAGAACAATCGGAAAGCCAGCACCCCGGTCGGCGCGATGCGGTTAGTTTCCCGGTAGGTGCGGTTATGGAATGTCCCCAGTTCATCATGTACTCTGAATCCACGCTGCCATTCCCTTGCCGTGTTGATGCCAGGAATATTGGCCAACTTCAAACGGAACACTTTCTTGCCGGTTTTCCACTGTCCCGGTTTTGTGCCAGATTCGAAAGGGGCCTTGTGAGGCACTGGCAACCAGTTGAATCCCGCCGTCATCACTGTTCATAGGGAACCAACTCTCACCTACTAAACAGTTCCAAACCTGAAGCTCCCCCATCAAGTTTTGCGTCCATGCTTTGGTTTGCGCCAGTGCCGGAAGCGGGGCGCCGACATCCCCGGCAACGCTGCCGCGTCTCTCGCTGATAG